>DASRRO010000113.1:0-21645 GCA_035656855.1 Acidobacteriaceae bacterium | reverse complement strand
CTCGAGGGAGGCAGCGTGTTTCGCGATCAGGAACCGGAGACATTCATCCGGCGCCTGGCACGATTTCTCGCTGACCTCAATGCAATTCATCCTTTTCGTGGAGGGAACGGCCGGACGCAACTGGGCTTCGCGGGGCTGGTTGGGGACTGCTTCGATGAGCCCCTGCATCTGGAGAGGGTGAGGCAGAGCACGCTTCTGCCGGCGATGATCGCGAGTTCTGCCGGCAATCTGGAACCGCTGATCCAGGCGTTGGACGCGTTGCGTGAATAAAACGGCGTCCTGAGCCGGGGTGGCTCGGGACGCCGGTTCGGTTGTCAGGCTAGTAGTTGACAGCGGCGGGCGTGAAGAGCCAGGGAGTGGTGGCGACGTTGGTTCCGGTGGCTGAGGCGCAGTGGCCGGAGCCGGCGCCGGTGGCACAGTTCCACCAGTTCTCGGTGGCGTCGACAGTGCCGGTTCCGATGTTGTCGATGCCGATGGAGTGGGGCAGATCGTTGAAGTGGACGTTGAGCTGGCCGGACGGGACGTTATAGGCGATGGCAATGGCTTCGTTGTCGATGTCGTTGCCGGAGATCACCGTGCCGGTTACCGGCGCTGTGCTGAAGAGGTTGATCCCCGTGGGGCCTGAGGTCGCGGCGTCTTCCGTGTCAGCGGCGTTGCCGTGGATGTGATTGCCGACAATCTCGTTGTTGTTCATATTCACACCCGGCGCGGGCGCTGGTGCGGACGCGTGGTTGTGCATGGTGACGCCCGGCAGTCCGTTGCTGTAGAGATCGTTGCCGATGACGACGTTGCCGGTGTTGGTGGTGCCGGGGAAGGGAGCAAAGATGCCGACACCGGCGCCGGCTCCGGGAAGCTGGGTGCCGTTGTGGAATGACGAGTTGTGGCTGATGGTGTTGTTCCAGACACCGTAGGGCAGCATGGCAGGAGTGATGCTGGCGGGCCCGTGCGAGGCCAGGGTGATGCCGCAGTCAAACGGATTGTCGTGGACGCTGTTGCCGGTGATGAGATTGTCCTGGCTGGGTCCGGTCTCATCGGTGATGAGGATGCCGCCGGAGTTGTGATCGATCTCGCTGTTGCGGACGGTGGCCTGCGCGGTGGCCATGAGGTGAATGCCCTCGCCGCAATCGTCGCCTTCGTTGGTTTCAAAGGCGGGGATACCGGGACAGGCGCCGGCGCTGATGTCGAGCGACACATTGTTGCCGTGGACGTGGTTGTCGGTAAGGGTGACGTTGCTGCCGTTCACGACGAGGATGCCCTCGAAGTTGGCGTTGCGGATGTCGAAGCCGGAGACCACTACGTTGGAAACGCCGGCGTTCGGAGCGCCCGCACGGCCGTCGATGAAGATGCCGTTGCCGAGGCCGGTGGCGTCGATCACGGTGTGGCTTCCGGGTACGGCGACGAGGGAGACGGACTGGGCGATGGTGACCTGTTCTTTGTAGACGGAGGGCCAGACGTAGATCACGTCGCCAGGCGCGGCGGCAGCGACGGCGGCGCCGATGGTCTTTTGGCAGCTGAGGTGCCCTTGCGGCTGGACGCAGAGGGTCGCGGCCGAGGCGAGGGATGCGGTGGCGAGCGCGAAGAGGCCTGCGCCCATAAACAGGCGACAGCGGTGCTGCAACAGCGTGCGGGTCTGCATAGGAGTCTCCTTGAGGACCGATTTGCCTCTGGGCACGGCAGGGGGAGTGGCAGGACGAGGACCGGCTCGGGATGGCGGCTCATCGTACACGGGCTACCGTTCCTGTTTCAATAACTGGTTCAACAACAGGTGAAGCGGCTGCCGTGCGGAGGATTGAGGCTTCACTGTCCGGCTGAAGCCGAACCCGACACGCGATAAGCCGCGAGCAGAGACGAAGCGCGGTTAAAGCACCGCATCTCCAGGGAAAGGCGCCGCCGCGAAGTCAGCCGGGCGGACGCCTTCACTAGAGAATGCGCAGCCGGGCAGGAAAAGGGGCAACGCAGCTGCAAATTTTCCTGGGCGTGCGGCACGACCCCTGGACGGAGGCGCCCGAGCGGCGGGCGAACGACGCCTGACAAGTCAGCGCAGGTGCTTGATTTTGCACCGGTTTTGCAGCGGAGGGAGGGCGTTTGCACGTGCTAAAATGAGGATGGACAGGAATCCGGAAACCCTTCGATTTTCAAGGGTTTTTTGGGCAGGATTGGTCTACAGACCGGCTTCGAAAAACAGGCAGCGGACCGCATGCGAGAACGCAGGGTCCTTCGCTTCACTCAGGATGACAACCCCAGGTTCGTTGGACACCGGCGCGCCACGCAGACGGCGCGCAACATCGCTCGGAAAGACACGCTAAAGACCGGAGTTTCATGGCAACCAAAGAAGTGACACCCACGCAGAACGCGATCCCGGCCGGGACCGAGACAAAGAGTGGCAAGACAGCCGCGGACGGGAACGGCAACGGCTCGTACACCGGCGAAAACATCAAGGTACTGGAAGGTCTGGAGGCGGTTCGTCTGCGGCCGGCGATGTATATCGGGTCGACGGGCGAGATGGGTCTGCACCACCTGGTCTACGAGGTGGTGGATAACTCGGTGGACGAGGCGCTGGCGGGATACGCGACGAAGATCGAGGTCACGATCCACGACGATAACTCGATCACGGTGGTGGACGACGGGCGCGGGATTCCGGTGGACGAGATGACGCTGGACAACGGCGAGAAGATGCCGGCGGTCCAGGTAGTGCTGACGAAGCTGCATGCGGGCGGCAAGTTCGACACCTCCAATTACAAGGTATCCGGCGGCCTGCACGGTGTGGGCGTGAGCTGCGTGAACGCGCTGAGCGAAGAGTTCGATGTGGAGATATGGCGGCCAGCGAAGCCGGATGAGCCGAGTCACACGTACGAGCAGAGCTACTCGAAGGGCACTCCGACGACGAAGCTGAAGCAGACCGGGACATCGAAGCGGAGGGGGACGAAGGTCCACTTTTTGCCGGACCGGACGATCTTCACGGTCGCCGATTACAACTACGACACGCTGGCGCAGCGGCTGCGGGAGCTGGCCTTCCTGAACAAGGGACTGACGATCACGCTGACCGATGAGCGGGTGACCGATCCAAAAACGGGCGAGGCGAAGCGGGCTGAGTTCAAGTATGCGGGCGGGATCGCGGAGTTCATCAAACACCTGAACCGTGGGAAATCGGTGCTGCACGACAAGCCGATCGTGATGGAAGGGCTGCGCGACAACGTGGACATGGAAATCGCGCTGCAGTACAACGACGGCTACTCGGAGTCAGTGTTTTGCTTCGCGAACAACATCAACACGGTGGATGGCGGGACGCATCTGTCGGGGTTCCGAACGGCGCTGACGCGGACGATCAACGCCATCGGGCAACAGCTGGGGCTGTTCAAGGACGTGAAGGAGAACCTGACCGGGGATGACGTCCGTGAGGGACTGGTGGCGGTGATCAGCGTGAAGCTGCCGCAGCCGCAGTTCGAAGGGCAGACCAAGGGCAAGCTGAACTCGGATATCGCCGGAACGGTGCAGGCGCTGGTGAACGAGCGGCTGGGGGCGCACCTCGAGCAGAATCCGCCGGTAGCGAAAAAGATCATCAACAAGGCGATTGAAGCGGCGCGGGCGCGCGAGGCGGCAAGGAAGGCCCGGGATCTGACGCGGCGCAAGGGCGCGCTGGACGGGGGCGGGCTGCCGGGGAAGCTGGCGGACTGCTCGGAGCGGAATCCTGACCGGTGCGAGCTGTATCTGGTGGAGGGCGAGTCGGCCGGCGGAACAGCGAAGCAGGGGCGGGACCGGAAGTTCCAGGCGATTCTGCCGCTGAAGGGCAAGATTCTGAACGTGGAGAAGGCGCGCTACGACAAGATGCTGGGGCACGAGGAAATCCGCGCCATGATTACGGCGGTGGGCACCGGTATCGGTAAGGACGATTTCGACGCGACCAAGCTGCGCTACGGCAAGATCATCCTGATGACCGACGCCGACGTGGACGGATCGCACATCCGCACGCTGCTGCTGACGTTCTTCTTCCGGCACATGCAGGAGCTGATCAAGCGGGGCAATGTGTATATCGCGCAGCCGCCGCTGTACAAGATCAAGAAGGGACGCTTCGAGCAATACATCAAAGACGACCGCGAGTTTGTGCGGGTGATGGTGAAGCGGGCCGCCGAGGGAATGATTATTCGCTACGGCGAGGGCGCGGCCAAGCTGGAAGGCGCGGCGCTGACGAAGTTCATGGGGCAGCTGAACGACTATCTCGGCTTCTTCGACAAGGTGGATAAGCGGCTGCGCAACGAGGAAGTGACGAGTCTGCTGGCAAAAGCGGAGCTGACCAAGCGGGCCGACTTCGAGAACAGGACGAAGCTTGAAGGACTGTACCAGGAACTGGAGAAGATCCAGAAGAAGTACCAGTTCAAAGCGCTGCACAAGCCGGTGCAGGACGAGGAGCATCAGACCTGGTCACTGCACTTTAGCGACGCGCAGGGCGCGGACCGGACCATCGACTGGCTGCTGGCATCGACGCCCGAGTATCGGCAGATGATGTCCAAGCATGCCCAGTTCAGGGACCTGCTGGAGCCGCCCTTCGTGATCGAGTATGGAGTGAAGGCGGAGAAGGCCGGGGTGGGTGTTCCGGACGCGGAAGAAGCGGGCACCGAGGCTGAAGCGGAGACCAAGGGCGAAGCCGAGGCGGGCAAGCCGGCCCCAAGGCGCACCGGCAAGGCGACGCTGGAGCCGGTGGAGAAGCAGACCCCGCGGGAGCTGTTCGAGTACGTGATCGAACAGGGGCGGCGGGAATACCAGGTGCAGCGCTACAAGGGCCTGGGCGAGATGACGGCGACGCAGCTGTGGGATACGACCATGGATCCCGAGCGGCGCACGCTGCTGAGCGTGAAACTCGAGGACATTGCCGAAACCGAAACCATCTTCACCACGCTGATGGGCGAAGATGTGGAAGCGCGGCGGAAGTTTATCGAGGACAATGCGCTGGACGTGAAGAACCTGGATATCTAGCCGGTAGCGGGTAGTAGCAAGAGAATGGCCCTCCGGGATGGAGGGCCATTTTTTTAGTTTGTGCGAATGGGCGCTGGCGGTACGACCACCTCAACCAGTCCGGTTGCCACGTGATAGACGAGGCCGGAGACAAGCCACTTGCCCGGCAGCGCGGGAATCGTCCGGAGCAAAGCGACATCGACGGCAACAGCCGCGCGGGGATCGATGACCGATTTTGTGCTGAGCTCTCCATCGTGGATTTGAAAATAGCGCGTCAGCAGGGCGGGGTCGCCCGCAAGACGAGTGATGCCACAATCGGTGTGCTGCAGCACGAGGAGGTGAAACTCGCCGCCGCCGCCGCCAGGAATCTCTCCGGCAACTTCACCGATTCGTCCAAGCAAACCCATCTCCTCCAACAACCCCGGGGTGATTCGACCGCCGATGTTACGGATGACCACAGCCTCGCCTGGCTGAATTCCGAGTACATGAGCAGGATCCACACGCATGTCAGCGCAACCGACGATCACTGCCTTAACCGCCGGCAGCGCTTGCGGCAGCGAAGGCATGAGCGTGCCCGCAGAATCCTGCTGAGCGGCAAAGTCCTTGTTTCGTTCCAATAAAGAGTCAAGATTGTTCATGCTGATTCTCCTTGAGCGATCCTGATCGAGCGTCGAATCCCCCACCGCCATTGGATGACGCTATTGGATTTTGAGAACCAGCGAAAAGCGCACAACAATCCACCGATTCCTGCTAAGCGGAACGCAGGAAATCGTTGCGCCGTCGTTCGCCCGAACAAAGCCGCACGTCGGGGCTGTTAACCGAGAAAGGGTTGCGGGCGCCTTTTGAGCGCCCGCATTCTCCCTGCCTACGAGGCCTTCCGCTGCCGCTCCTCGGTTCGGACAGGGCGCTTCTGCCGCGCGCCATCCAGATATTCGCCGACCGGGGTTGAATCGAACGGAGAGGCTTTCTCGGTTCCTGGTTTCGGATCGTAGGGCTCCACGTGCATGCCGGACGCGCCCTCGGCCCTGGGCCGCACGACGTGCAGTCCGTGGCCGCTGTTCCACGGACCTTCTATGTCGCGGCCCTCTTCGCCTTCCCCGGTGGACGCATTGACGAATTCGTCCACCAGCTTGGGCGTGGGCTGGAAGATGCCGATGGAGAATTGCGGCTTCTCCATGCTTTCGATGGCGGCGCTGAAGGCCCGCATGTGGGTAACCTCGCGAGTCATGAGGAATTGCAGGGCCTGGCGCGAGCCCTGATCCTGGGTAAAGCCCATCAGCCGCTCGTAAACGATCTTGGCGCGCGCCTCGGCGGCCACGTTGCTGCGCAGATCGACGGCCAGATCGCCGGTGATCTTCAGATAATTGGCAGTCCAGGCATTGCCCACCGAATCCTGCAGGGCAACACCGCCGCCACCGGCAATGGCTACCAGCGGGTCGGCATCCGCGGCTTCACGACTCTCTTTCATTGGCTTCAGGTGCATGCGGATGAGCGCGCCAACAATTTCCAGGTGGCTCAGCTCCTCGGTGCCGATATCCATCAGCAGGTCTTTGCGGGCTTCATCTTCACAATTGAGGCCCTGCACGGAATACTGCATGGCGGCGGCGAGTTCTCCGTTGGCGCCGCCAAACTGCTCCAGCAGCATGCGGCCAAACCGGACATCGGGCTCATCGATCCGGACGGTGTACATCAACTTCTTAACGTGGTGATACATAAGCTTCTCCTTGAATCGGCGAAGCGCTCCACAGCGCGTGTGGTTAGGTGATCGCTCTGCGATCGGGCGATGAGGATTAGCTGATGAGTAGGAGTCGCTCGCTCCGGAGGAGGTTGCCGATGCGATTTGCACAGGCGGGCGCGCCGCTCCGTGCCGATGCGTCAGGTTACGGGTGGCCCGGAACGTTGACCGGAACGTGCGAGGTGATGCCGCGCAGGATGAACTCACGGATCAGGTTGGTCCCGGCCATGCCGCCAATCTCAATCAGCCCATTGGTGAAGATCAGACTCGCGCCTTCGTTCGCCTCCGGGTAATACAGGTTCGACATAGCTCCCGCCGCAAAATCGCCTCCAATGTGCGAGAAGTCGAACTCCGGCTTCCCATTGTCGCCACGGCAGATGAAGGCCGACCTAATGGCATAGAGAGCGCGCGAGCGAATCGTCCCCGTCCCTCTATAGAAGTAGCGCGGATCCTGGTGGAACAGCGAGGGCAGCAGCGCGCTGCCGATCATCCTGCTGTCGAAATCGTTCGCATACTGGGCGGCAAAGCGCCTGCCGAATCCGCCCGCCTCTTGCCCATAGCCCTGATAGATCTTCCTGGACTGTTCCGCGCCGGCGATGGCGGCGGCCCCGGCAAAGGTCATGGGATCGATTTCGGAGCGAAAGGCGAGCTGGAACTTTTGCTTCGCGTTCATCGGTACCGCGTGCTGATCGAAGCTGCTGTAGAAATTGGGAATCACGCCGAGCACGCGCTGGCTCTCCTCGACGTGGACCTGCTCGGTGGCCAGCTGCTCCTGGTTGGCGTAGACGCGTACTTCCTGCACGCCTCCGTTGAACGGGAGAACCACTTTCTTCAGAAACTGCATTTCGCCCGGATGAAGCTCCACTTGCGGGGAGACGTACTTGCCCATGCCGGGTCCGGAAACCGTGAGTTGGTAGGTGTCGGGCGGTAGACCGGTGAAGGTGAACTCTCCATCTTCTCCGGAGGTCAGGACGCGATCCGGCTCGCCGTTCTTGTCTGACAAGACAATCTGAGCCCCCGGCACCACGTTCCCGTTGGTATCGAGCACAGTCCCGGCGATCATGGCGGGAGCCGCGGAGCCGTCCGGACCGGGTGTCTGCGGCAAAGCTCCTCCAGGGAGCGGCGCATCAGGGATATTCGCTGCGGGGATGGGCGAAGCACTGGTCTGCTGCCCATACAGAGAGGCGTAGCCTGCCAGCAGTGCGATCAGGGCAATGCGGGGGCCGAGTCGTTGCCATGCAAGCGGGTGGATGGGAGAACCTTGGGAGGAAATTGACACTTCTTGTCCTCAGATGCTTCCGGGAAGCAAGTCCGGCAACCAATGCAGCGGTAAAAGGAATGCGTTCTTCGGGTCGGAACGCCGAATGTATGCCCATAGGACGCCTTCATAGGGGCCTGCGTCAACGGTAAGTCCCTCATCTGACGATTTCTTCATCTCGTAAGAACGCGCGGTGGCCCGACCGCGAGTTTCCTTCCAGGGGCCGCGGCGTCTCTTCCCCTTGACATTCGACAAGACACCGGGGTATTTCTTGTTTGAACCTTGTTGTCGAACGTCGAGGGAAGAGAAAAATGCCACCTTCCGCTGACCTGCTCCAGGGGACCCTGGACATGCTTGTTCTGAAAGCCGTTGCGCTTGCGCCGCAACACGGATGGGCCATTGCACAGCGCATCCAGCAAACATCGGAAAATGTTCTGCAGATTGGACAGGGCTCGCTGTACCCGGCACTGCATCGCCTGGAATACAGAGGCTGGATTCGCGCTCAGTGGGGCGCCTCGGAGAACAATCGCCGCGCCCGCTTTTATTCGCTCACCGCAGCCGGGCGCCGCCAGCTGGAGGCGGAGCTGGCCAACTGGGACCGCCTCGCCGGGGCCATCAACCTGGTGCTGGCCCGGATCTAGCAGGAGTCATGATGTTGCTCGAAACCTTCACTCGCCTGCGCTTCTTCTTCACCGGCAAGAGCCGCGCCACGGTGGATGAGGAGATTCAGTTCCATATCGACCGTGAGATCGAGGCCAACGTCGCCGCCGGCCTGTCTCCGGCGGAAGCGCGCCGCCGGGCGCTGGTGGCCTTTGGCGGACGCGAGCGTGCCCGCGAACAATGCCGTGAACAGCGTCCTTCCTGGAGTTTTGAAATGTTCCTTCGCGATCTTCGCTATGGCCTGCGTGGGCTGCTGCACAATCCCGGCTTCTCGACCGTCACCGTGCTCACGCTGGCGCTCGCCATTGGCGCGAACACTACGGTGTTCAGCCTGATCGATCAGGCATTGTTGCGCACGCTGCCCGTCCAGGATCCCGGCAAGCTGGTCGTCCTCAGCTTTCACGGCGAGCAGGCGGGCCACGTCCACTCCGACGGCGGCGACACTCCGGGGCACGAACACGAGTTCAGCTATCCGATGGTTATCGACCTCCGGAGCAAGAATGAGGTCTTCAGCGGCGTCATCGCGTCGGCCTCTCACGACGTTGGAGTCACCTGGAACAATCGCGCAGAAAGCGTTGGCGCCGAGCTGGTGACGGGCAATTATTTTCAGACTCTCGGCGTGAACCCCGCCGTGGGCCGCCTGTTCGTGGCCGGCGACGAAACCGCGCCGGGGGCCAATCCGCTCGCCGTGCTGAATTTTGACTACTGGCGGACGCACCTGGCGGAGGCGGCGGTTGTGGGCAAAACGCTGCTGGTCAACGGCACGCCCTTCACCATTGTGGGCGTCGCCGCGCCCGGCTTTCACAGCATGGTCTGGGGACGACTGCCGGATATCTACGTCCCGATCACCGAACAAAGCATCGTCGTGCCTGACTGGTCCATGCTCGCGGACCACCAGTCCTACTGGCTCAACGTGGCCGCCCGCCTGCGCCCCGGCATCAACACGGCCCAGGCAACGGCCAGCCTCAACCCGCTCTTCTATTCGCTGCGCGCCGCAGAATTCACCTCGTTGCACGATCAGTCCGCCCACGCGCGCAAGGCGTTCCTCACTAACGCGCACATGAACCTCGAAAACGGCGCCCAGGGCTTCTCGCCCACCCGCCAGGATCTCACCACGCCCCTCACCATCGTGATGGGCATGGTGCTGCTCGTGATCGGAATGGCCGTGGTCAACGTTGCCAGCCTGTTGCTGGTCCGCGCCGCCGGCCGGGCGCGCGAATTTTCGGTCCGCTACGCGCTGGGCGCCACCGGTGCGCAGGTCCTGCGCCAGCTTCTTGCTGAAGGCCTGATCCTGGGGCTGACGGGCGCGGCGATTGGTTTGGCATTCGCGCCGGAAGCTCTCCGCCTGCTGATTCACTGGACGGCCGCCGGCTCCGGCGATATGCCGCCTTTCGCCCCAGTGCTGGACTGGCGAGTTCTCGCGTTTACGCTCGCGATCGCGCTGCTGGCGAGCCTGCTCTTCTCGCTGGCTCCGGCCGCGCAGTTCTGGAATCCCCGCCTGGTCGAATCGCTCAAACAGCAATCGAACACCGGCCTCGGCACCTCGCTCAGGTTCCGCCGCACCTGCGTTGCCCTGCAGATCGGCTTTAGCCTGCTGCTCATCGTCGCGGCCGGCCTGTTTGTCCGCACCATCCAAAACCTGCGCCACGTGGATACCGGATTCACGACCGACCACCTGCTCGCCTTCGATCTCGCGCCCGAGCTGGCCGGATACCCCGCCGCCGACGTCGACCCCGTCGAGCAGCGGGTTCTCGATGCCGTCGCGGCCCTCCCCGGCGTTCGCGCGGCAGGCGCCACTAATGATCCCGATCTCCAGGGTGACGGCACCGGCGGCGATATCGCTGTTAGCGGCTATACCCCGCCGCCCAATGAGGACTTCGATGTGGAGCTGCCTTCCGTCAGCACCGGCTATCTCCAGACGCTCGGCATTCCACTTCTCGCGGGACGTTATTTCAATGATGGAGACACGGCGACGTCGCAGAAAGTAGCTGTCGTCAATCAGCTCTTCGCCCAGCACTATTTCGGCAGCGTGAGTGCAGCGCTCGGCCATCACGTGAGCCGCCCGCGCCAGCCCCTCACCGAGGCGACGATTGTCGGCGTCGTCGGCAATGCCAAGCACAACACGGTGCGCGACCCCGCCACTGTCACGTCCTATATTCCGTTTGCGCAGTCGGTTCGCCGCTCCGGGCTCACCTACTATGTGCGCACCTGGCAGCCTCCGGATACCGCCGCGAACTCGATCCGCGCTTCTGTGGCCGGTATCGACGCCAAGCTCATCGTCAGCAATGTGCGGACCCTCACCGCTCAGATTGACGAGAGCATCCTGAACGAACGCATCCTCGCCATGCTGGCTGCCATCTTCGGCATGCTCGCGGCGGTGCTGGCCGGTATCGGCCTTTATGGAATTCTGGCGTACGCGACCGCGCAGCGCACGCGCGAAATCGGTATCCGCATGGCTCTGGGCGCCAGTCGCGGGACGGTGATTGGGCTCATCGTGCGCGAGGTTTTGCTGCTCGCCGGGGGAACGATCCTCGCCACGCTGCCACTGGCGGTTCTCTTCACGCGGGCGGTGCGCAGCCAGCTTTTCGGCGTGTCAATCGCCGATCCGCGCGTCTATGGCGTGGCCATTCTGTTGCTGGTTTCGGTCGCCACACTCGCGGCTTTCGTTCCCGCGCGGCGGGCCGCCACGATCGATCCGGCCCGGGCGCTGCGCACGGACTAGCGCTACCCGGAACCTGCAACCTAACCTGCTCTTTCAGGCACCCGCCGCCGCATTTCGCGCGTCGAAGGTTCTATGCCCACGGAGGATCCTCCGCTCCCGGTCACGTCTTCCGCCGAGCCGGCGTGGGCTTTTGAAGCGCGCACCTGCTATCGCGATGTGATGCAGGCCATGCAGCAGGCGGGAATTCCCTGCGCCGTTGGGGGCGCCTTCGCCTTCCACCATCACACGGGGATCTGGCGGACGACCAAGGATCTCGATCTGATTCTCCCTGCTTCCGCCGTTCCTCGGGCTCTTGTCCAACTCGCGGCCGCCGGTTTCGAAACCTATGTGAAGGATCCGGTATGGCTGGCGAAGGCGATTCGCGGCGATTACTTCGTTGACCTGATCACCGGGGTCGGCAACGCCAGCCTCCAGGTGGATGAAAGCTGGATTGAACGCGCCGCCTTGGATGAACTCCTCGGCGTTCCCTGCCGCATCCTGGCTGCCGAAGAACTCCTCGCTTCAAAGCTTTTTGTGGCGCGGCGCGAGCGCTTCGACGGCGCGGATGTTGTGCATCTGATGCGCGCCTGCGGGGACCGGCTCGACTGGGACCGCATCCTCCAGCTCCTCGACACGCACTGGGAGCTGCTGCTCTGGGCCCTTACCCTGTTCGCTTATGTGTATCCGGGCCGCACTAATCTGGTTCCCCGGTATCTGTGGTCCGGCCTCACTTCGCGCTTCCTCGATCGCGTCTCTCATCCTCATCCCGAGACTGCCTCGCGCGGCACGCTTGTCGATCCGCTGATGTTCGCCATCGACGTGAAGGAGTGGGGCGAACGGGATCTGTATCGCGAATATTGCGAGACGCGTCCCTGTTTGCTCAACCCGATCCCCGAACTGCCGCCTTCGGGAGGAGAAGCTGCAGAATGAAGATTGCCGCTGTCGCCGATATCCACCTGAAAACTGAGAACGAGTCCAGCGACGTCCGCGCTTTCTCCGCAGTGAACGACCTGGCCGCCGTCCTGATCATCGCCGGCGACTTCACCAACCACGGCACGCCGGAAGAAATGCGCGCCTGCCTCGCGGTCCTCGAAACGGTTCATATTCCCATTGTTGCCGTGCTGGGCAATCACGATCACGAGAGCGGCCATCAGGATGAGCTGGCTGGGATGCTGCGCCTCGCGGGCGTGCATCTGCTCGATGGCAATTGCTTCGAGGTGGATGGAGTCGGTTTTGCCGGGACCAAAGGTTTCTGCGGCGGCTTCTCTCCGTATGAGCTGATGCCTTTTGGCGAAGGGGGCATCAAGACCTTTGTCGAGATTGCAGAGCGTGAGGCCATCAAGCTCGACTACGCACTCGCGCAGCTGCGGACGCCGGTCAAAATTGCGATCACGCACTATGCGCCTATCCGGGAAACGGTGGTTGGCGAGCCGGAGCCCATCTTTCCGTTTCTGGGCAGCTCTCGCCTTTGTCGCGCTCTCGACGGCCATCGCCCGGCGGTCGCTCTCCATGGCCACGCTCACCATGGGACATACTCCGGTACAACGGCCAGCGGTGTTCGCGTCTGCAATGTCTCCCTCCCGATCCTCCGCGAGCGCGGCGAGCCGCATCCCTTCGCGCTTTTCACGTTTTGAGCGGACTTGGGCACCCCTCGGCTCTGGCGGTAAACTTCCGGATCGCCGATTATGGGGGAGCAAAGTGCAGACAATACAGCAAAGGAAACTAGGTCACCCCATGCAGCTAAAATCCCAATTCTTTTCTGGAAAGGTCCTGTCAGCCGCAGTCCTGCTTTTGGCGGCCGCAGGCGCATCGGACCGCGCGGCCGCGGCTCAGAACATGACGCCTCGCCCATGCGATCTTTACGGATCTGCGACTCCCTGTGTTGCGGCATTCAGCACCACCCGCTCGCTGTATCGCGCGTACACGGGGCCGCTCTATCAGCTCACACGGGAGTCGGATCAGGCTCGCACGGACGTCGGCCTTCTTCCCGATGGCTACGCCAATGCTGCTGCGCAGGACACGTTCTGCGCCCGGACCTCCTGCACGATTACCAGGATTTACGACCAGTCGCCGAACCACAACGACCTCACGCCGGCCCCTCCCGGCGGCGCGTCGCACGGCGCCTACCCCGACGGCTACGACGTCCCTGCCCTGGCCGATACTTTGCACGCAGCCGTGAATGGACACAAGGTCTATGGGATCGCCATTGCGCCCGGAATGGGATACCGCAACGACCACCCGGCGGGTACGGCTGTGCACGGGCAGCCGGAAGGGGTTTACATGGTCACGTCGGCCCTGAATCTGAATACCCAGTGCTGCTTTGATTTCGGCAATGCCGAGACGAACGACCTCGACAACAATGCCGGCCACATGGACGCCATCAATATCATGTGCCGGGGCGAGATTCCGTGCGGGGCCAACGCAGGTTTGGATATGGAGAACGGCATCTACGGTCACCTGAAGGTGCCGGACGGCACTGCCTTCGTCACCGACATGGGTGCGAGCGATGGCCAGCACTCGTATGCCATCTATCAGGGCAATGCGCAGTCGGGATCGCTGACCACCACCGGTGTGATTCCTCTTCCTCGGGGCTACCAGCCCATGCAGCAGGAAGGAGCGATCATCCTCGGCATCGGCGGGGATAACAGCAACTGGGCCTCGGGCTACTTCTTTGAAGGAGTGATGACGCGGGGAATGCCCACTGCCGACGCGATGGATGCGGTCCAGAGCAATATCGTAGCTGCCCATTATGCGGGCCAGCTTCCCTAGGGTCGATCCGGCTACAATCTTCCCCGTGACCCGAGAACGCTGGGCTCAGATCGGCATCACGGTTGAGTTCCTTATTGTTGTCAGGACGCTGGGGGAGATATTCCGGCTCCGGCACGTGCAGGGTGGGAGCTTTTCGGCAGCTGCGGCGATGCCCTGGGTGGGGGGCGCCCTGGTCGCCGCCTGCGCCTGCTGGCTGGGCGTCACTCTGTACTTCTTCCGACGCTACCGTCTGGCCGCCTGGCTTTCACTGGCTACCGTCCTCGGTCTGCTGGTCTACAAAATTGCCGTAATCGGCAGGTAACAGGGGTTTCGACTCACAGCCGAGGCGGCTACCGCCTGCCGGCTCCTCCGGCTGTATCATGAACACAGCAGACAGGCTGGGCGGTCGCTGCCGGAAGGCAGAGGAAAGTCCGGACTCCGCAGGGCAGTGTGCCGGATAACGTCCGGGACCTGAGCGTCAAGGCTCAGGGACGGCCAGTGCCACAGAAAACAAACCGCCCCAGCCGCAAGGCCGGGGTAAGGGTGAAAAGGTGCGGTAAGAGCGCACCGCTCCGGCGGTAACGACGGAGGCAGGGTAAACCCCACGCGGAGCAAGACCAAATAGGGGACGAGCCCGGCAGCAATGCCGGTCCCGCGCTGGCCCGGCGCGGTACAAGTTCCGGGTAGGTCGCTGGAGCGTCCGCAGTAATGCGGCGCCAAGAGGAATGACCGTCCTCGACAGAATCCGGCTTACAGGTCTGTCTGCTGATGCCGATGGCCCTGGTTTTCCCTAAAAGGAAGGCCGGGGCCCTCAATTATGCATAGCCCCGGATCTGGGCTCGGCAAACAGGCTCGAAACATAGTCCAGCATAAAAAGCGGGTGCACCGGTTTGGACAGGATCTCGAAGACGTTGCCTTTCTTCGCGGCTTCTTCCATCAATGCCTGGGTGCTGGGATGTCCGGAAAAGAGGACGAGGCGGCAGGCCGGCCGATTCGACTGCAACACAATCGCCAGATCAATCCCGTTCATTTGAGGCAGGTTGACGTCGAGGATCGCGAGGTCCGGCTCCCAGGCGGCGATGGTCTCAATTGCTTCTTCCGCCGAGTGGGCGCCGCGCACCTCATAGCCGTGCCCGGAGAAGATGAGGGACAGGGTTTCGGTGATCGTCGGCTCGTCGTCGACGATCAGGATGCAGCGGGTACGGCCAATGCCGGTCACGGGAATCTCCTCAAGAGGCCCAGAAGTAGTCTTTTCAGAGAGTTGCGCGGCAAACAAGGTCGGCTGACGCGCGGATCGGCCCCCGAAGCCTGTCCTGGCCGCCTCGCAGCCGTCGTTCGGGTACGATGCAATCCGAGGGGCAGGAGGTTTGTCGCGACCCGGTCGCGGGTCGGCTCAGCGCTTTCGCACGAAATGCTGCCAGCCCGCCGCCCTGATGGGTAGGCTGCGGTTGTCGATTGTTTTCAATAGGATGAGAGGTTGACCGGCGCGGCGCCTGCCGATCGTTCCAATGCGGCGAAGAGGCACTCCGGCGATGGAACGCGGGATGCGCTGGGTGGGCCTGACCGTGAAGAGGAGTTCGTAATCTTCGCCGCCATTCAGCGCGAGTTGGAGAGCGTCGGGGCTTTCGCGGGCCAGCGGGTGGATGGGCAGCAGAGCTTCTTCCAGAACCGCGGCGACTCCTGATTCCTCACAAAGATGGGTCAGGTCGGTGGAGAGGCCGTCGCTCACATCGATGGCGGCATTGGCCGCCAGGCGGCGCAGACGGCGCCCAACCGCGAGCCGGGGATCAGGGTAGAGATGCGGATGCTCCGGAGAGGCCTGCATTGCGCGGCTAAACCGGCGCGGGCTGCGGGAGAGCTGGCGCAGTTCGGCGGCGGCTCCGCCGAGATAGCCGGTGACATAGATGGCGTCGCCGGGGCGGGCGCTGGATCGCAGCAAGGCGGTTCCGGACGGCACTTCGCCGATCGCGACTATGTCGGCTGCGATCCTTCCTGAGACTGATGCCGCGGTGTCGCCTCCAGCCATAGGAGCCCGGTGGAGCGCCGCCAGGTCCAGAAAGCCGCGCAGGAATCCGTCGAGCCAGCGGGAGGGAAGCTGCTCCGGCAAGGCAATGGACAGGAAGACGGCGATGGGTCGGGCGCCCATGGCGGCGAGATCGCTTAAGCCTCGAGCGAGGCAGCGATGGCCGACCGATGCGGGCGGATGCCAGTCGCGGCGGAAGTGAACTCCTTCGAGGGTGAAGTCGGTCGTGACGCAGATCTCGTGGCCCGGTTTGGGACGGAGGATCGCACAGTCGTCGCCGATGCCGAGACGGAGGCTGGCCGGCTGGGGAGCGCTCGCCGCCTGGCGCCGGATCGCCTCAATGAGAGCGAGTTCGCCGGGATTGCGGGATGGTGAAGTGCGCTTCATCAGCGTGGGCCGGGAGGAGCCGAGGCCAGCATACCTGTTTCACGCACCCGGATTGGTACACTTCGCTTGAACGATGAGTCTCGAACAGAAGATCGAGTGGTATTTCGCCGCAGGGGGCGCTGCGCTGGGCGATGTCGGAGCCGCTGCGGTCTTTCGTGAGCTGCGCGCGGCGCTCGAGGCGGGTGATATTCGCGCCGCGGAACCGGACCGTTCCTGCCCCACCGGCTGGCGCGTGAACGCGTGGGTGAAGCGCGGCATCCTTCTGGGGTTTCGCATCGGCCAGCTCGAGGAGGGCGGCGACGATCTCTCGTTTGTAGACAAGAACACTTTTCCTCTGCGCCGCTTTTCTCCGGAACAGGGCGTCCGCATCGTGCCGGGAGGCTCCTCAGTGCGAGCGGGCGCCTATCTGGCGCGCGGAGTGGTGGCGATGCCGCCGATGTATGTGAACGTCGGCGCATATATCGATGAAGGCAGCATGATCGACTCGCACGCGCTGGTGGGAAGCTGCGCCCAGATCGGCAAACGCGTGCACCTGAGTGCCGCCGCACAGGTGGGCGGGGTTCTGGAGCCGGTGAACGCCAGTCCCGTGATTCTGGAGGACGATGTGCTGGTCGGCGGCAACTGCGGTGTGTATGAAGGCACCGTGGTGCGCGAGCGAGCAGTGTTGGCGGCGGGAACCATTCTGACACGGGGTACGCCGGTCTACGACGTCGTGCATGGGCAGGTTCTGCGCGCCGAAGCAGAAATGCCGCTGGTGATTCCACCGGGGGCGGTGGTGGTACCGGGAGCGCGCGCAGTGACGAAGGGCAAAGGCGAAGAGTGGAAGCTCAGCGTATATACGCCGGTGATCGTGAAGTATCGAGACGAAAAGACAGAGCTGAGCCTGGAGCTGGAGGAATTGCTCCGGTAGCGGCGGCTAAGCGCCGCGCTCTTCAGCCTGGTGTAGAAACGGCAGCGGGGTTCCGTTGTTGGCCGCCCAGCGAAGGCTGGCAATCAGGTCTCCCATGTTCGGGACGGTTACGGCTTCAGTGGGGATATAGAGGCCGACGCAATGCTCATCCCAGAGCTGGTGCACCATGAGAAAGATGAGCTTGAAACAGGCAGGCCACTCTGTCTCGGGGATGTCGGGTCCCTGGGGATAATCGACCGCAATCCAGGCCCGGTGCTGGTCCCAGGAACGCTGGCGGGTTTTGTTGGTCTCCCGGCCGGGCGGATGCATTCGGCGGCGGCCCACGCGCAGCCCGAAGGGGGCGTTCTCCACCCGTATGACCCATGACCCTTTGCGCTGAGCCGGAACCACGACGGGCTGAAACTCTTCCGAGCCCCAGGCCTGGCTCGCCAGATCCACGGCCCGTTCCCTGCTGATCTCACGGGGGGAGTCCAACAGCAGAATGACCGAAGGATAAGGATCGGCTTCCGGGGAGGATCCGGAGATGACGTTCCCGAAAAAGCGCAAGATTGACCGAAACATTTCGGCCACCATCTTACGATGGCGGGAGCCGGGAGCCCAAGCATTTTATAAAGATATTCAGGTCGATAACTAAAAGTTAACTAAATAGATAATTCTTATTAATAAGTTATCGTGGGCCGGCCTGTCTTTCGTTGTTTGCAAGCCGAGAGGTTCGCCAGCGGTACGACCGGACCAGGGAATGCGGGGGGAATGTTCAGGCGATCTGAGCCGTTTCGCGTTCAATGGTGCGATTCGTCATGAAGCGCTCCAGCGCCTGCATCGCACAACCCTGGCCGCAGAGATGCAGCATGTCTGGGTTCCGGCTCTCGGCAAAATTCCACGGCAGCAGGGTGAAGCGCCGGCCGGGTTGTCCCTGCTCAAAGCAGGGGACGTCGCCGAGCATCAGCATCCACCAGTGATTGGACTCGCCCTTCTTCCTGCCGCAGATATCACAGGTGAACGACACGTCCCAGACCATGGAGTCTCCTTTGCAGGCGTAACTCTACGGTACACCGGAAACGGCGCGCCGCGGCTGCCCCATCCGGGGGACATCGGTGGGTACTGTGGACTTGCCGATGGGTTCCTCGTATCGTGGAGCCAACAATGGTGTGCACACGCTGCCAGGGAACCGAGTTCCGGCTGTCTGGCCTTCGCCTACGCGATCTGGAACACCTTGCGGTTCTGCAATATCCCATGCGTTGCCGTCACTGCCACCATCGCAGCTACGGCAGTTTTCTGCTGGCGCTGTTTCTGTACCAGACCCGGCGGCACCATTTCGGCCGTGGAGAATAGCTGCCAGGTTATTGTGGCGCCGGGCCGCGCACGATCTGCACCAGCTGGTTGGGGTCGATGTGCTTCGCGAACGCCGCCTTCACGTCCGCGGCATTGAGGGCAGAGTACTTCTGCGCAGCGCGAATGGGCTCATCGAGGGGCAGGCCGACGATCGCCCGGCCCAGGAGACCGCCGGCGACGGCCTCTTCGCTGGATTCGGCGAGGGGAATCTGCCGCAGCAGCAGAGCCTTGGCCTGGTGCAGTTCCGCGTCAGAGACATCCTCAGTGCGCATCTGGTTGAGATCGCGAGCGATCAGCGCTCGGGCCTTCGAAACGTTCGGCGGATCACAACCATAGTCGACTGAATAGCTGCCGCGCGTTTTCGAGGCGTCGAAGCTCACGTCCACGCTGTAGACGAGGCCGGCCACCTGCCGCAGGTCATGGTAGAGCCGGGTTGCGTAAAAGCCGCCGCCCAGCACATGATCGCCGAGCTGCAGGGGGTAGTAGTCGGGATCGAAGCGATTGACGTCGATCTGTTCGGCCAGAGTGACGGTATCCTGCACGGCTTCGGAATCCGCGACATTGGCGGCGGAGGGCTTGTTCGGCGGGACGGGCGGCAGGGTGGTATTGGGCTTCGGGCCTTGTGCCTTCCAGTCTCCAAACCCCTTTTCAATGACAGCCTTCGCTTCCTCGGGGGTGACGTCGCCAATCACGACGATGGTGGCGAGGTCAGGGCGGAGCGAGGTGTCGTGATACTGCTTCACATCGTCGAGGGTGAGCCTGGAGACGCTGGCCGGCGTTGCTTCGCGCAGAACCGGATCGCCCGCCGGCAACAATGCCGTATCGAGCGCGCGCGAGGTGTGGTAGCCAGGACTCTGCATGTTTCCAGCGACGAACTGCGATGTCTGCTGCCGGGTGATCATGAAAGCTCTTTCGGGCAGGGCGGGGTGCAGCTCGTTGTCGGCGAGCAACTGGACACCGCGGGAGAAGTATTCCTTCAGAACCTGAAGCGAGAACTCGAATCCGGCGCTCTCGTTGGCGGCGATGTCATCGAGTGCCTTCTGGAAGGCAAGACGGTCGAGGCTCGTGGTCCCGTAGGAATAGAGGCCATCCAGAACTTCCCCCACGCCTTCCTGATCCTTCGGCGTTTGGAGATTGCCATTGTGTTTCACCTCACCCACAACCGTGACGGTGGGACTGGTGGTGTCGGTGCGGACGATCAGGCGGATGCCGTTGGACAAAGTCGTATCGGAAACAGGGAGGAAGGTGGAGGGCACCTGGATCTGGTCCAGAGGCTTCGCCGCCCATTCGGGCAGCTGCACCGGCTTCGTGGGAGCGGCAGTCATTTTCTCACTGCCGCCGAAACCTTTGGAAGCCACCGGCTCTCCGCTGGGAACCGGCTTCAGCGTGGCGGTGATGGTATTGGCATTGAGCAGATACTGTTTGGCGACGCGGTTCACATCTGCCAGGGTGACTTTGCGGATGGCGTCGATGTCCTCTTCAGGTGAAGTGCGTCCTTCGGCAGCGAGGGCCTGGGACCAGACCTGAGCCAGGCCCGGAATGGAGTTGCGCTGGAACTCCGCCTGCGCCAGCTCTGCCTTCTTCGCGGCGTCGACCAGGTCCTCGGGAACGCCGTTGGCCGCGTATTTATTGACGATTTGCCGCAGCTCCTCGAGTGCCGGCGCGGAATCCTGTCCGGCGGGAAGTGCGACGGCTCCGTAGCCCACGCTGGCCTTTGTGTAGGTTTCGGCCAGGCCGAACTCTGCCCCGAGGGCCTTCCCTGCCGGAACCATTCCATAGATATCCGCGCGCTGACTGGCCAGGACGTCAGCCAGAATCTGCATGGCAGCGTAATCCGGGGAATCGCTGCCGGGCATGCGCCAGGCGATAAAGCCCAGCACGTAAGGGAGATTGCTGTCGAGGGTGAACGTCTCCGGTTTAACCGGCTGCAGTTCGACCTTCGTCCGCGACGGCAGAGGGTGGCTCTTGATATCCGCAAAAAGCCGCCGAATTTTGGCCAGAGTGACCGTGGGATCCACGTCGCCAACCACGATCAAAATGGCGTTGGAGGGCGTATACCACGTGTCGGCGAATTTCTTCAGCATTGCTCCCGTCGTCTTGTCGAAGGAAGGGCGGGTGCCGAGGGGGTCGTGCGCGTAGGGCGTCCCGGCAAAGAGATCGACGTTCAGCCGGTTGACAAATTTGTAGGTGGGATTGGAAAGGTCGCGCGCGACTTCCTGCTCGATGGCCCCGCGCTCGTGGTCCCATTCCGTCTGGGAATCGTCCATGCCGCGCATACAGGCGGCCTGGGCCTGAAGCACCACGTCCACGTCGGCGGCCGGCACGGTGTTGTAGTACTGCGTGATGTTCTGCTGGGTATCCGCATTATCATCGCCCCCCAGGAGGGCGAAGATCGCAGCGGTTTGATCGGCGCTCATGCCACTGCATCCGCGGAAGGCCATGTGCTCCTGGGCGTGGGCCATTCCCGGAAAGCCGTCGGGGGTCTCATTGCCGCCGACTATGAAATTCGTCTGCACGGTTACGACAGGGGCCAGAGTATTGCGGATGATGACCACGCGCATTCCGTTGGGCAGCGTCGCGCGGGTGGAGGCCGCATCGGCGGCGCGCAGGCTGGGCACCATGCCGAGTGCGCAGGCGGAAATCAGAAGAGCAGGCAGAACCATCGAACGCTTCAAACGAATCCTCCGGTCGGTCTCTTTACGGATGGTAATGGAAAATGGCGGACGGGCGAATACAGGGGAAGCGCGCAACGGAGAGACCTCTGGGAATGGACGACTGAAGGGAGATGGTAAACTTGGCGGGTAGACCTCTGCTGTTGTCGGGACGTGGCTCAGCCTGGTAGAGCACTCGCTTGGGGTGCGAGGGGTCGGCAGTTCAAATCTGCCCGTCCCGACCATTTCTGGAATCAACCACTTGCACGATTCCCCATCCCAGGGAGAAT
>DASRRO010000112.1:0-56233 GCA_035656855.1 Acidobacteriaceae bacterium | reverse complement strand
AAACCAGCCGTTAACCATTGATTCTGTGGTGTTTATGAGGCAAGTGTTTGGATTATCAAAGAGTTAACAAAATCGCCAAAATCACATCCTAAGTCTGGTGCGTCTGCCAATTCCGCCACTTTCGCACGAAGCCCCCGGAAGGGCCACCTGCATTGTACCGGGGCCCAAGGGCACGGCGAACCCCGGCAACACGGCGAACGCCAGGAGGCCTGCAGCCCCCCCGGCGCCGCACCCCCCTTTTGCACATCCCACCAATGCGCCATCCCCCGCCGCCCCCACTCTTGCCGCCGGAATGCTACACTGTACGCAGATCGTAGAATCCGAAATGGTTTATTGCCTGTTCTGCTTCATCGCGTGACTCGCAACAACACCACTCAGAGTCGAGCGATACATCTACACAAGGAAAAAAGCATATGGAACAGGGAACCGTGAAATGGTTTAACGATGCGAAGGGATTCGGCTTTCTTAGCCGGCCCAACGGCGAGGACGTCTTCGTCCACTTCTCCGCGATTCAGGCAAACGGCTTCAAATCGCTGCAGGAAGGTCAGGCTGTCCAGTTCAACGTCGTAAAGGGACCCAAGGGCTGGCAGGCTGAGAACGTTCAGCCCGTCTAAGCCGCACAGATCCGAAAAGCGGGAAGAAGCAGGAGCTCGCGCTCCGGTCTTCTTCCCGCTTTTTCATTTGCCCGGACAGCCTGCGGTCGACCTCGCCCGCCGCCTGCCCATGCCACAGATCAATCGCTGCTCTTTGCCGTGGTCCGGCAGCGAGCCATCGATAAATCTCTCCAGCTCGCCTCCGCCTTAGCCGCCGGCGTAATGCAGACGGGCGTGGCAGCCGATGACAGGGGATCGCTCCCCGGCCATGCGGCTCGCTTGCCTCTGGTCTCGTCCGCTCTCACAAAGGAGACCGGCGAATAGAGGAACTACAATGTAGTGACTGGATGGGATTCACAAGAGCGAAGAGCCGCCCAGGCAGCGAATCCTAGTAGCGCGATCCGCCGCGCCCACCGCCGGAGCCGCCGCGGCCCTTGCCGCCATACCCGCCTCCGGGCCGCCCTCCTCCGTAACCGCCTCGTCCGCTGTCGCGTCCGCCACCGCCAAAGCCTGAGGTTTTGGGGCGCGCTTCATTGACTACCAGCGCGCGTCCACCCACTTCAGCTCCGTTGAGCGCGGCCATGGCTGCATCGGCTTCGCCGTCGTTGGTCATTTCCACAAACGCGAAGCCCCGCGATTGCCCCGTCCCGCGATCGGTCGCCAGCATGGCCGACTCCACCACGCCATGCGGCTCGAACCACTGACGAACTTCCTCCTCGGTGGCGCTGTAGGAGAGATTCCCCACGTAAATCTTCTTCATGCGATCTCCTTCTTCCTCCTGCCTGTTGTGGCACCGGCGTCCCTGGCCTGGGACGTCGATTTCCGCGTGCGCCGCTTAGGCGCTGTTTTCCCGGCTTCTGCCTCCTGCGGAGCGACGGGCTCCTCCGTCCCGACCACCTGCAGAAGGGATCGCGGCAGTGAGCCCGGCTCGCACCGGACTCCGAGAGTAGTCAAAGCGGCCGCCGATTTCACCAGCGCCGCGCGTTTCGAGGCAAGCTTTTGCAGGCTCGCCTCGCGGTCCTGCACACTGTCGAATAGCTCGAAGTTCCGATTGTGCTGAATCTTTCTGTCGATCAGATCGATCGCCTCGTGCAGGTCTTTCAAAGCGTACTTGCTGTAGGCATTCGCTTGCACAGACCCTCGCTGTTCTCTCTCTTGAGAAGTACCTGTTCCGGAATCGATCGATCCACCACAATCAATATCCACTGCCGCAAAGAAGGCCGGTGAAAGCTGGCCCGGATGTCTGCGATCTCGACGCACTCACCGCGATCACTGCTCAGACTTGCTGCACATTTTCCGCCTGCAAACCCTTGAGTCCGCGGTTCGCCGCATACTGAACCCTCTGTCCTTCGAGAAGAGTGTGCAGGCCGCCCGCAATAATTGCGGCATGATGAACGAAGATTTCTCCGCCGTTGTCGCGGAGGATCACCCCGTAACCCTTTATCTCGTTAAACCACTTCACGCTCCCCTGTTCCACCGTCGTCGCCTTTCAGCGAATTTCCAGCGCAATGCCGGCGGGAGCCGAGAGGGGCAGACGCAGTGCAGTCTCCAGACTCGAATCGGGTCAAGCTTCGCGAGATACTTTGAGCATACACGGATTCCGCCGACCGCTCATCCCGCAGCCTGGAACTGGCCGTGCCGAATCTCCCCCGGCGCCATTTCGTCCACATAGCACCACACCCAGGCCTCACCGGGTTCGATGGACCGGATGAGAGGATGCCGGCTGGTCCGAAAGTGCTTCGTCGCGTGCTTGTTTTTAGACGAATCGCAGCAGCCCACGTGCCCGCAGCTCAAACACAGCCGCAGATGCACCCACCGGTCTCCCATTTGGACGCACTCCTCGCACACATGCGTCGTCGTCGTTGTGATCTGGATCGAATCCAGATGCGTGCACTCCGCCGCCATCGCTTCTCCTCCTTCTGCTGATTGTTATCCCGACGTTATCCCGACCGAAGCCTTCGCGAGCGAAAGCTGGAGGGACCTGGTGTTGTCGAATTGCCCACTCCCTGACCCACCCCTCGGCGACCAGTGTGACTACGACGGCCGTTCCAGAGCGCCGCGATCCCACTGCCCAAACCGCGCTGCCGCCTGATAGGTGCTCCGGCAAAACTCCAGGAGAGCCCGGCTCGGCGACCCACTGGTCCGCACATCCTCGTACGACAGCAGAAACTCCCCCAGCCCCGTATCCCACCGCGCCGCCTCCGGCCGCACCCGCGCCGCGCTGAACCCTTCAGGCACCGGCGCCGCATACGAATAAAACGAGGCGTCCGGGCCGCCCTTTGTGCCAGGCCACCATCCCACGCTGCTCACTTCGTGCGAATACGCCTCGCGCGTGATCGCATCCGCCCCGGGACGCTCTGGCGCCCGTCGCCCGGAAAACCGCGTCACCGCCAGATCGAAGCTCCCCCAGAAAAAATGCACCGGGCTCACCTTCCCAATGAACTCCGCGCGAAAATCATGAAAGACCGCGTCCACGCTGAGCAGCACGCGCCAGAACCGCTCCACCGCCTGCGCGTCATACGCCGCGTGTACCGTGTCCTCATCGAACGGAATCGGATTCGGCACCTCCACCGGCATCCGCCAGATCTTCACTTCGATGTCCTGCGACGCGAGCATTGCAAGGCACTCTCGGTAAAAATCAGCGACGGTTCGCGGCTTCAGCGCCAACGTTTTCACTGCGCCCTCGCTGGTCTCGAGAAACAGCTGGTGCGCCAGGAAATCGAACCGCAGCTCAAACGCCCGCGCTCCGTAAGGAATCCGCGACGTTGTCAGCCCCCGCGCCGTTACATACAGCGGCACATTCCACCAGTGATTGACCAGCGGCGTCAACTTGAGCCGCACTTTGCCAACAATCTGGGTCCACATATGCAGCGTCGCGCAGGTTTCGTGCCAGTCGGCGAGCGGTAACGCCGGCCAGCATACAGCCTCATCCGAAAGCGCCAGCGATGTCATCGATCCACTCTTCCCTTTCGCGAGACGATAGCACGTCTTCGACAGTATCTGTCACAGCGAAGCCTCTGCGACCGTGGTGATCGCTTCACCCTCGCTCGGGCCGCGGCTCCGTCATCTTCGCTGGGTCCAGAATCTCCTTCAGCTCCGCCTCGCTCAGCACCTTTTTCTCTCGCGCCAGCGCCACAATCGAATTCCCCGTCGCCACCGACTCCTTTACCAGCTCGGCTGCCTTCGCATACCCAATCCGGGGATTCAGCGCCGTCGCAAGCGCGATCGTGCTCTCCGCATAATGCCGGCACCGCTCCTCGTTCGCCGTAATCCCCGTGACGCACTTCTCCGTGAACACTCGCAAGGTATTCGCCAGGATCGTCGTGCTCTGCAGCACGTTGTACGCGATCGCCGGCATCATCACGTTCAGTTCCAGCTGCCCCGCCTGCACCGCCAGAGCCACCGCCGTATCGTTGCCCACCACCTGGAAGCTCACCATCGCCGCCAGCTCCGCCATCACCGGATTGATCTTCCCAGGCATGATCGACGAACCGGGCTGCAGGCTCGGCAGATGAATCTCGTTGAACCCGGTGTTTGGTCCAGACGACAGCAGCCGCAGATCGTTCGATATCCGGATCACCTCCAGCGCCAGCCCCCGCAGTGCCGCGCTCACCTGCCCCATTGGCGCCTGCGACTGCATCGCCCATCGCAAATCTTCTGCCGGAAACAGGGGCTGGTCCGCAATCCGCCCCAGGTTCTCCACCGCCTTCTTCCGGTACTCGGGATGGGTGTTCAGACCCGTGCCGACGGCCGTCCCGCCCAGTCCCAGCTCCCGCAGCCCATCGCCCGCATTCCGCAGCACCTCGCTGGCCTTGCGGATCGCCACCCCGTACGCGGCAAACTCCTGCCCCAGCCGAATCGGCACCGCATCCTGCATGTGCGTCCGCCCTGACTTCATCACGCCGTCAAATTCCCTGCCTTTGGCCGCAAACGCATCCGCCAGCGCGTCCAGTTGGGGATACAGCGTCTCCAGCGCCAGCAGTGCCGCAACCCGCATCGCCGTCGGAAACACATCGTTTGTCGACTGCCCATAGTTCGCGTGATCGTTGGGATGAACGAACGCATACTCCCCACGCTTGCCGCCCAGAATCTCGTCCGCGCGGTTCGCAATCACCTCATTCGCGTTCATGTGGAAGCTCACGCCCGCACCCGCCTGGAACACGTCCACCACAAACTCCGCGTCCCACTGGCCATCGATCACTTCCTGCGCCGCCTGGATAATGGCATCGGCCTTCTTCGCCTCGATCAGCCTCAGTTCCCTGTTCGCCTCCGCCGCCGCCCGCTTCACCATCCCGATCGCGCGAACCAGCAGGGGATGCGCCCGCATCCCTGAGATGGGATAGTTCTCCACCGCCCGCGCCGTCTGTGCGCCATACAACACCCCCGCCGGAACCTCCACAAAACCCAGCGAGTCCTTCTCTTTTCGCGTCTCCGCCATGGCGCTCCCTCTGAATGTCAGATGATCCGCCCGCCGAAAGGATTTGTCACGCCAGCCACCGGGTCCCTCCGCTCCAGGTCGCAAGGCCCGCCTGTCTGGACGACTGCTCTGCGCCGCAAGGCGCGCCGCCCGTGACGGCCAGTCACCAACCGCGGCGACCAGTCACGCCTATGCCGGAACGGCTGCTTCTGCTACGCTTCGTCCATCCGTGGCCAACTTCGAAAAAGCGCCGGCAGAGGTTCAGGAAATCCTCTCCCGGCCGATTCAGCAGCTCGGCCTCAAGCTCGAAGGCTCACCCCTCGAACGCTTCGTCCAGCAACTTTACAAAGAACTGGCCGCCAAGAGTCTCAACCGCTTTCGCCCCCGCGTCTACCTCACCGACGAGTGGGGCTGCCCCAACATGGAGCCGGTCATCGGCATCCCGTTCTACCTCGCGGACCCGAAGCTACAGCGCCTCGAATCGGAGATGAACGACATTGAAGACGCGCGCCAGGTCATGATGTACCTGCGCCACGAGGCCGGCCACGCCTTCAACTACGCCTACGCGCTCTATAAGACGCAGGAATGGCGCAGCCTGTTCGGACCCTTCCGGCGCGCTTATCGCGACAACTACAAGCCCGTTCCCTTCTCGCGCCAGTTCGTGCGCCACATGGAGGGCTGGTACGCGCAAAAGCATCCCGACGAGGACTTCGCTGAAACCTTCGCCGTCTGGCTCACCCCTCGCTCCAACTGGCGCAAGCGCTACAAGGACTGGGGCGCCATGAAGAAATTGCTCTACATGGATCGCATTGGCCACCGGCTCGGCGATACCGACCCCATCGTGGCCCACGGCGATACCGACATCACCGTGGACGAAATGGATGTGACCGTCGGCGAGTTTTATCAGCGCGCGCTCGAACAGCAGCTTAGCCCTGGCGAACTTCCCCTTGATACCGATCTGCACGACATCTTCAATGTGTCCAAGCGACGCAGAAAAAATGTTCGTCCTGCGGTCGATCTCCTGCGCGAGAATCGCAAGGTTCTCGTGGACAAAGTGAACTACTGGACCGGCGTGCAGCGTCCGCTGGTAAAAAAGCTGATCGAGACCATCGAAACAAAAGTCAGCGACCTGGGATTGCGCGCCGACGTAAGATGTGAAAAAGAGTATCTGACAGAAGTCTCGGTGTACGCGACCGCACTGGCAATGAACTACATCACTCGGGGTAAATTCATTTCGCCCTGAGACCTGGTTGATGCGTGCTTCGCATCCGGCCGGGAGGGCGGATGGAAACTAATCCAAAGAAGGTGAAGGCCTGATGGCAAGCCTGAAAGTAACGATTCTGCACGACGTCTGGGAAGAGGGTCCGCCGGAGCCGGAGCCGGAGCCAGTCAGACCCCTGCGCAGCAAGACGGGCAAGCGTCGCAGGAAAAAGGAGAATCCGCTCCGCGACCGCGAAGAGATCTTCGAGGCGCTCACCAAACTCGGGCATCAGCCTGGCTATTACGTCCTCGACGGCAGAAACCAGTCGCTGCTGGCGCTGGCCAAATGCGGAGCCGACCTCATCTTCAACCTCACCGAGTCCTACGCCGGTGACGACACCGCGGACAAAAACATCGCCGCCTACCTGGATCTGCTGCACATTCCCTACACCGGCGGCGGAACCCAGTCTCTTTATCTGGCCCAGGACAAAGCAATCGCAAAAAAGATCTTTGACTTTCATAAGATTAAGACTCCGGACTTCGCCACCTCCTACAAAGGCCTCACCGACCACTCCCACGACATCGAGTTCCCCCTGATCGTGAAGCCCGTCTCAGAAGACGGATCCATCGGCATTGATACCGGATCGGTCGTCGACAGCGTGAAGGAGCTGATGGAGCGCATCCATTACATCCACGAGGAATTCGACAGCCCGGCGCTCATTGAGGAGTACATCGAAGGCCGCGAAATCTACGCTTCCATCCTCGGGAACGAGAACGCCGAGGTGCTCCCGCTCGTCGAGCTCGACCTCAGCAAGCTGCCCCGCGGAACCCCGCGCATCGCCGGCCAGGATGTAAAGTTCGATCACGAAACCGAGGCCTACAAAGTGACAAAATCCGCCCCGGCTGAAGACCTCGACGAAGACATCACAAAAAAACTGAAGGATACCGCGCTCGCCGCCTACCGCGCCCTCAAGCTGCGCGACTACGGCCGCGTGGATATGCGGCTGACCAAAAAAGGCGAGGTATACGTCATCGAAGCCAATCCCAATCCGTGGCTCGCCAGCGCAGCCGAATTCACCATGGCCGCAAAAAAAGCCGGCTACTCTTATACCGACATGATTCGCAAGGTTGTGGAACTGGCCCTCGCCCGCTCCCTGTAAAGTCCTACGGGCTACCGGCTACTCGCTACGCTAAGATCGGCACGCCTGCAAACTCCGTCTGAATCCGCTGCTTCCATTCCCGCGGACCCGTCTCGTGCACTGACGTCCCCTGCGCATCCACGGCCACCGTCACCGGCATATCCTCCACCGTGAATTCGTAGATGGCCTCCATGCCCAGATCTTCAAACGCGACTACCTTTGCCGCGCGAATCGCCTTCGACACCAGATAGGCCGCGCCACCCACCGCCATCAGATACACCGCGTGGTTGTCACGGATCGCTTCCACCGCGGCCGGCCCTCTCTCCGCCTTGCCCACCATCCCCAGCAGCCCCGTCTGCTCCAGCATCTGCCGCGTGAACTTGTCCATCCGCGTCGCCGTCGTCGGACCCGCGGGGCCCATCACTTCCTCCCGCACCGGATCCACCGGCCCCACGTAATAGATAAATCGATTCGTAAAGTTCACCGGCAGCTTCTCTCCACGATTCAGCATCTCCGTCATGCGCTTGTGCGCCGCGTCACGCCCGGTCAGCAGCTTGCCTCGCAGCAGCACCACTTCGCCTGGCTTCCACGTCGCTACTTCCGCCCGCGTCACCGTGTCCAGATTCACGCGCCGCGCCGAACTCACGTCATAGGTCAGCGTCGGCCAGTCTTCCAGCGACGGCGGTTGCAGCGCCACCGGACCGGACCCATCCAGCACAAAGTGCGCATGCCGGGTCGCCGCGCAGTTCGGAATCATCGCCACCGGCAGATTCGCCGCGTGCGTCGGATAATCCCGGATCTTCACATCCAGCACCGTCGTCAGCCCGCCCAGCCCCTGCGCGCCAATCCCCAGCTGGTTCACCTTCTCGTAAATCTCAACCCGCATCTTCTCCAGGCCATTCTTCGGCCCGCGATCGAGCAACTCGCGCATGTCGATCGGTTCCATCAGCGATTCCTTGGCCAGCAGCATCGCCTTCTCCGCCGTCCCGCCAATCCCAATGCCCAGCATCCCCGGCGGACACCAGCCCGCCCCCATCGTCGGAACCGTCTTCAGCACCCACTCCACAACGGAGTCCGAAGGGTTCAGCATCGCGAACTTCGACTTTGCCTCGCTGCCGCCGCCCTTCGCTGCCACGGTCACATCGATGTTCCCGCCCTTCACCATCTCGACGCTGACGACAGCCGGCGTATTGTCTTTCGTATTCTTCCGGGCCCCCGCCGGATCGGCCAGGATCGACGCCCGCAGCGTGTTGTCAGGATCGAGATACGCCTGCCGGACCCCCGCATCCACCATCTCCTGCACCGTCATTTGCGCGTCCCAGCGCACGTCCATCCCGATCTTCAGGAACACCGTCACGATCCCCGTGTCCTGGCAAATCGGCCGGTGCCCCTCGGCGCACATCCGCGAATTCACGAGGATCTGCGCCATCGCATCCCTCGCCGCCGGCGACTTTTCGCGCTCATACGCCCGCGCCAGACTGGTGATGTAATCCACCGGATGGTAGTAGCTGATGTACTGCAGCGCATCCGCCACGCTCTGAATCAAGTCGTCCTGCCGAATCGTCGCCATGAAAATGTCCTTACCGTCAGGTTAATCGACACGAGCGTTTTCCCGCCTGAAGATACGCCGACCCGCGGCTGCGCTGTTGTATCAGGGCATGACTTCAGTCACGCCAAATGAGCCGAAAAGAAAAGGGCTTCGGCCTCTGCGTCCTTCGTTCCATCCTCGCGATTCTGAAGAACAGGCGGCAAGCCATTCATGAGCAGCGCAGCCGTTACCTCGGGTCTAACCACGAATGACACTGGTCAGGCGGCCTCCGGCGCGGCTGCGATCGCAGCTAACCGCACCGGGTGGCGCAGTGTCAGAAAGACGGCCGTTATCCCGATAGTGATCGCCAGCCCAAAGCCGAATTCCGTCGTCAGGTAAAGGGCGCGCGTCTGCGGCAGCGTTATGCGATCGAAGATGGCCTGCACAAACAGGTTGTGGCTGGCATGCAGCAGCGCGCATGGCCAAAGGCTGCCGGAGCGCAGGCGGATCCATCCCATCACAAATGCCATCGCGATCACCATGGCTGTAAAGCAGGCCAACGCGTATGGCTTGGGAGTTCCCGAGTTGTAGTCGGCCAGCAAAAGCGCCGGGTAATGCCACACCGCCCAGATGCACCCGCTGATCAAGCAGCCCCCGGTGAAGCCGAAACGGCTGGTGAGGCGTGGCAGCAGAAAACCGCGCCACCCGATCTCCTCTCCCAGCGCCGAGGAGAGACTGCGCACTACGCCGAACGTGGCAAAGACCACGATCGCCAACGCGGCAGCGCCATTGGGTGATCCGGGCATCGCCCAGGCCTGCGCCGCCGAGTCCGCAAATGAGCGGTATCCCAGCGAGTGCGGCACGAAAACCCAGCACGCGCAATAGACCGGGACCGCGTACAGAATCGGCAGAACGTACGCCAGCACTTCGTAGCGCGTGGGCCGCCAGCGCCAGCCTAACGTCCCAACGTCAATGTTCAACAACAGGCAGCTCAGCAGAGCAGCCGTGGCCGGCATCCACATCAGGACGCCCGTCATCAGCCCGCCTCCCACTCCCAGATGATGCGAGCGAATGATGACCGTGTAGGGGATGGCGCTGAGCAGCGCCACGAGGAATACATACGTGAGAATGGGACGCAGCCTGGCTTCCATCGCAACCAGCTTACCGGGGTTGCAAGCTGCATTGTACTGATTCTCTCCAGGTTTAAAGTTTAAAGTCGCCGCGCCTCCGGTCCCATTGGGCAGCTGGCGCGCGCGTGGCAAAGGCTGCCCGTGCCGGACATCTTCAACTGCCCTCAGACGGCGCCCCCACCCGCCTCTCTCTCCCGCCATCGTCTAATCTAAAGAGCATGCCCGACTCCCCGCGCGCAGCCAGCCCCACCGACTCCTTCGACGTCCTCGTCATCGGCGCCGGACCCACCGGTATGGCCTGCGCCATCGACGCCCAGCGCGCCGGCTTCCGCACCGTCCTCATCGACAAGGGCTGCCTGTGCAACTCCCTCTTCAATTACCCGTCGCACATGACGTTCTTCACCACCTCCGAGTTGCTGGAGATCGGCGATATCCCTTTTCCCTCGCCCAATGCCAAACCCTCCCGCAACGAGGCCCTCGAGTATTACCGCAAGGTCGCCATGTTCTATAAGCTCGACGTCCGCCAGTACCATCGCGTCGAGAAGGTCTCCGGCCAGGATCTCGACTTCCAGGTCCTCACCCACGACACCCTCGGCCGCACCACCCTTTTCCGCACCCGCAAAATCGTCGTCGCCACCGGCTACTATGACCTCCCCAACCTCATGAACATTCCCGGCGAAGACCTCCCCAAAGTCCGCCACTACTACAACGACCCCCATCCTTATTACGGTTTGGACGTCCTCGTCATCGGCGGCAAGAACTCCGCCGCCATCGCTGCGCTCGAGCTATGGCGTCATGGCGCCCGCGTCACCCTCGTCCACCGCGGGCCATCCATGCACCGCCACGTCAAGTACTGGATTCTTCCCGACATCGAAAACCGCATCAGGAACGGCGAGATCACCGCATACTTCAACACCTCCGTCACCCGCATCGAACCCGACTCCGTCACCCTTGAGACCCCGCAAGGCACCCGCGTCCTCGCCAACGAAGCCGTCCTTGCCCTGACCGGCTACCGGCCCGACTTCGAGTTCCTTGAATCTCTCGGCGTCCGCATCGAAGGCGAATACCGCTGCCCCGCCTGCGACCCGACCTCGCTTGAGAGCAACGTTCCCGGCATCTACCTCGCCGGCGTCATCATTGCCGGCGATCGCACCAATGAGATTTTTATCGAGAACGGCCGCTTCCACGGCCGCCAAATCGCCAATGACCTGAAACTGAAACAGCAGTCCCCTGCCGGCGCCCTCGCGGGCATGCAGGCCGAATGAATTTCTCCTTCACCGCGCTCAGCTCGCAGACAAGCGCATTCTTATTTTTTAGGCTGGCTGTTGGCCCCTTTCGTCTTTTTGAGCGGATGTTTTGATCTATGTCGTTCCTGAGACCACGCACGATTCGCGGCCAGTTCATGGCTGCCCTGGTCCTGTTCGAAATCATCGTTGTCAGCATCTTTACCGTCCTGCTCGTCCGCCAGCAGAACGCCGAGCTCAATCAGCGTCTGCGCCGCCGCCTCGAAAGCCAGGCCTTCATGGTCGCCGCCGAAGGATCGCTCGCCGCAGACAGTCATCAGACCAACGCTCTCAGCGCCGTGGTCCAGAGCGCCGCGGAAGCCCCCAGCGTCAGCACCGCACAGATCACTGACCTGCAGGGCCGCACCATCGCCAGCACCGATCCCAACGTCCTCGGCAAGCTGGTCCTCTCCGACAAGGAGAAAACCTATCTCCGCGAGCTCGATCGCCCCATCATCTTCGCCGCCAGTTCCAAACAATGGGAGGCCGTCGCCCCCATCCGCCAGGGCGGCCACGTCCGCCTGCTCGTCTGGATCTATCCCAACCCCAGTCAGGATCAGCGGGATTTGCGTTCTCTGGTCCGCATCACCGTTCTCTGGGCCTTGTTCGTTCTCGCCGGCTGCACCCTGATCGCCGCGCTTCTCGCCCAGTCCACCTCCCGCCAGCTGGAGCTGCTGATCCGCACGGCCAGTCACCTCAGCCAGAATCCCGAAGACACCGACGGATTCCCCCTCGCGGTGACCGCCGGCAATGAGGTGGCCGACCTCACCGAAGCCTTCAACCGCATGGTCGCGTCCATCCACGAGCAGCGGTCCGGCCTCAACGAAACCCTCGCCCTTCTCGACTCCATGCTTGCGAACGCCCCCATCGGCTTCGCCTTCTTCGACCGCAAATATCGCTTCGTTCGGGTGAATCAGTTCCTATCCGACATGAACGGCTACGCCTTCGCACTCCACATCGGCCGCACCGCCGCCGGCATTCTCCCGCCCGCCGCCGCCGACCGACTCGAGAAGTGCATCGAAACCGTCTTCACCAACGGGCAGCCGGTGCGCAATCTTGAGATCGCCTGGGAGCAGGAGTCCGGCCGCCCGCGCAGCTGGCTGGTTCACCTCTACCCCGTGCACACCGATCCCGGCACCACCCGCTGGGTCGGCGCCATCCTCGTCGACACTACGGAGCAGCGCCGCTCCGAAGAAGCCCTCCGCCGCACCGAGAAGCTCGCCGCCGCCGGACGCCTGGCCGCCTCCATCGCCCACGAGATCAACAACCCCCTCGAATCGGTCATGAATCTGCTCTTCCTCATCCGCCAGGAAGATCTCGCCCCCGAGGCCGCCCGCTTTGCCGAACTGGCCCAGCAGGAGGTTACCCGCGTCGCGGAAATCACCCAGCAGACTCTCCGCTTTTACCGGCAGTCCACGCTCCCCGTCGAAGCGAATGTCGGCGAGCTCCTCGACTCCGTTCTCACCCTCCACACCGGCCGCATCCAGTCTTTGCAGGTCGAGCTCCGTCGCGACTATCCCGGCAACCTCCAGCTCTTCTGTCTCGCCGGCGAACTCCGCCAGGTCTTTGCCAACCTGATTGGCAACGCCCTCGATGCCATGACCCCAGCCGGCGGAAGACTCACAGTCCGCGCTCGCCACATCGCCCGCCACGGTATGCCCGGCGTAGCGGTCACTGTGGCTGACACCGGTTCGGGTATCGCCCCGAGCGCCCTCCGCCACATCTTTGAGCCGTTCTTCACCACCAAGGAATCGACGGGCACCGGCCTCGGCCTGTGGGTCAGCGACCAGATCATCCGCAAGCACCACGCCGGCGCCCGCGTCCGGAGCTGCACCGCCGGGCCCCGCGCCGGTACCGTCTTCACCGTCTTCTTCCCCGCCGACGGCCTCCAGCGCCAACCACTCCCCAACGACGCTGCCCCCCAACCCGCCGAACCCGAAGCCGTTCTCTAAACAATCCCGGTCGATACAACCCTGTCGATCCCTCCAACCTTGTGGCCTGTGGCCTGTGGCCTGTGGCCTGTGGCCTGTGGCCTGTGGCCTGTGGCCTGTGGCCTGTGGCCTGTGGCCTGTGGCCTGTGGCCTGTGGCCTGTGGCCTGTGGCCTGTGGCACTCTCGGCCACCGCCTTCCCCTATACGCTGTCCGCTGTCCGCTGTACCCTGTCCTTTCCGTCCAGCTGTTCCACTTTTCGGAGGATCCACTGATGCTCGTACGCTCCCGCCTGTCTCTAACCCTCGCTCTCGCCCTCTGCACAACGCTGCCTCTCGCAGCGACCGCACAGAAAAAGCACAAGGCAGCCTCTGCCCCCGCGCCAGCCGCCGCTGCCTCTGATCCCGATCAGGGCCCATGGTCCGAGCCCCAGCCCACGGTCGAAAAGCTCGACCTCACTATGTACAACCGCATCCGCGACGAAGGCTTCCAGCACTCCCGCATCATGGACTACGCCTCTGCACTGACTGACGACATCGGCCCCCGCCTCACCGGCTCGCCCAACATGGCCAAAGCCAATGCCTGGACCCGCGATCAACTCACCGCCATGGGCTGCGTCAACGCCCACCTCGATGACTGGGGCGAATTCGGCATGGGCTGGCAGCAGCTCAACACCTGGGTTCGCATGACCGCCCCCGACACCGCCGTCTTCATCGCGCAGGCCACGCCGTGGTCGCCGGCCACGAATGGCCCCATCACCGCTCCCGCCGTCTACGTCAACATCCAGGACGAGAAGGATTTCGATAAGTACCACGGCAAGCTCGATGGCAAAATCGTTCTCCTCGGCGAAATGCGCCCCGTCCCTCCCGTCGACCAGCCCCTTTTCAACCGCTATACCGACCAGCAGCTTCAGGACCTCGCCCAGTTTCCCGTCAGCGGACCCAACGCTGAGTTAGCGCGCCGCCTGCACGCTTACATGGAGCGCATGAAGCTCACCGACAAGCTCATCCAGTTTCTCGCCGATGAGCACGCCCTCGCCGTCATCCGGCCCAGCCGCGACGGCCGCGATGGCGGCGGCTCCGGCGGCACTTTCTTCGACGACAACGGCGCCTCGATGGGCCGCACGCCCTACATTCGCGGCCACGAAATGAAGGTCCCCACGGTTGTCATGGCCATCGAGAACTACGGCCGCATCGATCGCCTCCTTGAGGCCCACGTCCCCGTGTCTCTCCAGCTCGACGTCGAAACCAAATTCACCGGCGACAACGAGCATGGCTACGACACCGTCGCCGAAATCCCCGGCACCGACCCCAATCTGAAAGATCAAATCGTGATGGTCGGCGGCCACCTTGACAGCTGGATCGCCGGCACCGGCGCCACTGACAACGGGGCGGGCTCGCTGGTTGCCATGGAGGTCATGCGCATCCTCAACGCACTCCACGTCCAGCCCCGCCGCACCATTCGCATCGCCCTCTGGAGCGGTGAAGAAGAAGGCCTCTTCGGCTCCCGCGGCTACGTGAAGGAGCACTTTGGCTTCGCGCCTCTTTCCACCGCTCCCGACCAGGCCGCTCTGCCGGAGTTCATGCGCCGCGCCGCCGGCCCGCTGGAAATCAAGCCCGAGCAGCGCCTCATCTCCGGCTACTTTAACCTCGACAACGGCTCAGGCAAGATCCGCGGCGTCTATCTCCAGGAAAACTCTGCCGTCGCCCCCATCTTCGCCCAGTGGATCAAGCCCCTGAAGGACCTCGGCGTTACCACTCTCACCATGCGCAATACCGGAGGCACCGACCACCTCTCCTTCGACGCCGTCGGCATTCCCGGTTTCCAGTTCATCCAGGATGAGCTGGACTACGAAACCCGCACCCACCACTCCAACATGGACGTCTACGAAGAGCTCCAGCCCTCCGACCTCAAGCAGGCCGCCGTCGTCGAAGCGATCTTCGTTTACAACGCCGCCATGCGCGACCAGATGCTGCCCCGCAAGCCCCTGCCGCATCCTGAACTCCGCGAGCAGGAATCCGCGCCTATCAAAAACCTCTACCCCGACGCCGTTCCCGAGCAGACGCCCGCTCCGCAGGCTCAGTAATCGGAAATAGAACCGGGTACCCCATCTTGTCCGCCAGCTCTTGGCGGACAGGGTGGGGTTTTCTAAACTACAAACTCCAAACTCTAAACCCTAAAACTCTAAATCCCTACCCTCGCGCAAACGCCAGCAAATCCCGATTGATTTCCTCCGCGTGCGTGATCGGCATTCCATGCGGATAGCCCTTGTACACCTTCAGCTGAGCCCCCTTCACGATCTTTGCCGTCAGCATTCCTGCATCCGCAATCGGCACAATCTGGTCATCGTCGCCATGCATCACCAGCGTCGGCACGTCGATCTTCTTCAGATCCTCGTTGAAATCCGTCTCTGAAAAAGCCTTCACGCATTCGTACTGCCCCTTGATCCCGCCCGACATGCCCTGCAGCCAGAAATTCTCGCGCACGCCTTCCGAGATTTTGGCGCCGGGCCGGTTGTAGCCGAAGAACGGCATCGTCAGGTCTTTGTAAAACTGCGACCGGTTCCCCGCCACGCCCGCGCGAATCCCGTCAAAAACATCCAGCGGCAGGCCGCCCGGATTATTCTCCGACTTCAGCATCACCGGAGGCACCGCCCCGATCAGAACCGCCTTCGCCACCCGCGTCGACCCATGCCGTCCCAGATACCGTGCCACCTCACCGCCGCCCGTCGAATGCCCAACCATCACCGCGTCCTTCAGATCGAGATGGTCGAACAGCTCGGCCAGATCATCGGCATACGTGTCCATGTCGTTGCCGTCCCACGTCTGCGACGACCGTCCATGGCTCCGCCGATCGTGAGCGATCACGCGATACCCCTGCTGCCCCAGAAACAGCATCTGGGCATCCCAGGCATCGGCATTCAGCGGCCATCCATGCGAAAAGGTGATGGGCTGACCCTTGCCCCAGTCCTTGTAGTAAAGGCTGGTGCCGTCCTTCAGTGTGAGTGCGGGCATTGCATTCTCCTCCGGGTAAGTTCGGACCCAGGAACAACAGACTACGCCGACGAACCAACGGAAGAGGTTGACGGCCGTTAAAGATTCGCCGCCATTAAACCTGATCGATAATCATCTCGTTATCCGTTATCCGCTGCTCCACAGTTCCCCCTGCACCGGCCCCACCGCCTGCGCCCGTTTGCCGACCCTCTCCTCGAAGCGCGGCTCCATCTCATACTTCTTCACCGCCGCCTTCACCAGCGCCGCCACCCGCTCCCGATACGCCTTCGACACGAACGCCCCCTGCCCATATCGCACCGCATACATCGGCTCCAGCGCCGGAAAATGCTCCCGCACAAACCGCAGAAAGACTGCCTTCGAACACGGCTTCAAAAACAGCGGTTGTGACGCGAAAAAGTTCGCCCCCGCCTTCTTCGCCCGCCGCGCCATCGCCTCCAGAGCCCGCGAAGTGTCCGTAATCCCCGGCATCAGCGGTGAACACAGGATCCCTACCCGCAGCCCCGCAGCCCGCAGCCGCTCTACCGTCTGAAAGCGAAGATCAGGGCGCGGCGCCCGCGGCTCCAGAATCCGCGCCAGCCCCGCATCCGGCGTCGTGATCGTCAGGCACACGGTTAGCCGGTTCCGCTCCGCGATCCGCACCAGCAGATCGATGTCCCGCTCAATCAGCGTCGACTTAGTTACGATCCCCAGTGTGAGCCCCGTCCGCTCCGCAAACACATCCAGCACGCTGCGCGTCACCTTCGCCGTCCGCTCCACCGGCTGGTAGGGATCGGTCGCCGTTCCCAGCCCGATGTACTCCCCCGGCCGCACCTGCCTCAGCTCCTGCCGCAGCAGCCACGCTGCATGCTGCTTGATGTAGATCTCTCGCTCGAACAGGTCCACCGCTGAATCCGCCAGCGGACCTTCCGAGTCCGACGCGCCCGCTCCATCTACCGGGTGGATGAACTCATGTGTGTACCGCGCATAGCAGTAACGACAACCGAACTCGCATCCGCGATAGGGATTGATCGTCCACGTCATCCACGGCATCCGCTTGGAGTCGGTCCGGTTCAGCAAAGAGCGCGGCGCCATGGTCCGAAACACCACCAGCTTCCGCTCGCCCGCGCTCTCGCCTTCCGCCGCCAGCCGAGCAATACCTACTGGCCCCTGGCCCACGATGGGAAACAGAGTCGGCGCCAGAGACGGCATCGGCGCCGCAGAACTCCCCGCCGTCCCGCCCCACGGACCCCCGCTCGCTGCCGATGCCACCGGTTTCTTTGCCAATTTCGCCTTTTGTTCGCCCATGCGGAGAAGCTACGCCCACCCTCACCCCCCCGTCAAGTGCCGTCGGATGGCACTGCTTTTTCCGCCAAAAGCCTGAAGCATCCTACAAATCAGAATGGGCCGACGACTGGCCGCCGTCCCTGTAACCTGTAACTCGTAACCTGCACATCGAGGTATTCACTCCATGCCCGACTTCAAAGGCGTTGCCATCACCTGGCTCGGACACGCCACCGTTCTCGTTCAAACCGCGAAGGGAACCACGATCCTCATCGACCCCTTCCTCGAGCACAATCCCAAATTTCCCAAAGGTTTCAAGCTCCCTGACCAGATCGACCTCCTCCTCGTCACCCACGGCCACACGGACCACATCGCCGACGCGCTCCCCGTCGCCAAAAAGCACGGCCCGACTGTCGTCGGCGTGGACGAGCTCGTCGGCTGGCTCCAGTCCAAAGGCGTCTCCCAGGACCGCGCCATCGGCATGAACATCGGCGGCTCCCATCGCCACGCCGACGTCACCCTCACCCTCACGGAAGCCCGCCATTCCTCCAGCATCACTGACGGCGACAGAACCATCTATGGAGGCAATCCGGCCGGCTTCGTCATGACCATCGACAACGGACCTGTGCTTTACCACGCGGGCGATACGGGCGTTTTTTCCGACATGCAGCTCATTCGCGAGCTGCATCATCCGCAGATCGCCATGCTTCCCATCGGCGACCACTACACCATGGGACCCAAAGGCGCGGCGTTGGCTGCGAAGTTTCTGGGCGCGAAGAGCGTCCTGCCCATCCACTTCGGAACCTTTCCGGCTCTCACGGGCACTCCGGGCGCACTGGAAAAGGAGCTCAGCGGCAGCGGCGTCGAAGTGATCCACACCGAACCCGGCCAAACCCTCCGCTAGAACGAGATCCCATGTCTCCGGCCGGAGACATGGGATCTCGCCGCACGCTATTGGCTACCGGCTGGCGATTACCGGCTGCTCCTGCACTTCTTCAATCAGCTCATCCGCGTACCGTTCCCGGTTCTCGGGCACGATCAACACGGGACACGCGACCTCGGTGACCACCCGCGCTACGGTGCTGTGCTCCAGATCGTGTTCCTGGTGCTCCGGCGACGGAGACCCCAGCACGATCAGATCCGGGCCGAGGTGCCTTGCTGCCTTCACGATCTCGTCTGCCGGATCGCCGCCCGTCACCAGGTGATCCACCGGAATCGTATGGGACTCGTTGAATGGCGCCAGAAAGCGGAGGCGCTCCAGGCAGTTGGGACACTCCTCATGGCGCCCGCAGCGCGCTGTGTGCAGCAGGATCAGGTGTCGTCCTGCAATCCGCTGGGCATAGTGCAGAGCATTGAGCGACGCCAGCGAGAAATCCGTCGCCGCGAGCACATTGTGCCAGTGACCGAAGGTCCGCGGCTTGTCGGCATCGTCGGGAGCGACGGCCAAAATCGGGCACGGCGACTGGGTCAGCAACTGTCGCGTCACTCTTCCCAGGGCCGCGCGTCCTGCGCCGGTTACCGCGTTCGTCCCCATGACCAGCAGCGCCGCTTTATGATCGCGGAGCGACAGCAGGATCCGCTCGCACACAATTCCGGTCTCGATCCGCGAGTGCACCGGAATCCCCTGTTGCCGTACTTCCGCCTCAATCCGGGCGAGTTCCTCGCGCGCCGCTTTGTCGCGGGTCACCGCCGGCGGAGCTCCCTCAGGAAACGCGTAGCCCACCGGATCGATCACATGGACCAGCAGCAATTTTGCATGCTGCTCCCGCGCCAGATCCTGCGCGCAACGCAGCGCTGCCGACGAGCCTTCAGAAAAATCGGTCGCGGCCACGATCGTCCGGAACGGAAAACGCTGCGCTCCGCGCAGAACGGTTGTCTGCGGATGAGAATGCGAGTGCCCACTGGAAGCTGGCATAAGGAAAGCCCCCCTTCCTTGCTCGGGCTTGTCCTGACCCTACGCCTCGCGCCCCGGCCCCATCCGTGACGAAGGTCACGGGAAAATGTGACATTGAGCACACGGAACTGCGCAGTGGCATGATCCTGAGCGCCGCATCCTTGTCGCCTCGCGCCGTTTGAGGCGACGGAGTGAGAGTCCAGGAATCCGTTATCCTGGCGCTTCGTCGAATCGAAGGCGCCCGGACTGAGCAAGGGGTTCCGCGAGTCCGGTAATGGCGTGAAGTAAGTTCACTTTTCCGCCTTACCCCCACCCCCCCCAGGGGGGTGGGCTATGGCAATCCGCACAAAACAGACGCTTAGGAGGGTAATACCTTTTGGGTATTACCCTGCTGGGGGTGTTTTCAGAGGCTCCAAAACGAAGTTGCGGGAGTTAACCCAGAACGCCGGTGGGGATGAAATCCGCCTGGGCGGACCATCCCCACTGTGACTCAGGTTAGGCGGGTGCGCGGGGTGAAGCAAGGGAAATCGCGGGGCGGGAGGGTACGAAGGTCACGTGGCCGAAGCTGTCGCTGGGGGGTAAGTTTCATTCGCCGATTCGGCGGATGGCACTCGGCAAAATGGGCTCGGTGAGCGCATTTGCCTGTTGACGTCATTCCAGAACCAACCATCCCGGATTCCTCAACACAAGCCGACATATCAGTACTAGTCAGACCTCGATGAGCGATATGGCGATTGGCAGCAATAGATATGTGGCCCCCGATCGCTGGCTTGCGATAAACTCGTGTCCTCCGAGCCGCAAACGAAATGCATGCATGAAAGAGCAAGACCCCATCTCGCTTGCCGCCGAGACGCGGATCGATGCCGATCCGTCCCCTTTGCCTGCGTCCGAAACGCCACCAGGCCTTGATCCACCTGAAATCGTGAGTCAGCAACCAGAAATCCCTGTGGAGAAATCCGCCCCGATGATCGATATCCACCCGCCCCAGCACGCACCCATGACGCGCCGTGAATTCTTCACTCACCTCTTCATCGTCATCCTCGGCATCCTCATCGCCATCGGCCTCGAACAATCCGTTGAGGTCCTCCACCACCGGCACGAGCGCCAGGCCCTGATCGAAGGTTTCCATCGCGAGTGTGCCGACAACCTGAAAGTCTTCGATTTCGATCTCGATGTAGCTCACCACGAGATTGCCTGGGAGCAAGCCTCGCTTGCAGCCCTGCGCAATGCCCAGCCGCACGGCGGATATATCACCGTCACCATGCCTCAACCACCTGCGCAGAACAACCTACAGTCACCCTCCCGCTCGGTCTGGCAAGTCGCAAAAACCAGCGGGAAGGTCGAGCTCCTGCCGGAAAACCTCGCCGAAGTCTTCGACCGCGTCGATACCGAAGGCGCGCATTGGAACGACGTGGTCCAGCCCACCACTACCGCTTTCCAGCGCGTGAAGACCTTCGGCGATCGCACCGGATACCCCCTGAACACCGGAGCGACCGTTCACCTCACCCTCGCCCAGCGCGACGACGCCGAAGCCATCTTCGACAATCACCTCGTGGAGTTCGAACAGGAGAGGATCTGGATCGCCTGGTGGAAGGGTGCTTCTATCAGTGTCCTTCGCGGCGTCCAGTCGCGCGCTGACATGGCAGACGACATCCGGCGCGCCAACACCGCTTCCCGCCAACCCTGACCTTCCATTCCTCGGAGAATGCTCCATGATCGACATTCACCCGCCGCAGAAGTCCGATCACACCTGGAAGGACTTCTTCATCCACATCGGTACGATTGCGATCGGCATCCTCATCGCTATCGGCCTGGAGCAAACGGTCGAGTACTTCCACCACCGGCACCAGGTCGCCCAACTCACCGAACAAATGCACGCCGAAGCGCAGAGCAACCTGCCGCTGATACGCGATTCGGTCGACAGGCTCAAAGTGCAGACCACATACATCCGGTCGCTTGAGGATGCGCTGCTCGCCGGAAAACGTTCCGGCGATTCCGTTGACGTGCACGGCGTCCTTCCAAACGCCGGGTCCGCGCTCTATGTATCTCCCTCACGAGCCACATGGTCGGCCGCTCAGGCCGCGGGCCTCGCTGCGCTCCTTCCCGCTGACCAGGCCGAGCTCTTCGCGCGGCTCGACTACAACACCGTAGAGGAGATCGACGCGGACGAATACCTGCACGAAACGCTACGCACCCTGATCAGCGAATGTCTACGTGGCCAGTATGAACAAGCGAATCCGGCCATTCAGCGTATCAGCCTCTCTCATCGCGACGATCTCCTCTTCCGGTTGGGAGAGGTTGACGGCGCCATTCGCAGGAGCATCGCCACTCTCGCCCTGGTCGAAGGAGGTGACGAAGCGATTCTGGCAGGCGTTCATTCACTGGACGGGATGTACTCCTTCCAGAAGGCCGCGATGCGGCGAACCCTTGTCGAGAATGGCTCCGCGACTTTCTTTGGAGGTACGCCGAAGCCCTAGAAGCACAACCGGTTCCAACCAGTCCAGCGCAACCGAATAGATCTCAGGGAGCCCGCATGCTCGACGTACACCCCGCCCACCACGCCGCCACCACCTGGCGCGACTTCTTCATTCACATCGCCACGATCTGTGTCGGCCTGATCATCGCCATCGGGCTTGAGCAGACCGTCGAAGCCGTCCACCACCTGCACCAGCGCCGCGAGCTCGAAGAAAACCTTCGTTCCGAGCTCCGCGCCGATCTCCGCCACGACGCCGTCGACTTTCGCGTCTTCGCCGACATCCGTGCCTACACGTTGCAGCTGAGCTCCGCCGTATCCGCACGCCGGGCCGGCAAACCCTCACCTCCTGCGCCCCCCGCCTCCACGGATAACCGCCGCAACGAGGTCCCGCTGGCTCCGTCGATCGCAATCTGGGACACCGCCAAACTCGATGCCACCATCACGCTGCTTCCCGCCATCGAGATCGACCTCTATCACAGCATCGTGCTCCAGCATGATCTCCTCTTCAACGCACTCGACGACTTCCAGCACGCAGCCCTGGCCCTCGAAGGCTTCGAGGAGCGCTTCGTCGATTCGCCCGGAGCGTTCGACATGGGGTATCCCGCGCGCATCCCCAACCTCGACACCATGTCGCCCGCCGACCTCGCGGAGTACGAGAACCTCCTGGCCGCGTACATCAAGACCGTCGACCGCGTCGTCGTTCGCGTCCACTTCTTCGACCACTTCACCGGCGCCGTGCTGGACGGCGCCACCGATCGCGACGACCTCACCCGCCGCGCCTTCCCGGACGGAAAGCCTCCCGACCTCACAGTACCTTCCCCCGCCACTCGGAGCGCCACGCCATGATCGACATCCACCCGCCGCAGAAGTCCGATCACACCTGGAAAGACTTCTTCATCCACATCGGTACGATTGCTATCGGCATCCTGATCGCCATCGGCCTCGAACAAACCGTCGAGCTCATTCACGAGCACCATCAGCGTATCGAGCTGCGCAAGGCCGCCATCACCGATGCGCGCCTCTATCTGCGCGATGTTGATGAAAACCGGGACGCCAACACTCAGCAGGTCGAAGATCTCACGGCTCGCATACAGCAGGTTCGGGAGACGATCTCGCACGATCACCCGTTGCCTCCGCCAGCGTATCGTCCCCTGTTCCCCATCGAGACAATCCGACTCGGAAACCTCGCCGCGGCCAAATCCAGCGGCCTCATTCATTTGCTTAGCGAGGATGAGATCAACAGTACCGGCGACGCCGAAGTCGCTGTCATTAAATCGGAAGCTCTCAAGGAGCGCGCCCAGGAGGTTGCCACCAAACGCGTCGCTTTCGAGCAGCGGTTCCAGACCGGCTATCCATCCGGTCCCTCCGACTTCTCTCACATTACGCCGGCACAGCTTGACGAGTACCTCGGCCTTCTTCTCGAGGAGCGCGTCCGCCGCACAGAGACTCTTGCCTACCTCGAGTTGATGCACCGCGGTGCACTGGCTTACCTCGATGGGCAGCGCGACCTCGAGAAACTTCGCGCCGCAGAGCAAAACGCATCGGCGCATTAAAGGCTGCGGGTGCGATGCGACACGGCTGCGAATCGTTAGGGCTGCCATCGAGGAAACCATCGATCCCGATTGTCGACTTCAGGCCAATGCACTCTTCGAGCAGGGACTTGAGCCGACCTCGGAGCATTAGTCCTGATAAACGCCCATATCACCAGCGATTGGTCCTGGTTGTCGTCGAAGAGGGCAAAATCGCCAATGCACTCGTCAATCGGAATTCGCCGTTTGACAGACAAGTTCGGCTGGCTGGGGCGTTCCCAGCTCTGGGCCTGGGGGAAACTCCTTTTCCCGTTCCTCCGCTACACTTTTGATCGATGGGAAGACAGAGCCGCGCCGTTTGCACACATTCTCGCCTGCGCTCCGGCATTCGAGCCTTCGTCCTTGTGCTGTGCATCGGGGTGACGGGGCCGGAATGGCATTTTTCGGCTGCTCCGGTCTATGCGGGGGCGGATACACCGGCGCGGGTTCACAGCGATCAGCGCGCCAACTACGTGGGCGATGACGCGTGCCGATCGTGCCACGCGGACAGGGTCGAATCTTTTCATCAGACGGCGCATTCCCTGACCTCGCGGTTGCCGGATGAGAAATCGATTCTGGGGAGTTTTGCGCCTGGGCAGAATGTGCTCAGGACTGGGAATGCCGAGTTATTTTTTCAGATGGACGAGCGCCGTGCCGATGGGAAGGCTGAATTTTTCCAGACGGCCGTGGCCGGAGTGCCTCCACATACGAGAGAGCGATCTGAACAATTTGCCTATGTGATTGGATCAGGGGGTAAAGGGCAGACGTATTTGTACTGGGACGACGATCAGCTGTTTGAGCTGCCGGTGTCGTACTGGCGGACCCTGGGGTGGGTGAACAGTCCCGGATACCGAGACGGATTCGCCGATTTCGACCGGCCGATCATTCCCCGATGTCTGGAGTGCCACGCTACTTCTATTGAAAGCCAGTCGCCGCCATCGAACCGCTACAGCCACGCAGGTTTTGTTGCCGGCATCCAGTGCGAGAAATGCCATGGGCCGGGCAAAGAACATGTACAGCGGGAGACAGCCAACCCGGGAGCGCCTTCAGGCAGCGCCATTCTGAACCCTGCGCGCTTCTCGCGAGAACGGCAGATGGACCTTTGCGCCTGGTGCCATGCCGGACAGGGCGATGCGCTGCTGCCGGTCTTTTCCTACATCCCTGGCGAGCCGCTGGGGAGGTATATCCGATTGCCGCAACCCGATCCGGATGCTGCGCCGGACGTGCATGACAATCAGGTGGCGATGCTGCGGAGGAGTCGATGTTTTCAGGCATCCGGCATGACCTGCCTCACCTGCCATGACGTTCATGCTCCGCAACATGATCTGGCGGAGTTTTCGCAGCGCTGCCTGACTTGTCATAAGCCGAACTCCGCGACATTCGCGAGGAGCGACCACCCCGTCACCAACAACTGCATTGACTGCCACATGCCGAAGCTGGAGACGAACCTGATTGTCTTCAATTCGAAGGGCAGCAACATGAGGCCGGAGGTGAGGAGCCACTGGATTAAGGTGTACGCGCCCGGCCCGAGCGGTTGAGGCATCGTCACAAGAGCGGGCAGGCCGCTGGGTGCCGCTGTCCCTGATCGCCGCGAGCGGGAAGGACTTGCTGTGGTCTTTTCGCTCACTTTAATGTTCTTTTGCGCGCTAAACGAACATCTTCTGGTATCCTTTTGAGGGTTAAATGGCAGCCATGACAAGGGAGATCCACGATTTCGTGCCCTGGCCCTCATCCACTTCGAAGCTCTCCGCGATCGGGTCGAGTGCGGCGGTATACCGTGGAACCGCCTTTGCGGCCGTCGTGAGCGCGGGCGCTGAGGTCTGCCCATGAAGATTCTGGCCGTCGATCTCGGCGGAACTCACGCGACCTGCGCGCTGGTGGAGAACCGGGAGGTTCTTGAGCGGGAGACGGTCTCCTTACCGGAATCGTCGTCGCTGGCGGCGGCTCTGGCGGTGATCGCCGCTCCGCTGGGGAAAATGCATGCTGCGCATCGGGCGCAGGCCGTCGGGTTCGGATTCTGTGGGCTCGTCGATTCGAGGCGGACGCGCATCGCTTCGACGAACGGGAAATACGAGGATGGGCCTTCGCTTGATCTGACCAGATGGGCGCGGGAGCAGTTCGATTTGCCGCTGCGGCTGGAGAACGATGCGCGACTGGCGTTGCTGGGCGAGTGCTATGCGGGCGCCGCTCAGGGCGAAACCGAGGTAGTGATGTTCACGCTGGGCACCGGGATCGGCGGGGTTGCGATGATCGACGGGCGGCTGCTGCGGGGCAAGCACGATCAGGCGGGCGTGCTGGGGGGGCACGTTCCTGTCACGTTGAACGGGCGCCGCTGTACCTGCGGTGGGCTGGGATGCGCGGAGTCGGAGGCTTCGGGGTGGAGCTTGCCGCTGGTCGCGGAGGCGTGGCCGGGGTTTGCCGCCAGTGCGCTGGCTGCGCGCAGAGTTGATTTTGAAAACCTCTTTGGATGTGCGGCGGGGGGTGATTCTGTGTCGCGTGCCATTGTCGATCACTGCCTGCGTGTATGGGGTGCGGCGGCGGTGGCGGCGATTCATGCCTTCGATCCGGAATTGCTGGTTTACGGCGGAGGCGTGATGAAGAGCGCCGATGCCATCCTTCCCTTTCTCCAGGAGTACGTGCGGGGGAATGCGTGGACGCCCTGGGGTACGGTACGGGTCCGCGCGGCCCAGCTTGGCAACGATGCTGCTCTTCTCGGCGTCGTTCCTCTCTTTGAACAGGAGCTGCCGCTTGTACGATAGGTTCCCTTTTATTCCTTCCGGCTCGCGCGAAGAATGCCTTGATGGCTGGGGCGCGGTGGCGCCGGCGATCGGCGAGCGGCTGAGCGGCTCGTCGGTAGTGGTGATCGAATGCTATCCGGGCGTGGCACTGGAGGAAGTGCGCCGCGAACTGGCCGCTGTGCTGCCGCGGGCGAGCTTCGTAATGACGCCGGATTTGTTCCGGCCGGCCACGGCGATCGACGCCATGCTGGAGCCTTTTTTGGGCGACGATCCAGTTTTCGGCGAGATGAATGAGATCGAGATCGAGGGGTTTTTCGATCCTGCGCGTCTGGAGGGAGCGCGGCGGAGCTGCAAGAGCGGCGAACCGGTTATCGTGCTGGGTCCTGGTGCCTCGCTCGTGTGCGCTGAGCCGGGCTTGCTGGTGTATGCCGATATGGCGCGGTGGGAACTGCAGCAGCGGCAGCGGCGCAACGAGATCGCTAATCTTGGATCGGAGAATTTTCAGGAGCGCGCGTCGCTTAAATACAAGCGGGCCTTTTTTGTGGACTGGCGTGCGGCGGATCGGCTGAAGCGGCAGCTGTTCGACAGAATCGATCTGCTGCTGGACACCAACAAGCCGGGACATCCCAAAGCCATTACGGGCGACGATTTCCGCCGCAGTCTGGCCGACGCTGTGCGGCGTCCGTTGCGGGTGGTGCCGTTTTTCGATCCCGGCCCGTGGGGCGGCCACTGGATGGAACGCGTCTGCAATCTTCCGGATGACGGCGCGCCGAATCATGCGTGGTGCTTTGACTGCGTTCCGGAAGAGAACAGCCTATTGCTCGGGTTCGGCGATCTGCGGGTAGAGATTCCTTCCATCGATCTTGTCTTTGCGCATCCTGAGGAGCTGTTGGGCGAGAGAACGGTTGCCCGCTTTGGGGCGGAGTTTCCCATTCGCTTCGATTTTCTGGATACCGTGGGCGGCGGGAATCTATCGCTGCAGGTACACCCGCTGACCTCGTATATCCGCGAGCACTTTGGGATGGATTACACCCAGGACGAGAGCTACTACATGCTGGACGCGGGCGACGACGCCGGCGTGTATCTGGGGCTGAAGGAAGGGATCGATCGCGAAGCGATGGTGCGGGATTTGGAGCGAGCGCAGGAGGGCGACTTCGACTTTCCCGCGGAAGAGTATGTCAACCGCTTTCCGGCGCGGAAGCACGACCACTTCCTGATTCCGGCGGGCACGATTCACTGTTCGGGACGGAACAGCATGGTGCTGGAGATCAGCGCTACGCCCTACATCTTTACGTTCAAGCTGTGGGACTGGGGGCGTCTTGGGCTCGACGGGCGGCCGCGGCCCATTCACCTGCAGCATGGCATTGCCAATATTCAGTGGAATCGGACTACGGAGTGGGTGCGCAAGTCTCTGATCAATCGGGTTGAACCGGTGGCCTCAGGCGACGGCTGGCGGGAGGAACGCACGGGTCTGCATGCGCTGGAGTTCATTGAAACACGCCGACACTGGTTCACGGGCACTGTTCCTCATAACACGGAGGGGACGGTGCATGTGCTGAATCTGATCGAAGGCGACGAGGCTGTCGTAGAGAGCCCGCGCGGCGACTTCAAACCGTTCATCGTTCATTACGCGGAGACAATCATTATCCCGGCGGCTGTTGGACCCTACACGGTTCGCCCCTGCGGCCAGAAGGCCGACCGGGAACACGGCACAATCCGGGCGCAAGTCCGGGTCTAAGGCCTGTCCTTCGACTCCACTCCCCTCTCACGCAAGCTCCCGCAGAAAAAGAAACAGGGTGATCGATTGGATCGATCACCCTGTTGTGAGGAGGCGCTTTGCGCGAAGTCTAGAACATCAGCTTCAGGGCAAACTGAACCTGGCGGGCTGTGCCCGAGCCCACGAGGGTGTTGTCCTGACCGGCAATGGTCTGGCCAACCTGGCCGAAGGTCTGGTTCATGGTGCAGCCGAAAATGCTGAACGAATTGCAGACTCCCACGTTGGGGTTTCCAAAGTTGGGATGGTTGAGGATATTGAACAGATCGCCGCGGAACTGGAGTTTCGCTTTCTCCGTGAGCGGGAAGTTCTTCATCCCGGAGAAGTCCCACTGGACGAATCCAGGGCCGCGGAGGCTGTTGCGCGCGACGTTTCCAAGAGTGGAAGGATCGCCGGGAACGCCGTTGAAGGCGGGTGGAACCGCGTAGGCGTTTACGTTATAGCTGTGGTAGGGCCAGGAGAAGTTGGACAGCTTAATCGGCTGACCGGTGGAGTTAGGACGGGTGGAAAGGCCGAAGATGCCGCCGCCCGAGTCAGTAACGTCCAAGGGAGCGCCGGAGCGTGACTGCACGATGCTGGAGACCTGCCAGCCACCGAGAGCGCTGCGCGTGAGCGCATTGTGCCCTTCCAGATCGGTGAAGTTGTAGACGGCGCTGCCGGTAAGGTTATGGCGGATGTCCCAGTCGCCGGAGCCGATGTCGTAGTTCGGATTGTAGGGATTGGAAAAGCTGTTGAAGACGTTGACCATGTCATCGATCTCGTGGGACCAGGTATAGTTGGCTTCCACGTTGAGGCGGCGGGTATTGTGACGAAGCTGCACCTGGAGGGCGTTGTAGCTGGAGTGCAGCGCATCGGCCTCAAGATACTCATTGGCAAAGCCGGTTAACAGGTGGGCTTGTGTGAAGTAATTTGCGGGGTTCAGGTTGAGCGCGGCGAAATCGATTCCGGCATCCTGATGATGGTCCTCGTTCCCGGTGTAATTAACGGTGAGAACGGTGTTGGGCAGAATCTCCTGCTGGATACCGAAGAGCCAGTTCGCCGAATACGGATCGTGCGCATCCTTGGGAAAGGTGTACACGTTCTGCGTGCCGGCGGGCAGCGCGGGGTTGGTCATGGGATAGGCGAGAGGCGCCTGAAACGCGTTCACCGAGTAGCTCTGGTAGGCGGGGTTGTTGCTCATCAGGTTCACCCCCCAGTGCATGGGATTGTAAAAGAGGCCGTAATAGGCATGAACCACGGTCTTGCCCCTGCCAAAGGGGTCGTAGCTGAGCCCAAGACGGGGAGCGACATCGTCGGTCGGCCCGTTGTACAACGGCTGGGTGGGAGACGAAATCGTCTGGGTGGCGAAGTCGAAGTTCGGCATCAGGTGGTTTCTCTCGCTCCAGGCGGTGTTGATGCCGGCCCGCACGCCGAGGTTGAGCGTGAGTTTTGGGGTCATACGCCAGTCATCCTCGGCATACAGATCCCAGTCGGAATTGCGCACGCCAACGAAGGTCGGGAATCCGATCTTCTGCAGAACGAAGGGCCGGTCGTTCTCCAGGTCGGAGAAGCTGCCGAAAGAGAAGGTCTGCTGGGGCCGCAGCCATTCGTCGATGCGATTGAACTGGATCTGCGTTCCGAAGCGAAGGGTGTGATTCTTCGCCGTTTTTGTGGCGTTATCCAGGATCTCAAAAACGGTCTGGGGGTTGATCTGGTTGAAAGTATTCGGGCCGGGAAGCGCGCCGAGATTGGTGAAGAATCCCCCAAACCCGACGAGGGGTTGCGGGGTATCGGAATTCGTATCCGAATAGAACCTGTGGACCGCGACGCTGAGCTCGTTGATGAGGGTTGGGGTGAAGGTGTGGGTTTCATCGGCCATGAGAGATTGATTGATGTTGAGCAGCGGCGTCGTCTGCCCTTCATTCAGTCCGATTTCCTGATTGGTGAGGCCATTATCGACGTTGTAACGCACAAACATCCGATCGCGATTCGCGATATTGAAGTCGACGCGAATTGCGCCACTGTCTTCACGGAGCGAGGTTGGCAAGGCGGCAGGATCGTAGACGAGGTCGGAGCCGAACGCAGGATTGGCGTCTGTAAATCCTGGAACAGCGCAGGATGCGGGAGCGGGAATCGAGTTACAGTTCGCCGGAAGGGGCGCCATCTGCGCCAGAACCGGCTGCATGGCCGGAACAAATTGGGAACGCACATACGCGCTGGGGATTGCGTAGAGAGAGTCGATCTGCGTGGTGTGCTGGCGAATGCCTTCGTAGCTGGCAAAAAAGAAGAGCTTGTTTTTCAGGAAAGGACCGCCCAGGTTAGCGCCGAACTGGTTCATCCGCAAGGGCACCTTGGGGTTCGACAAGGTGCTGGCAAAGTAATCTTTTGCGTCGAGAGCGTCATTGCGGAAGAAATCGAAGACTTCGCCGTGGTAATTGTTGGTCCCGCCTTTAGTGACGATGTTCATCTGGGGACCGAGCGAATGCCCCACTTCAGCGCTGTACCCGCTGTTGGCGAAATCGATCTCCTGGATGCTGTCGACGCTGGCCCGGGTGAGCCGCGACTGTTCGTTGCCCTCGGTCTCGTCGAAGCCGTTGACATCCGGGCGGGTTGAATTCTGACCGTCGAGGGTGACATTGAGACCGGTCATAAAGTTTTCCTGGCCGTTGACGCTGCCCTGGAAAAACCCGGTTGAATTCACGGATCCCGGCGCAATCTCCAGAAAGTCCATCACATCGCGGCCATTGGTGGGCAGGTTACGAATCTGTTCCTGGTCCAGGGTTGTTCCGGCCGTTGCGCTGGTGGTATTCACCGTCGCATTCGTACCCGTCACAGTGACATTCTCGGCCGCCGCTGCCACGGATAACTTAAGGTCGACGCGAACCGTTGCGCCCACATTCAGCACGAACGGCTTCGTCGTGGTCGTTTGGAATGAGCTGGCGGTCGCGGTTACGAGGTAATTGCCGAACTGCAGCCCCGACGCGGAGAAGACGCCATCGCCGTTGGTCTCGATTTTGTTGACGTTGCCGGTTTCGGTATTGCTGACCGTTACCGACGCGTGAGGGATGACGGCGCCGGAGGGATCCGTAATGGTCCCTGTGATTGTGCCGGTGTCGAACGAGCTGACGCTCTGCGCGGTCGCTGCCAGGGGAAAGAACAGACCGGCACAAGCCAGCGCGATCATTGCGCAGCGACCCGTCCTCATGGATCGGCGACTCAGGAACCGCTCGACCACTGCAATCAATTGCCAGAAATGCGACATTGTCGCCGCCTCCACTACGGAAAGATGTTTCTGTTTACTCGAAGTGCTCGGCCAACGCAGAACGCAAGTATTGATGTTCTGTTGGCCGCCATAAAGACTATGTGTACTTTCTATTGGCTGTCAATGGAGAATTGCTGTCTTTCTTTTTTGGCTATCAAAGTCGTCTATGGACGAAGCACACCAGTGCTGGTCTGCCACAGCCGCCAACCCATCTAACTGTATGAATAAATCAGACTTACCTATGGCTATGGGGTGTCGGGCGGAATTCCCTGTCTGCCGATAACGGGGAGACATGGAGCACCCACAGCCTCGGGGTGGCCGGGTTTCGGTTTTGCCGGAAACGATCACCCGCCCGATGCTATCGAGCAGGCAGCTGCTGCCGAACCATGATCGGGTGATAGAGATTCATGTTCTTCAGAATCTCGTCCTCGACCGTTGAATTGCACGCATAGGTAAAGACCAGCTGTCCTGCGGCTTCCAGCTCGACATGCTCCTTCACCGCATAGCAGAAGAGATTGGGCGTGAAGTTGGGATTTGAAGGCTGCAGCTCTGGATACGGGTAGAGACTCTCCGATGGCCCCCAGACGCCGGTGAGCGAGGCGGACACGCTATAGTGCGCTTCTTTGCGGAGGCCGAGAGGATAAACGGCCAGCCACTGCCGGGTGGTGTTGTGCCAGCGAACGGTCATCTCCGTGGCTCCCGGGTTGATGACGGGCGCGTTGTTGCCTGGCAGAGTTGTTGCTGTATCCGGCCAGGTCTCCCAGGCGCCACTGGTGCTGCGATATTGCCAGTCGGAATTGCCGGGTCGCGCGAGGTGGTCCAGGTCGGCCAGGGGAATGCGGAGCAAAGCCAGACAGGGAGGGCTTCCTGCCGCGGTGAAGAAGTAGGCGTAGTTCGCACCCTGCGGATCGGCCGGATCCGGATTGCCGCCCGGCCCCTGCTGCACCACGATGGAAACTCCGGGCACCGCGGTTCCCCCGGTGTTGAGCGGCTGATACGTAATCGACCATTGCGGCGGAGGCGCGGTGTAGTTGCTGACGGTGGCCAGCTGCGCGCCGCTGTAGGCAAAGCCGAATGCGCCACTTCCCGCTGCGTGCATCTGCATGAGCGCTACGTAGAGCTTGCCCTTGTAGACAAAGCCGTCCATGGGCCAGAACCAGTCGGATCCGGGCGCGATGAAGACTGCTCCTGGTGTGCCGGTGCTCATGCCGCTCCAGAAGTACTGGAAGGTGCACGCCGCGTTGCAGTTCGAGATCCCGATGGAATTGTGGATGAATCTCGTTGGCTGCAGGCGGCTGGTTTGGTCTGCCGCACCGATAAACGAGTCATCGAAAAACCAGAGGCTGCGGCGGTTTCCTAACGGCACCGAATACGCGCCGTCGGCGCCGAGCCAGCCCTGCTGATAGGGAAAGCCACTGGAGATTGTGGGGGCCGGGGCGGGAACGATGGTCGCGCCCGGCTTACCACTGCCGGCGCATGACGAGAGGCAACCGGCCAGCAGCAACGCGATGAGAAGAGCGATCGGCTGTTTCATGCGGCCTTCTATGCGCTCCAGGTGGCGGTCCATTCCTTTGCGGCCGGGTCAATCAGTACGGTTTCGCTTCCTTCGCGGCGCATCGAGGCGCCACGGAGCTTCATCTCCATGCCCGGCAGGAGACTTGCGCGCAGCTGAACCGATTCCGGGGCGCCGCCTTCCATCCGGACATAGTGCGCTTTCCATCCGCGGCTGCCCACTGGCTCCAGCGCGAGCGAGACGCGGCCGAAGCGCGTCGGCGTCTCGGTCAGCGTGAAGGGCTGCCGTGTGCGCAGATCGGATGGCATCAGGCCATCGAGGAGGCGCAGCCTGCGGCCGTCTTCCAGTACGAGCATGTGGCGGAGGTAGCGAATGCACTCCGCGCTGGCCCAGTTGTGCGGCATGTCGCCCCAGAGCATGCCGAGCAGCGCTTTCTGCAGCGGCTGCTCTTCGCGCCACGCGTGCAGCGGCGAAGCATGGTTGAGATAGCCGATGAAGGTGCGGTGCGCCCAGTCGCGCAGTCCCGCCCACAGATAAACCTCCGAGACAAAGGGGGCGTTGTAGTTCCATACGCCCTGGTGATGCAGCCAACCAGTTTCGGCGGGAATGTCTTCCTGGGTGCAGGCCTGCATGAGCGCGATGTGCCCGCGCACCACCGGATCGTCTTTGCTGAACACTTCGCCGGGAAAGATGGTGTGGGAGAGGGCCCACTGCGCGCTTTGCGGGCGTGGGCGGTCCCACTGGTTCTGGTGCATCGCAGGATCTTCGCGCATCAGCATGGGCAGGTAGCGGAAACCGCGCGGGTCAGACACCATCTGGTCGGTGGCGGCGCTGTTGAATCCGCTGAAGAGCTCCTGGTAGAAACCCTCGACGCGCTGGAGATCCGGCAGCTGCAGGGTCTGGTTGGCACGCGCGACGGCGCGGAGTCCTGCGAGAGCCCACAGCGTATTTGTGAATTCGAAGTGCACGCCGCCGATGCCGCCGTCGGGAAAGCCGGGCGCCAGGATGCCGTATTTTCCATTCGGGGAATCGCCCTTGCGCGCGGTGTCCCGGAGGCCGATGAGGAACTCGACGGCGTGACCCACCTGCGGCGCGAGCCGGCGGAGCAGGGTCCAGTCCTGCTTGAGCTCGCAGGCGCGCACCAGGGTGAACATGGCGATAGCGGTGTCCTTCCAGTGCTCTTTCCCGGCGGAGGCGATGATCTGGCCGCTGGCGACCTGGTGCTTCCACTCCGAGAGCAATCCTTTGTCTGCGGCCTCGTCGTAACCGAGGTAGCGGGCGGACTCGAGGAGGAAGTTGCCGTCGACGATCCACATGCCGCGATAGACCGTGGGGCCGACCTCAAAGACGAGCATGCCGTCGCGAACCTCGCGCGCCTGCTGGATATTGCGAGCGCACGCGACGAGGAATTCTCCGTTCACGCCGGGCAGCGACCAGTCCACCGGGTCGCCGAAGGCATGCCACTGGCGCCACCAAGCGCGCACCTCGGCGAGCAACGTCTCGGGCGTAACATCGCTGCTCGGCGTGCCTGTTACTTCCTGGGGAAATCGAAACAGATATCGCAGGGGCTCGCTCGCGGTGGCGGTGGCATGCTCGAGGTAGAGTTCGTAGCCGCCTTCATCCAGGCGCCATCCCGTGTCGCCGGTGCTCGGGAACGCGTTGAGCGGAATGCTGAGCATCCACGGTTTTTGTTCTCCGCCGCGATGAACGTTCACCGCCCTGCCGCCGCTGGGTGGGCCGAGCTGATAGGCGTAGCCGGAGCGAATCCGGATCAGCGGCGCTGCGATCACCGTGGCGCTTGCCGGACGAATCTCCATCAGAACGTTGTCGACCCGGCCCTCGCCCTCCCGACGCGTCGCAAAGGCGATCAACTCTACGCTGGCCGCGGCACGCTCCAGGTGCGTATGGACGATCGGCACGCCTGGAGCTTCCATCGTTTGTGCGCGCCAGAGGTCTTCGCCCATTCCCGCGAGGTGGAACTCCACGATGGTGCGGAACTGATCGATGCCGGCAAAGATATCCGTGGAAAAGTCGTAGCGCAGATCGCCGCGCCTGCCCAGGACCGTCTTGTGCGGATCGTCGGGAAAGCAGATCGTCGACTGGAAATCCGCGGGAGCGAAGCGAAAATCAATCGTGGAGCTTCCCGAGGGATCGGCTTGAGGAAGGGATTCGTCGCTGCCGCGCAGCTTAGCTGGAAGCTCAAGGCCAGTCAGAACGCCGGCGGCGGTTCCGCTGGCCAGAAAGGTCCGTCGGTTGATGGGCATCATGGTCCTCTCAGGGCTCCAGGGTTGGCCAGAGTGCAGACATGCGGGCCGGCTCGGAGATCCACTGCACGGCTTCCGGATTACGCTGATATTGGCGATAGATGGGGATCTCTGCATCCAGCCCCAGTTCCGGATAACTTCTCGGGCCGTGCACCGACAGGCTCGACTCCCGGTAGCGCGGATTGGCCTGCCATTCGATGCGCTCATTCCGGAGCAGAGGAAACCACGCCAGGCCGCCATGCATTCGAACCGCGTCGTACAAGAATCCATACTGGCGTTCGCAGAGCGCGCCAAACACCATGCGCGTCTTTTCGTCCGCGTTGATCACGCAGTGCGCCCATCCTGGCGGTACCACCACCTGATCGCCGGGTCCCGCCTCGACAGCGACGCATCGCCCTGGATCGTCCGTGGCGAATTCCTGGGCGTAGACAATCGCGCGGCCCTCCCAGATCTCGAACAGTTCCGGGGTCGACCATCGGCTGTGTGGCGCGGGAGCATGAATGTGTCCCTGACTGCGCACCGGCTCCTCGCCGAGGCGCCCATTCGCGTAAGCGACAACGCCAAACAGCAGATACCGCCGGCGGAGATCTTCCGCGTCGTCTTGTCGGCATACGTCCATGGCGATGCCGTACACGGGGTCAGGACCGCTGCAGGCAGGATCGCGCAGGCTGGCGCGGATATCATCCAGGCGTCGCAGCTCCGGAGCAGGGCCAGATACGTTCGATCCATAGTCGAACGCGAGGGCATCCGGGCGCAGCGCGATCTCCAGACCGGGATCGAAGCCGGTCAATGCGCTTCTATTCATGGGAAACCATCACGGCCTGTCCGTTGCGTTCCACGATGCGCGCGCCGAACCCCCGTTCGCGAATCGTCTTGTAGTCATAGCCGGCATCGCTGCCCCAGCAGGCCCAGAAAATCAGCGGCTCCGATCCGATGTTTACGACGCGGTGGGCATGCTGTCCGCTGATCGCATGCAGTGTTCCCGGGCCCATCTCCTCGGCCCAGGTTCTGCGGGTGTCGTCCATCCGGATGAGCAACCCGTTGCCCGCCGCAGTTGCGTAATACTCCGCGCGCGTGCGATTGGCGTGGAAGTGTCCATGCGTCAGGAAGTATTCGTCGCCCACGCGGCCGGGCTGGAGAAGGGTGACGCCCCAAAAAAGACCCCCTTCTTCGCCGGCGGGCACCGGCGACCACCAGCGCACCTGGTAGACCACTGTTGCCGGATCGATGCGAGCGAATGCCGCTTCGTCGTGAAAGAGGCCCTTCATCTCCCCGAGCTTTTTGGTGCTTTCCTGGACGGGGGCGCCGCGCAGGCCGCCCGTCAGCCACTCCAGATGGACGGGAGCGACCGCTGCGGACGCCTCGGACAGACCGATTGCTGGGTGTTTCCGCGAGGTTTCCATAACCGCACGCGATATTAGCAGACCGGCTGTTCGTTTTCAATCTAAACAGAATCTTTTTGTGTTCGTTTTATGGGCAAAGGAATTATTGATCGGATCCAAGCACCCGAATGAGGGTTCCAATTTCGATCCACCATAAACTCAGCGCACCGGTCTCGTGAGTGATTTGCCGGGTTTCGCAAACACCGAGGTTTCGTATATAAACAATCCGTTCACGCTGAGCGGGATTCGATTCTCATGCAGATATCTGTTGTCGCCGATCCATGGCAGGGCGGAGCCAGCGCGCGCTCTCCCCTGTATGTTCTCTTTCTCGCGGTCGTCGCCGCCATCTCCGGCTTTCTCTTCGGGTTCGATACGGCCGTGATCAACGGCGTCCTTCTTTTTCTTCGGCACCAGTTTTCGCTTTCCAATCTGGGAACGGAAGTAGCGGCCAGCGCGCTTCTGCTCGGCTGCCTGTTTGGCGCGGCCGGAGCCAGCCTGACCGGCGATCGACTGGGCCGGCGCAAATCGCTGCTCATCGCCGCCATTCTTTTCGCTGCCTCCACGGTGGGTGCAGCTCTCGCCAGCTCCATACTGGTCTTCTCGATCGGGCGATTTCTCGGTGGCCTGGCCATCGGCCTCGCTTCGGTTCTCACGCCGGTGTACATCGCGGAAGTCGCACCCGCGCGCAGTCGCGGACGCCTGGTTTCCATGAACCAGCTGGCTATCGTGGTCGGAATTCTTGCCGCCTACGTCGTGAGCTGGGGGCTGGCCGGGCTGGGCGACAGCAGCTGGCGCTGGATGCTGGGGGTGGCAGCAATTCCCGCGGTGGCTTTCTTCGTTGGCCTGCTCTTCATTCCCGAAAGCCCGCGCTGGCTTATCAGCAATCAGCAGCGCGAAAAAGGGAGGCTGATCCTGGCCCGCATCTACGGTCCCGAACAAGCGGATCTGCAGGTGAGGCTGGTAGAAGAAGCTGCCTCCGGCGAGCGGGGCACCTGGGGCGAGGTCTTCTCGCGGCCCATGCGCCGCCCCCTCACCATCGCGCTGGCGCTGGCGGTTCTGTGCCAGATCACGGGCATCAACACCGTGCTCTATTACGGATCGATTCTCATCAGCGAACACTTTCACGGGGAGAGTGCCGGAGCCGCGCTGATGGCTAATGTGATCATTGGCGGCACCAACCTGGTTTGCACGCTCATCGCGCTGCGCTGCCTCGACCGGTGGGGACGGCGCACGATGCTGCTGACGGGCTCGGCCGGCATGACAATCTCTCTCGCTCTCTTTGTCGTGCTCTGGCGGATTCCGGGCATTCCCCCTTTGCTGATTCTGGCCTGCGTGCTCGGCTACACCGGCTTCTTTGCGTTTGCCATGGGCCCGATCCCGTGGGTTGTCATCTCTGAAATCTTCCCTAATAAGATTCGCGGGCGCGCTGCGTCCATCGCCACCTCAACGCTGTGGACCGGCACTCTGATTGTTACGTTTACCTTTCTCTCCCTCATCCATGTGCTCGGCGTGTCAGGAACTTTCGGTATCTATGCGATTCTCTGCGTTGTAACCTTCGTATTTATATGGAGAATGGTTCCAGAAACGCGGGGAAAAACGCTGGAACAGATTCAGCGCCAATGGGAGGCCTGAGCGGTGGTTAAGCAAAGCAAGGGAAAGAAAGAGGCGAAGCCCGCACAGGCTACAGCCGAAGTGGCGCAGGGAGGCCAGCAGCAGCGCTTCAACGCCATACTCACGGGACTGCAGGAAAACGGCTCGGTGGCTGTCGATGAGCTGAGCGAGCACCTCGGCGTCTCCGTCGTTACCATTCGGCGCGACCTCGATCTTCTCGAGCAGCAGGGCCTGCTCCGCCGCACGCATGGCGGCGCGGCATCTATCGAACCTCTCTTTTACGAACCCTTCAAGAAGGACCGCTCGTTCCAGGCGCAGGTGGAGCGCCAGGCGAACGAGAAGCGCCGCATTGGCCGTGCGGCGGCGGCGCTCATCAACCCCGGCGAAACCATTGCCATCACGCCCGGCACCACAACAGCCGAGATCATCCGCGGCATCCCGCTCAACAGCAAGATCACAGTCATCACGAACACAGCAAACATCGCCATGGAGCTTTCCAAGAGAAAGGACGTCAGCGTCTTCGTCACCGGCGGCCACCTGCACGGCGACTGGTTTTCCCTGGTGGGCCCTACGGCGATTCGCAGCCTCGACAACATGCTCATCCACACCATGTTTATCGGAGCAGATGGCATTGACGCCCAATGGGGGCTGAGCTGCTTCCATTCCGATGAAGCGGAGCTCAACGGCACCATGGTCCGCCATGCTCGCCGCCACATCGCTGTCGCCGATCACACCAAGTTTGGCGTGGTCGCCAACTGGCGGATTTGCGAAACTCCGACCGTCCAGACCCTCATCACCGACTCCGGAGCCAGCGATGAGATGATCGCTCCGTTCCAGAAGCTGGGCATCGATGTCATCCGCGTCTGAGGGGCGTTTGGTTCGGATTGGAATGATCGATAAACGCTAAAACGATCATTGCGAATCGCCTTATTAAGCATAAACAGTCTTCAGTGCGCTATGATCCTGGTGCGAACCAACAACACGATTTCTTCCTCTTCCGAGGTTCCCGCCGATGAATCGTCGCAGCTTTCTGAGAGTTTCCGCGGGCGCGGCCGCCGTGGCTGCCCGAGCCCAGGCTCTCTCCACCCTGCCCACGGCCTCACGCGCATTTCCCGCCATTCCTTCGCTCAACGACCTCGCCAGCATTCGCATGCCGCACACCTTCATGGAGCTTTTCAATCTGCCCATCGCGATGAACGACTGGGGCTATGCGCAGAGCGTCAAATCGGTTTCCGGAATCACGGCCATTTCGTTCCCTCCCTATGTCTGCTGCGGCGTGCCCGACACACCCTGGAGCCCCGGGCTGCTGAACACCTGCGAAGCGATCGTGAACGATCGGCTCGCCGCCATCACTGATAATCCGGCACAGGCGGTCACCTACCAGTGGTTCCCGCATTGCGTTGTCCGGGAGCAGACCGTGGACGGCGTCCGATTCCGCACCACGCTGTTTCTGCCTTCGGAGCAGCGGGCCGTGCTGCAAAAGATCGAGATCCGCAATGTTTCCGGCCAGCGCAGCAGCCTCGCCATCGGCTTCGATATGCGCGCCGCGGTCACGAAAAAGACCACCGGCTGGCTCGCCAATCTGCCGGGTGAGGCGGACAACCAGCTTTCCTGGGATGCCTCGCACGGCAGGCTTACATGGACGGCTCAGCATTCTCCCGCTGCCAGTGCCCAGGGAATCCATCCTCCAGCCGACTCCATTGCCGGCGGCAACGTTCTGCAGTACAGGTTCGAACTTTCTCCCGGTGAGAGCCGTGAACTGCATTTCGTCGCGGCCATTGCTGGAGAATCGTCAGACGCGAACGCGCTCCACGATCGATTGCAGGCAGACTTCGCGGCCTGCGAAACACGGAGTGAGCGCCGCATCGAGGAACTGCTGCGGTCCGCTTTCACCGCCGGCAACAGCGATTTCTCGGGACATCTGCCGCGCCTTCACACTGAAAGCGAGACCCTATGGAATCTCTACCAGAACGGCCTCCGCAATTTGCTGACCGCGCGACGACGCTCTCCCGATTCAGCGTACGGTCCGACGTTTCTCACTCTCAGCGGGCATGTATTGCCCACTCTGAGCTTTCCCTGGGATACCGCGCTCAGCAGTCTCAGCCTCTCGCTGCTTGATCCGCTGCCGCTGCGCAACCTTGTCGAGGTGTGGTTGCAACAGGATATGCACCAGCATCTCGCCACGGATTACATCACCGGTGAGGCGGTCGGCCCCTGGTATGCGGTCAACGACATGGCCATCGTTCGCTGCGCGCGGGACTACCTGCGCGTCACCGGCGACTTTGCCTGGCTTGACAAATCCCTGGCTGGAAAGACCGTCCTCGACTGCCTCGTGGACCACGCGACGTACTGGAAGAAGCTGGTCAGCAAAAGCGGTCTCGCTGATTACGGCGGGATCACCAACCTTCTCGAGGTCGTGAGTACGTATGTCCACGAAGTCGCGGGGATGAATGCCGGGAATGTTTCCAGCATGCGCTTCGTGGCCGCGCTGCTGGAGAAGCGTGGCCGCACGCAGCAGGCTGCTCAGCTCCGCTCTGAAGCCGCCGCGCTCGCGCAGCGGATCAGTGATGTTCTTTACGTGAAGGGAAAAGGCTGGTGGCGCTGCGGGCAGCCCGACGGCTCCTTCAACGAGGTCCGCCACTGCTATGACTTCATCGCGGTGCTCGACAATATGAGCGAGGACCTCTCCGAGCAGCAGAAGCGCGAGATGGCCCACTTCTTCTGGTCGCAGCTCGCCTCGGAAAAGTGGATGCGGGCTCTGGCCAGCGGCGATCCCGACGCTACCTGGAATGTGCGTCCCGACCACAGTTGTCTGGGCGCCTATGCCGCGTGGCCGCCTGAATCGGCCAAAGGCCTGTTCAAAGCCGACGATCCTGCGCGCGTCGCCGTCTGGCTCACCGAAGTGGCGAAGGCCGGCAATCAGGGACCCATCGGCCAGGCACACTATGTGGAGCAGGTCGTTCCACCGCTCAAGGGCGGCGCCTACAAAGCCTCAGAAGACGCACCCTTCATTGAAGACTGGAGCGCGATCGCCGGCGGCGCCTTCATCGACATGGTGCTTGAATCAGTTTTTGGGATCGATCCGTCGCTGTATGGCGGCATCCATGTGGCGACGAAGCTCGCAGCGTTCGATCCGAAGGCTCGCCTGGAGGGCTTCCATTACCAGGGTGCTGCGTATTCCATCTCGGCGGAAGGCGTGACGCGGGCGAGTTAGTGATGTGCGGTGTGTGCCTCAAGTTCAGAAACGAACCGAAGCGTGCGGCGCACATACGTCCGCCAGTACTCCCACGTGTGGCCGCCATCGAATTCCTCATACTCGTGCGGAATCCCTTGTTCCACCAGCATCGCGTGCAACGCGCGATTCGAGGCGAGCAGCGCGTCGTCCAGGCCGCAGTCGAAACGGATCGGCGGCAAGTTCGCTCGGTTTGTCCGGGCCCAGTGGGCGATCTCGGTGTTGTCGGGTCCTGAGAAGCGATACGCCTCGATGGGTTCAATCACGTGAGGCTGCAGATCTTCGAGGCTCGTGACCGCGGAATGCGCCGAGATTCCCCGCACTTTTCCCGCATACTTCATCCCCATACGGAGCGCGCCATAGCCGCCCATCGACAGTCCACCCAAATAGAAGACATTGGTCCGGATCTGTGGAAAGGCTTCGGCCAGACATCCCGGCACGTCTTCCATCACCCATGACTCGGCGTCGAAGTCTCGATGCGGCACGTAGCCGCTGCCGTCGCTCCACAACCCATCCGACGGCATTACGATCGCGAACGGCATTGAGCCCGCTGCGATCATCGTCCCTGCCGTGTCCGGGACCTTACCCAGAGCCCACCAGTTCCAGTGGCTCCCGTAGACACCGTGGAGGAGGATCAGCAGCGGGAGAGGTTCGTCTTTATGCTTCCAGGGAAGCCACACGCTCATCTCTCCGCGCCTGCGCAGCGCGGGCGAGTCAAAGGTTACGAGGCGGACACCCGATCCCGGCAGCGGCTCGGACAGAACGACGTTGCGGAAACGGGTCATCGACCGCCGCTGCTCCCATTGTCATCGGCTGGTAGCGCCGGCATCGGCAAACGCACGGCTCGCGGGAAGTAGATGTTCAGATCCGTGGCCAGTTGCGGCACTGCGAGCGTGTTGCACACATACGTGAATACCAGGTCGCCATGTTCGAACTCGGGATGCTCTTTGCCGGCATAACAAAATGTGTTCTTGTCGTAGCCAGGGGTACCCGGCTGCATCTCGGGCACGCTGTAGATTACCTGGCCCGCGGTCCAGGGTCCTGTCGCCGCCGGTGCGCTCCGCAGCAGAATCTTCGCGGAGAGCGGACTCGGATCGAACATTACCGCCAGCCATCGATGCGGCTCCGGATGATAGCGAATGGAAAGTTCGGTGCTGCCGTGCTCCATCACGGGTAGCGCATGCGCGGGATCGAATCCCTTTTTCCATTGCTCGTCGCGCGCCAGATATTCCAGGTGCTGTTGCGGTGCATTCAGCCCGCTCAGCGGAATCCGCGACGCGATCAGGGGCCGCCCACCCTTTTCGTCCAGAGCAAACAGATCAGCATAACGGCCATCCACCACCGTGGTTGCCGAGGGATATGCGTACGTGCCATCGAGCACCAGCGGAAAATAATCGACCTTCCATTGAAGTGGATCCGGGCCCAAAGATGAAAGCCGCGCCAGATCCGATCCGCAGGTCGCAAAGCCCATCGCCGATTTTGCGTCGGCCGCCCGCACGCACAGCAGCGTGACCCACACATCCGAGCCGGAGCGGAAACCGTCCAGCGCCCAGTACCAGGTTTTTGGATGCTGCGCGTGGAAGAAGTCCTCTGGCTGACCTTGAGCGTCGCGACGAATGAAGTAGCGGACCTTCCACCGGCCCGTTTCGCAGGTTGAGATCCCGATACTGTTGCGCACCATGATGGGCGTATTTCCCTCAACCACCCGATGCCTGCCCTGGAGGGTGTCGCCGAAGATCCACAGATCGCGTCCGTCCCGCAGCGGAATCGAGTAAGCCGCATCGGCTCCCAGCCATCCATGCGCCAGGCCTTTGTCCAGGGGGAAAGTCGGCGTGCAGGCAGCATCAGGACCTGCCGCCCACGCCATCGAGCATGCAAGCATCATCCCCAACAAAACCAAACAGAGCCGATGAAGCCGCCGGATCACTGTCCCCACTAACGCCTCCGATGAACCCACCAGATACGAACGATTACAGCAGAAATGCAACTGCTGATGGATCGTTTATGCCGATTTCAATCATAATCGGTCGTTTTTCTATGGAACGCCGCCTCGAATCGGATCACGCGGGCCCGGGACCAGCATCGTCGTTGCAGGCATCGCGCAGGCAGGAGACCACAGCCATTCAACTTTTCGCGGGAACGGAGCCAGTCTGGCTCGCCCGGTCGGGCGGATGCCAGAACATGACGTTCGCGGGGGCACGGGTGTTTTTCAGCTCCTCAGCCATGAACTGCATATAAGGGTCGATGTGGTGAAAGAACAATTTGTAGCCGGCGCACAGGTAGTTAAGGCCGGGATCTCCGTCTGGCGTCCGGAGAAAGCGGTGTTTAGGACATTCGCCATTGCAGGCGAAGCGCACATCGCATTCACGACAGTAGCGCGGGAGGGAGTCGCGCTTGGCCATACCGAAGCGGCGCTGCTCGGACGATCCGACCAGCGACTCCAGAGGCGAATCCATTATGTTGCCCAGTCGGTTCTCGGGATAGACGAAGTGGTCGCAGGAATAGAGGTCGCCATTGTGCTCCAGAGCGAGGGCCTCGCCGCAGGTCTGGCGAAAAACACACAGGCTTTGCGGTACGCCGAACCAGCTTTCCAGCGCGACGTCGAAGATCTGCACGAAGTACCGGCTGACGTCCTGGCGGACCCAGTCATCGAAGATGGCACACAGGAACTTGCCAAACTGGAGCGGCTCGACGGACCACTCCGTGACGTCGCCGGAACTCCTCGAGTCAGGGCTGATGAGGTGCAGGCCATCGAGCGTGGGTGCGACAGCGGCGCGCTCGACAATCGGGATGAACTGCATATAGCCACTGCCGGCTTCGCGGAGGAAGCGATAGACATCGAGCGGGTGATAAGAGTTGGTGCGGTTCACCACGGTGAGCGTGTTGAATTCGACACCATGTTTCTTCAGACAGCGGATACCCGCCATCACGGCATCGAAGGTGGGCTGACCGCCTTTGTTTACGCGACAGCAATCGTGGAGTTCGCGCGGACCGTCGATAGAGACGCCCACGAGAAACTGGTTCTCGGCAAAGAATTCGGCCCAGCGATCGTCGAGCAGAACGCCGTTGGTCTGGAAGGCATTGGCAATGGGCCGGCCGTCGGCATAGCGCTTCTCCAGTTCGACGACTTTGCGAAAGAAGTCCACGCCTAACAGTGTGGGCTCACCGCCCTGCCAGGCGAAGGTGATGGCCGGCGCCGCCTGAGCCTGGATGTATTGGCGGATATAGGTCTCGAGCACCTCATCGGACATGGCCCAGCTGCGCTCGCCCGGGTAGAGATTCTCCTTCTCCAGGTAGAAGCAGTATTTGCAGTCGAGATTACAGATGGGCCCGGTGGGCTTGGCCATCACGTGAAATGCCGGAAGCTTCATTGAACCGCCTGATTCGTCCAACGACAGAGTACTCCCGGCGGCTCGCTTTAATAGCGCACGCGATAGAGGCTTCCCCGCAGAGTCACAGGTGAGTTTTCCGTTGACCTGATGGTGAGTGTGAGAGGCGAGTGGGGTTGCAGATCCTTCTGAGCGACTTCTCCGGCGGCCCAGGACAAACCGGACCAGATGACGCGGTCGTAGTCCTCGTGTATCGGGAGTGGCTGGCCGTTCTGCTCGGCCTGCAGCTGAAAAACTTTGCCCATCGATGTGTCGCCGGCAAAGGTGCGGAGCGGGGCGCCGTCGCTCGCATACTGCTGGACGATGATCCGAAGATCACCGTCGGCGGGAGCAGGAATGACCGCCTGAACTATGCCCTTACCGATGGACTTGAAGTCGGCGGAAATCGGTTGGATGGAGCGAGGGATCACAACATCCTGCTGGACGCCCAGATCATAGGCCGACGTTGCGTACTTGCCATAACTAACCATCGCCATCTGTCCCGGTCCCAGTTCCACGGAGTTCGCGGTCAGAAGAGGAACGAATCCGGCGTCACGAAACTGCATGCGGCCGCCGACCAGCGGCTCCTGATCCGGAGCGAGCAAAGGCAGAGCGATGGAAGCGGTTTCCTGCTTCGGATTCACCACCACATAGACACTGCCGTCCGCATCGAGTGAGCCAAAGCCGTAGGGCTGGTCCTCTCCGGGAATCCCGCCGAATGTTTGCGTGCGTCCGGTGGACTGCAGATGCAGAAAGAGCGACTGCACGCGCGCAAACCAGGCAACATCGGCGTCGCTCAACTGCTCCAGATTGCCGTAGGTGGTATTGAGCCATCCCCCGCGCGCCAGCATCAGCAGCAGCGATCCCTTCCATGCCTGAAAGCCGCGCCGGTAGATGGTCCCCGTATTCCCGGGCATAAAGCTGGTGGTATCGATGCGCTCCAGCGGGACGCCGGCCTGCTGATAGCGGCGATCCTGATGATCGCTGTAGAGATCGACCGAGCGCCAGAAATTCATCTCCGGGACGTCGGCGGGGCGGGGATCGCCGCAATACACAACGTCGAAGACTTTCAGCCAGTTCAGGTCGATCGGGTCTTTGAAGGGGAAACGGTAAAAGGTCGAGTCCATGACGCCGCCAAAACCGTTCAGCGCCTCGAGGACCACATCCGGATCGCTATGCCGAAACGCTGCCAGAGCGTCACGCAAGGCCGCTGTGTTGCGGCGGACGATCTCTTGCTTCGTCATCGTTGCCTCAGCGTGCGGCGTGGCCGCTGTGAGATCGGCGAAATCGAAGAGGAACATGCGCACGCCGTGGTCGTACCAGAACTGCAGGGTCTTCATGAAGTCGGGCAGGAAGCCGCCTTCGAACATCGACATCGCGGTTCCCTGCCGGTTAAGGGAGTCCCTCCACTGCGGCGGCGCATTCAGATGAACCAGCGTGTTGGAGCTGAACCACAAGCCGGGGCGAATCCCGTTTTGCAGGCATTTTGTGATCCACGGCTCCGGGCCATCGGGCCAGTTCGGCTTTTTCCAGGTCCGGTAGGCGCCGTCTGGGGCAAACCAGAATGCGTCCATCGCGTAATAGTCGAACCGAACGCCGGCCTTCTTCAGTCGAAGCATCTGATCGAGTTCGCGCATCGCCAGATCCTGCGTCAACGGAACATGGTCCGAAAGCTCATCGTAGGTGGACCAGTTGTCGTAGATGGAAATCGGCGCAGGAAGGGTCGGCGATCCCAAAGCCGTCGCCGAGAATTGCCGGCGAACCTGTGGCCGTGACGCGGTGATGCCGACGAATAGAATGGCGACGGTTGAGCAGTAGCAGAGCAAGCGGCGGTTCATCGTTTGACTCCCTGTTCCTGGGTTGCCTGAGCGCGACGCTCCGCATCGGGAGCGAGGGCCGCAACCAGGCTCTGCGCATACCAGCGCGACAAATAGTCGTTCGGATGCAGCGGGTCGTTCAGGCAGTCTCGCGGGGCCTTGGCGACGTATACCGCCCCGCTGATCGCGGTCATATCCACGAGTTGCACCGCCTGCCCGGTGATTGCACGCAGCCGGGTTTCGTATTCGGTCACTCGATCCCAGTACACAGGGTTGGAAGTGTAGGCGGGATCGAAGCGCATCGTGGCCACCAGCAGAAACTCCACCTGCGGGTTGTTTTCTTGCACGGTGCGCACCAGCGCGGAAATGTTTTCGGCAAAGGCATCGGCGGAAAGCCGCCAGAAATCGTTCTGACCGAAAGCGACGATGACGAGGTTGGGATGCAGGGTGCCGACCATCCGAGCGGCCATGTTCCTGGCCCAGGTGGAGTCGGCCCCGCTTTGCGAGGCGTTGAACAGCATGATTTCCGGATCGTTCCAGTCTTTGCTGAGTTGCTCCGCAAACAGATCCACCCATGGTGACTGATAAGGCTGGATCTTCCGCATATGGCTCGAACCGATCCCGAATGTGATGCTGTCGCCGTAGGCCACGATGCGCAGGGGCTGGCGAGCCCGCAGGATGCGAAGCGTGTTGGGCAACTGATCGCCGAGGTAAGGCTGAATCGGTCCCGCCCACCCATCGCTGTGTTCGTAGGTGACCAGTACCTGCTTTCCTCCGATCTCATTCCAGGCGAGCTCGCCGTGGAGGAGATCTCCATCGCGGACCTGACTGATCAACGAGTGGGCGGTGGCGACAATCGTGCGACCCACGGCGGTGAAGTCGGCGCCCTCTCGATACTGGATGCCGCCGTCGTAACTGGTGACGGAGATGGTTTGCGTCGGCTGGAACATCAGAGTGCCGGTGGCCGGACCTCCGTTACGGGATGTGAGCAGGACCGCTTCGCCGGAGACACGAGACCCTTTCCAGAATGGCTGCATCAGGGTGGACACATCCTGCGCGCTCCTTAGCGCAGGATCATCGTCGTGGTAGGCGTCAATTTCCGCGCGGGTCACCTTGACCGTACCCGCAGTTGGATCTTTGGAGATGACCAGCTCGACGCTCGCCGTCAGCGAATGCGGACGAAAGTAGTCTTCAAGAGAATCCGGATCTTTCCCGGGCTGGATGTCATCCGGAGACTGAATCGTCATCAGAACGCGCCCGTTCTCATCCAGGCAGCGGACGTACAAGGTGGCGAGGCCGGCAGGCGCCGAGTGCAGAGTGGCCGCGACCATCATGTGATTGGCAGCGCCGGCCGGGATGCGCTGGGCGATGGATCCGGCGCCTGGCCCGAGCACGATCTCATGCTGCGATGGATTGGCTGGGTTCGCCTCGACGCGGACGTCGCCGGAGATCTGCCATCCGGCGCCCCCCGCTGCGAAGGTGGGATTCGCGGAGATGCGCGACGACTCGTCGACGGCACCTGCCGGCCGCGCCGCACACAGCGCGACTCCGAAGAGAAGCAGGAGAAGCGCCAGGCGGCCGGGGCCAGGCGGGCGGATCGCCTTGTTTCCCGAACGCGGGTAGCGGTTGAACGAAAGGAGGAGGTCGAACTTCGTCAGCAAAATGTGCCTCGTTTTCGGATGAATAACCATGCAGACGCGCTCTTCAGGGCCGGTTGTCCATCTGCGCGTAGACCGGTACTCCGAGTTGCTGGCGCACGGCATAGCTCACCCTGGCGGCATTGAAATCTTCGGCGGACCCCGGCCATTGCGCAACTACGCGGTCTGCCGCATCCACCAGCGAGGTGGCGATGGACTGCTTTGCCGCCGGGGCGCGGGCGAAAAGAATTGAAGGCGTGTCCAGATCAAGCATTGCATTCCGCAGCGACGAGTCTGTGCCGTCAACCGGCACAAATACTGCGATTTGCAGTTGCCGAGGGTTGTATTCCCGGGCCAGGGTGCGCAGTACGCTGAGCCGCGTCATGGCTTCGGGAGCAATCAGTCCGTCCGCATCGAGCCGGAGATTGACATTCGTGATCAGCCGGAACTGCGCTGCGCTAATCGCCGGGAGCTGCTGCCCGTCCAGTCCAACCATTTTGTCCAGGAGACGGCGGTCGAACTTCAGGTTGCGCTGATGATCAGCTATCCGATCTGGCGCAGCTGTCAGGGTGCTGCCCTTTTCGGCTCCGGCGGCCTGGAGATCAGCGAGCGAGTGAAAGGTGCCTCCGTCCCAGTTCCACGATGGCCTCGCGGTGCCGTCGTATGCATAGCGGTTGCAGGTAAAGATCAACTGGTGGCCGAAGCTGCGCAGCAAGACCGGACTGGTGGAACGGATTCGATTCTCGCGAACTACGGTGGGATTCCCTTCCAGCTCTGTCCCTTCGTCATTCACGACAGGAGCCGACGGCGCGGGCGGATTCCAGTCGATGAGATTCTTTTCGATGGTCATGCCATCGATTTTCCCGCCATTCCAGGTGTGAATATAGACGGCGCCCTGGAGCCGGGCCATCCCTGGGCTCAATCCGTTGTCCACGCAGACGTTGTTGCGCACCACCGCGTCACGCGTCACGTAGCCCGCGCCAAACACGGCCACGCAATAGCCCTGGGTATCGTGCGCATAGTTGTCATCGACGGTGTTGCGCGTTGTGGCCCAGTCGATATCGTAGGCGCCGCCATCCACGCCGGGACTCTCGGTCAGGAAACTCTCGTTGTTGCGCACGGTGCAGTCCGTACACGACCAGGTCCAGATCGCATTCGGCGTGCCCACGCTCTCTGTAGGCTGCTGGCCGGTGAGCCACGCAGTACTGGAATCGATCAGACCGTTCGATACGCGAAACAGGATGATCCCGTCTCCGTAGACGTCGTGCACAACGCTGTTACGAATCACGACGTCGCGGTTGTATCCATCCTCATCGGAGTAGAAGTTGCCCGCACCCATCATGATGCCGGACCACTGATTGGTGTGGGCGGCGACGACGTTGTCGATGAGAATGTGATCAAAACGCTGCTGCTTCGAGCCGCGCAGAAACACGACCAGGCCGTTGTCCTTGTTGCGCAGCTCGCCACCATAGAGGTCGTGGACGACAAGATTACGGAGCGTGATATGGCTCTGCACTTTGTCCTGATCGCCTGTGACCAAAAGGCCATAGGTCGATCCGCCGGCGATATCCAGCGAGTCGATCTGCCAGCCCTCTACATTTTTCAGCAGCAGCGCCTGAGGGCTCTCTTTTCCGGCGACGATCTTCGGACGCAGGCCCTCACCCCAGGCGGTCAGGCGAATGCGGGCTGCCGGGGTTCCCGAGCCGTGCAGCGCCAGCGATCCATGACACTCGGTTCCGCGGCGCAGAGCGATCACGTCGCCCGGCTGAAAGGTCCGGGCAGACACTGTCTTCAGTCCATTCCATGGGGAATCCTGGCTGCCCTCACCCGACGCCGAGCGGGAGCAGTCCACGAAGTAGCGGGCCGCTCTGGCCTGTGGATTCATCCACGGGCTGAGCAGCAGAAGCAGGAACAACGCAGGTCTCAGGGGAAGGAACGGCATGCTGATGGTCATGATATTTCCGCAGGGCGGTGGCCGGCGCCACAGCCCCACAGAAGAATTGTGCTCTGCTCCAGGTTGAGCGATCAGAAATCCAACCGGATCGCGAATTGTCCCTGACGCGGACCGTCGAGGACGCCCAGGATCTCGCCGAAGTTTGAAGCGCCAACCGAAGAACGAGTTCCGTCGCAACCCTGAATGTAGTAGTAGTGGCGGTTAAACAGGTTGTAGAAGTCGGTCCGGAAGGAGAGCCGGTAACTGCCTTCGGGGCCGAAGTGGGCGTTCTTGAGCAGGGTGACGTTCTCGTTGGCCTGGCCGGGGCAACGCAGCACCGAGGTTGCTCCCCGCGGCGGCAGCACCCCCGGCGCCGGATTACTGGCAACCGTGCTGGGCATATAGAAGTTCTGCAGGGGCGGCGTGCCCCCGGAACCTATCGGCACATAATGCCGAGGGTTCGACGGACCCTTATAGTTGCTCGTGTTGAAGATGGGATAGATGTTGCCCCACAGCGGCCAATACGGATTCGCGGCGCCCACGGCGAAGGGCTGGCCGGTGTAGTAATCCACGGTGCCGGCGAGTGTCCAGCCCGCGACGACTCCATTCACGATCCGATTCTCACTCCCCAGCCATTGCTGGCCTCGGCCAAAGGGCAACTCATAGCTCACGAAGCCCTTCACCACGTTGGTGAGGTCGTAGCCGGTGATGGTGTGCGCGGCCTGCGCCATCTTGCTGAAGTCCTCGACCCCGGTGTAGAAGCCGTTTCCTTCCTGTTGTGAGGAGTAGCTGTCGCCCTCCTGTTTGGACCACACATAGTTCATGTCCATGGTCAGCCCCTTGTCCGCGCGCTTCACCACGTCGACGATCATCGAATCGTAGAAGCTCTGGCCCAGAGGCAGCCCGGCATACTGCAGATTGGCGTAGTACCAGTAGTTCACTTCCGCAGAGGCCATCTGCGGCAGGGGCGCCAGAGCCGCCAGCGCCGGGGCGCAGAAGCCGGGGTACGGATACGGAACACCCAGCGCAGCGGCGTCCGCCGGGCTGCATACGTAGTAGTTGTAACCGTTGAGATCCGGATATTTCTGGACGAGGTTGACGAAGTTGGCTGTGCTGGTCTCGTTCCAGGCCAGGGATGAATCGGTGAGACGGTGCCCGCGGTTGCCGACGTAGGAGATCTCCAGCCGCATGTTGGGCGTCAGCTCCTGCTGAATGCCCACGTTGAACGCCTCACTGTAGCCCAGTCGCAGCGCGCGCGGATCAATACTGACTGGGAACGGGGTCATGGTCGAGGGATCGGTCATGGTGGTCGCTTTGGTGAAGACCCCGGGATATTGCCCGCCACCGGCAGGCGCATCCCAGCTGAAGTTGTTCGCCGCACTGGAGCCCAGCTGCGGAGCAAATGCGTCGGGAACGCCGGAGAAGAACGTCACGCCGACCGGATTGAAGATCAGGCCATAGGAAGCGTGGAAGACTGTCTTCGGCAGGAACTGGTACGCCAGCCCCAGCGAAGGCCCGAAGTTCAGGTAATACTCATTCTTTTCGAAACTGTCGCCACCGCCCTTGGCAAAGACCAGGGTTCCGGGGACGCCATAGATCGGACTTATGGCCGTTGGATCGAAGTTCGCCCAGTTTCCGTTCTTCTCATGGAAAGGGGTGTTATAGGTCCAGCGCACACCGATGTTCGCCGTTAGCTTCCGCGTCACCTTGTAATTGTCCTGGGCGAACAGCGAGATTTCCTTTTGGCGCCCGTACAGGTTATACGGGACCGTCTCAGAGCCCTGATTCACGAGGCCGAGCATATAGGTCGCGAATCCGAAGCCGTCATAGGGATAGCCCGGTCCAGCCGTATTGAGGTAGGAGAAACCGAAGCTGTACGCGCCCGCTCCGGAGTGGCTGTTGATCTGATTCGCCGTGATATCTCCACCGAAGCTGAGATTGTGGCGTCCCTTCGTCCAGGTGACGGTGTCGCCGGTCGTAATGTACGCACCTTTGACGTTCCCTTGCCATGTGCTCCCCAAAAACGTCTCGTTATGCCCGTAGGAGCCGTTATCGGAGAACGAAATCAGCGGGAAATTGACCGCTCCGGTACTGCCAAATCCGATCTGCGAGTTCCAGTCCCCGGGATCGGCCGGATTGCTGCCGTTGTAGTCGAAATTCCAGGCAAAATTCAGCACGTTCAGCAGCCGCGGGCTGAAGGTGTGCTGCTCGCTCAGCCTCCACTGCTGCTGGCGGTACATCTGAACCCGGGCGTTGGAAAGCGGGCCTCCGCTCTGGGAGCCTTGTTCCCACACGCCGCCGCCGTCGTCCAGGGTGCGGGGCTTGTGATCGTAGATCCAGGATCCGGAAAGATGGTCCTGCTCGCGCAGAACGTGATCCAGCTTCGCCACCACCCAGATCGGCGTTTGGCTGGGCGTGTTCGATATCAGCGTGCGCGCGTTGTTGTCGATGCCACCCAGCTGCGGCGGGTAATTCGCATAGAGCGCGTTCACCTTCTGCGCCACCGGACTGATCCGGTTCGCCGGAATGATGTTCCCCGTGAACTGATTCCCTGTTACCGGGTCGTAGATCATATTCTCGCGCGCCTGCACCTGCTGGCCGGCGTTATTCGTCACCATGATCGGCGATCCGCCTACCTGGCTGCACGGTCCGACATTGCCGCTGTTATTGCACAGCGTCTCTCCCATCAGGCTGCTGAAGTCGCCGCTGAGGAACGCCGGCGTGGGTACCGTCGCCCCGCCCGTCCCCAGACGGAAATCGATCGACTGATAGCGCTCGAATGTCCCGAAGAAGAAAGTTTTGTCTTTGTGGATCGGGCCGCCGAGGCTGCCACCTTCATCCCACGCCCGCTCCTTCGGCTTGCCCAGCGCCAGACTGTCGTTGGTCCATGTATTGGCATCGAGTAGTTCGTTGTGCCCATAGAGGAACGCCGATCCGTGAAACTTATTCGTTCCCGATCTCAGGTTGAAGGTCATCACACCGCCGCCGGTGATGCTGCTCTCCGCGTCCAGCCCGCTGGTCTGCGACTGCAGTTCCTCCACCGCTTCCATGCTGGGGCCACCATCCATCGAGTCGCCGCGGACGCTGCTGGTCCCCGATGTGCCGTCGATTGTGTAGTCCTTGGTGAAATACTGGCTGCCGTTGACCACCGCGCCATAGGGCGAGCTGATCGGTGAATAGCCGGGGGTAACGGCCACCGCAAATTCCTCCAGGAATCGACCGCCACCATAGATGCTCAGCGGCAAATCGTTCGCGATGCTGGTCTTCATGTTGGTGCCCACGCCAGCCGTGTCCATATCCAGCACGGGAGCTCCGCCGCTCACTGTGACGGTGGAGCTGACGGCGCCTACCCGCAACGTTGGGTCGATCCGTACTTCCTCGGTCGCGTTGACCGTCACTGCCGGATGCAGCAGTGTCTCGAATCCGTCTCTCCGGAACTCCACCGTATACACACCCGGCGGCAGATTCGGCAGCACGTAAATCCCTTCGGCATTGGAAACGGTGGAGGTGGGCACATTTGTCCCTGTGTTCGTCGCCTTCACGGCGACGCCCGAGACAACCGCGCCCGACGCGTCAAGGACGGATCCGGTAATCGATCCTCGGTTGGTCTGCGCCCAGGCGCCGGGCGCCATCGGCAGGAGTGCCAGTCCAAACAGAACCGCGGAGATCAGCCATCTCTCCACCCCCTGCTTCACAATCATGTTGCTCACTCGATTCTTCGCCATAATGCTGCCCCCAAGAGCCTTTCCTTAACCCAAACTCGTTTCTGATCCTGCTTCCGCAGTCTGATCCCTGCCGACGATAAGGGAGTGGCGGCGCGATGCGTCCGCCGGAGCCATCCCTGATTCCTCATTCCTACCGCCGCTATGCCGGGCTGAGCGCGAAGACCTGCTGCCGCGGGTGACCTTCGTCATCCCAGCCAACAGTGACGGATTCCTCCTGGGCATCGGGCTGTGCGACAAGCCAACTTTGTCCCGGCCTGTCCGCATGCGTACTTCGGCAAACCCAAGGGCACCGGGCGTCAGATTGATCCCGTATCCGTCGGCATGCGCACCGGTGATCTTTTCGTTGGCGGTATAGAACAGCGTAAAGGAGCCGCCGCCTTCCTCTACCAGGCCCAGCGGCGTGCGCACCTCTGTCGCCCAAACGTGGCTGCCGCTCTGCACGACGAGGTGTCGGCCCGCCGACCAGTGGATCCCATCCGCGGAAACCGTATACCCAATCTCGTTCGACATATGGTTGTCGTACACCGCCAGATACGTTCCGTCAGCCAACTGCGTCACAATCGGGTTCTCGATAAACCGGGGCTCCACGCGGAGGGGATTGAACGCCGTGCAGCGGGTCCACGGCCCCTGCAAATTCGGCGCCGACGCCAGCCCCACCTGCCACAGGGAGATGGGCAGACTCTCGGTATGCGCGCTGCCGTAAAAGGCAAACCAGCGGTCGCCCACCCGGTAGGGAAAGAATGAGTCCGTCCCCTGCAGTCCTTCCCACGAATCGGAATTCGCTCCGCGCTCGAGGACGATCCCGGCGTCCTTCCACGGGCCGTTGATCCCCTCGCGCCCGGGGTGCTCTGAAACCGCTCGCCAGATGCGCCCTTCATGATTCGTCAGCCACGCCTGCGAGGTATCCGGCGACGCCGCATACGCGACATAGAAGAGATTCCACCGATCGGCCTTCGCGTCGAACACAGGCATGGGCGACCACAAGGCCGCCCGCGGATCCTTCCCGGTAAAATCCCCGCTCGACTCGAACAGGGTCGCCACCCGCTGCCAGTTCGCCCGGTCCGGGCTCGTCCAGTGCGCCAAGCGCATCTTTACCCAGTGCGGATTCCCGACCATCTCGGAGGTAAAGAGGTGGTAGGTGGACCCCATCTTCACCACCCGGCCTCCTTCAAACCCATATTGAATCCCCTGGGCCCCCGGGGTATGGATGGTTAGTACCGGCCGCGCGCATTGCCGGACTACTTCCAGCTCGACATTCGGTGTGTCGTGCGCCGGGCCACGGGCCGATCCGCCTGTAAAAGGAAACAGAAGCAAAAGATTTACAGTCAATAGCGCGCCTGCGCGGTTGATGCCGGACCCCAACGCGAATCCATTCGTCATTCAGAACACCAGGGAAGTTGCGTTGTCCGTTGTATCCAGTCGACGCAAGGTTCTCCAAGGTAATGAAGGTTAGGCCCGCTGTTAGTCTCGCCTTTAGGGCGACAATCGGACCCTCGACCTCTCCAGAGGGGGTGGCCTGGAGTCCAGCCTCGTCCGGAAACGCGATTTCCTCGCAAGCTGAGAACCGACCGAGGCCGTCAGGCACCTCGCCGGTGTCTCCAACCCTCGTTCAAGCCCTCCCGATTGGCAAAAGGCCGGCAGGATCGGAGCATATTCCGGGGAATGATTAACGATAAATAACGGTCCAGATAACCGTTAACGCCGGCCAAAGCCTCGAAATTCGCGGTTTGACCCCCTCAAAAGCCGATGCTAGAATTCGGCCCGAATGCATGTGCCTCCTGCCGACCGCCGGTACCCGCATCAGCGAGGCCGATAGTGACCCCCGTCCACGAACCCCCGGCCCCGCCCATGGCTCTCTCGCTGTTCGAAAAGCGCGATGAACTGCGGCGGGTTCTTCAGAGCCGGCAGTTTGCCGCCGCACCCAAACGCGCGCGCTTCCTTGAGTTCGTCTGCGAACAGACCTTCCTGGGCAACGGCGAAAAGCTCAACGAGTTCCTGATCGGCGTCGAGGTCTACGACCGCGGATCGGAGTTCAATCCGCAAAAGGACCCCATCGTCCGTGTGCAGGCCCATGAGATTCGCCGCTCCCTGAAGAAGTACTACGAGGAGAGCGGCGCCACGAACACGCTGCGCATCGACCTCCCCGCGGGCCACTACGTTCCCGTTTTCAGCCGCAGCCTCTCCGACGCAGAGGAACTCCCGGTTCCCGGCCTGCCTCCCGCGGACGCGCCTCCGCCTTCGCCCGGGCGGCTGCATCTGGCCATCACCGTTGGCCTCGGTTGTGGCTGCCTTGTGCTGGCCGTGCTCCTTGTCATTGCCCTCCAGAGAGACCGGTCCGTCGTCCCCGTGCATACGGCCGCCGCAGTCCTGCCGGAAGCCCTGCAGTGGTTCTGGGCGCCCTTTCTGCCCCCCGCGCATCCTCCGCTGATCGTCATCCCCAATCACCCTGTGCTTCGCGCCGCCCACAACGGAGACAGCGCCGAAACCCTCGCCCACGGCCACGAGATCCCCAAAGACGATCTGCCCGAGTTTCGCGACACCATCCACTTCCGCGAACTCCGGCGCTT
>DASRRO010000111.1:0-2678 GCA_035656855.1 Acidobacteriaceae bacterium | reverse complement strand
CCGCGGCCACCGCCGTCCGCGTCGGCCACGCTCTAGGCCGGGCGCATACCGAACAAGCCCGCACCGGCCATGCGCAGCCACAGGCCGCTGCTGCCGAAGTCCCCACGGGCGGGTCTTCGCCCGTGGCGTGGTCAGCCGCCGGCTGGAGCGGCATTCTCGCCGGAGCAGCCTTCATGCTCTTCGCGGCGGTTCTCTTCCTGACCCTGCCCGCCACGATCGCGCGCATCTTCACGCCAGACCACAGCGTCATCGCCGCCGCCGTCCCGCTCCTGCTCATCGCTGCCGGCTTCCAGTTCTTCGACGGCATCCAGATCACCGTCACCGGCGCCCTTCGCGGAGCCGGCAACACCACCGCCCCGCTCTACACTCATCTGCTCTGTTACTGGATCATCGGCATGCCGCTCGGCTGCCTGCTCTGCTTCCACGCCCATCTCGGAGCCGCCGGCCTCTGGCTCGGCCTCCTCATCGCCCTCACCGGAGCCGCGATCATTCTCCTCGCCGTCTGGCGCAGCACCACCCGCACGCTGCACGCCAATCTTTCAAGTGGCGAAGTCCCAGGTACCCCGACGCTTTAGCGTCGGGTCTCATAGGCCACATAAGAAAAAGAAGGGGCTTTAGCCCCTCAAATAGCGAACCGTCCTACTGCGACGACGCCGTAGTCGCCGGCGACAGCGTCACGCCCACCCCGCTCACATCCGTGTCCGCCACCGTCAGGCTCTCCTGGAACGGCGCATAGCTCGTCCCCGCGCTCTGTTGCTGTCCTCGCCGCCCTCCAAGCATCTGCCTCGGAATGTCGCTCGCATTCGTCACCGCCAGCGTGTATGTCCCCGCCGGCACCCACTGCACCACAAAGCTCCCATCCGGTTGCACCATCGCCATCCGCGTCAGGCTCGAGTCCTGCGAGTCCGTCAGCCGCACCACGCCGGCCGCAATCGATCCCTCATCCGTCGCGCCCACATGCCCCGACACCGTATGCAGCGCCGACATATCCACCGTGAGCTGCACATCGTCGCGCTCCTCGCCCGACTTCAGCGTGACTACCTGGGCATCCGACCGCCGCACCTTCCCCGGCGCATAAAGAATGACCGACGCCATCCGCTGAAATGTGCCCGCCCCAGGCTCTGCCGAAGGCGTCATGATCACCGCCCGCACCCAATAGCTTCCCGGCGGCAGCCCTGTAATCCGAAACACCCCGCGGTCATCCGTCGTCTGAAAGCCGCCGAATCCGCCGCCAAACGCTCCACCCAACTGCGACACCGTCCTCACCATGTCGATCGACGTGCTCGTCCCCGAACCCGTCGTCTGCACGCTCATGTTCACGCCCGCCGCCGGACTCCCGTCATCCCACTGCACCTTGCCCTGGACAACTCCGCCGCGATCCAGCGTGATATTCACCGATCCGCCGCCCGCCTCGGCCACATGCACCTGCGGCAGCCTCGCCAGCAGGTCCGCCGGCGTCGCGCCCGAGCTCATGCCCGCCGCGATCTCCGCCGCCTGCGACGCATACCCCACCGCCGACGCCACCACGTAGTAGTCTCCCGGCTCCGCCTGCACCGTGAAGTTGCCATCGATGTCCGTACGCGCCTGCACCCGGCGCCCAAACGCAAAGTTGCCCTCGCCCCCGGCAAAGCCTCCGCGCTGGCCGCCCTCCTGCACCTCCTGCGTCCCAATCAGCGTCACCGTCGCAAACCGCGCCGCCCGCTGTGTGTCCGAGCACATCACCTTGCCCGTCACCGTCGCCAGCACCCTCTGCTGATTCACCTGCGGCGGAGCAATCTGAATCGTAGTGCCGCTCATCTCCTGCGCCCACGCACCCGGCGCACCCACCCCTGCGCCGAACATCAACACGATTCCACACAATCCAGCCAGACCGGCTTGCGTCATTCGCTTCATCGGATGCATCGCTCGATTCCTATCCATAACAGACGCGCAACTCCCGCGAAAGTGCCGCGGCAAGCCGCCTTTATTGCTTCTCAGAAGCCGGCGGCGGCGACCCTTCCATCAGCGTGCCCAGCATCCCGCCCACATCCAGCCCCTTCTTCACCGTCGCCGACGGAGTCAGCTCGATACTCTGTCCCATCACATCGTCGTCCGCCACAATCACCGGCTGCTTCCTGTCGTCATAGCTCTTCACCGTCTCATCGGCTGCAAAGTTCACCAGTCCCTTGCCAGGCGCCTTCGTCGACGGCACCGTGTCCGCCGCCTCTTCCACCTTCAGCGTGTATGTCCCCGCCGGCACGAACCTCACCGTAAAACTTCCATCCTCGTTCACGCTCGCCGACCGCGAAAAATCCTTATCGCTCGCATCCGTCAGCGAGATCGTTCCCGAGTTGATCGAGTGATGGTCCTCCGCCGACGCAATCCTCCCGCTCACCGAGTGCAGGTTCGTCAGGTTGATCGCAATCTCCTGCCCATCCAGATCCTGCCCCGCGGTCAGCGTCACCGCCTTCGCGCTCGCCTGGCGAAACGCCGCCGGAGCAAACACCGTCAGCGGCTTCTCCGCGGCAAGCTGATTGAAGTTGAAGTTCATCTTCCCCTTCTGCATCGAAAACTGGCTCTTCGTCTGCAGCAGCGCCTTCACGTAATACTCGCCCGGCGCGAGCCCCGCAATACGAAACCGTCCCAGGTCATCCGTAATCGCGATCAACCCTCCCGCACCCACACTGCCCATCACCACC
>DASRRO010000110.1:0-3208 GCA_035656855.1 Acidobacteriaceae bacterium | reverse complement strand
CCATTCTGGCCGAGTGGGGTGCGGTCGCTGCGCGTGCCGCCAGCGAAGGCGCGCGGAATCCTGGAGGCTGTTATTAACTTTCGCGCGGCCGGCGTTCTGCCCCAGCACATGCGTGCCGGGGACCCCATTGCGAGGGAAAATCGGGCCAGACGAAGCCGAGCCCGAAGGCTGTGGCGGGTCCACTGTCGAGGGCGAGAATGAAGTATGGCCCGATTTGCCCCGCACCCCCGGGGCCCCCGTGCGCGCATTCTGCGCAACGGGGTGGAACTCGCAGGGCTGGGGCCCATTTTCCTCATTTCTTCGTCGCTCGTCGCTGGCAGACACCCGGTATCCACCCCATGAACCAAAGGCTTGTTCATGGGGGCCCCGGTATGCGGCGCTCCTCGCTTCTCGAACTGAGAAAAATGGGCTCCCAGCGCCGGTCGTGGGAAAGTTAATAACAGCCTCTGGGGAAAGCAGGGCAGGGCAGAGATTCACCGAAACGATGATGGGTCGTCGAGAAGGCCGCGTTTCGCGATACCGTGACCTCATCCGTATTGGCTAAATGGCCCGAATCAGTCGTACCGGCAGGAAGATGATGGCGCTTACCAGTTCCAGCGCGCCACCCACCGCGACGCCGACCAGACGGAAGGGAATCAGCAACAGCCACACAAACGGATAGGCGATCAGCGCCAGCAGGGCCAGCGGCCAGCAGAGCACAAAGAGAATGCAGAAGAGCAGAAATTTGATCATGATCGAGCCTCTGAAGCGCAAACAGCGCCGGACGCCGCCTGGCGCCAGCGCTCTCCAGCGCACACCCCAATCTTACGCAACTTAGGCCCCGTCAGTTCCCGGATGATGGCTGCGGCGCGTGCAGTCCCAGCGCCTGCAGAACCTCCGCATCCGGCGTGGTCGCGCCGTTCGCCTTCGTCACCACACCGAAATTCCCCTGGTAATCCCACATGGCCCAGCCGATATGGTTCTTCTCGAGGCTCACGCGCATATCGTGCAGCCACTGCGCGCGCGCATCGGGCGGAGCATACGGCTTGTGTACGCCAAACTCCCCGCAATACACCGGGACGTGATGAAGCTGCGACCACTTTGCGGCGAACTCAATCGTGTTCTCTACCCGTTGCGCGTCCCAGCGGTCCTCGCCGTATGAATCCAGAAAATACTGGCCCTCCAGGTTCGGCTCTTCCGCGAGCTTTGGCGCAACGTTGTCGGGCGTGGAGGGGTAGGGAATTGCGCGCTCGGGGCGCACTTCGGGGCTGGTCCACGTCGCTCCCTGGTGCGTAAATGCAAACGGCTCGTAATCGTGGAACGTGTAGATGACGTTTGCATCGGCGAGTGGCTCCAGCGCGAGCAGATCGCCCAGCCCTGACCAGTGGGCACCGGCCGCGATGATCGTATTCTGCGGAGCCGCCTGGCGGATGGCCTCGGCAACCGTCGCCTCAATCCCCTGCCAGCGGTACGGATCGTTCTGCTCCGGCTCGTTCATGATCTCGAAGAACACATGCTCCGGATCGAACGGGGCGAAATGCGCCGCCAACGCGCGCCAGAGCGCGGTGAAACGCGCAACGCCCGCAGTTCCCTGAAACAGCTCCCCTTTGTACTCGCTGCTCGGGTGTATATCGATGATCACCGACAAGTGGTGCTCGAGCATGGTGCGCACGGCGTGATCCAGGTCCGTCATGAACGGCGTCTCCGTCCCAGCCCACTGCCAGGCCACCAGCGGACCCGCATCGATGCTTATTCGGCAATGATCGAACCCCATCGCTTCAATTAGCGCGATGTCCTGCCCGGTTGTATAGGTCTCCAGATGTTGAGGCGAGTAATCGTCATTCGGGGCCTGTCCGAACCATCCGCTTGTGTTGATGCCGCGCTGCAAACGCTGCGCGCGCTCGAACGCAATTCCATTCTGATCCTGAGCCATCGCCAGAACAGCGGGTAGCGCGATGAGTACAGCCACAAGAAGGCGAAGAAGGTTTTTCATACGGCAGCCGTTATACCACCTGCTCCACGCGCCATGGGTCGTCGTCACCTGCAACCTGCAACCTGCCACCTGTAACCTGCCCGTGCGGTATGCTGGCCTTTGCGAGACAGTGCTTCCATCGCCGGATCGCGGCCGCCCGGAGCGAATGATGAAGCCAGCTCCGCCCAGGCAGTCCGCGACATGTTCTCGGCGCTGGCGCCCCGCTACGATCTTCTTAACCACCTCCTCTCCTGCAACGTGGATCGCCTCTGGTGGTGGCGGACCGCTCGCCGCTTCGGGCACATTCTCGTCCGTCCCGAAGCCCGCGTGCTCGACATCTGCTGCGGCACCGGCGACATGACGCTCGCGCTCCTCCGCCGCCGGCCTAACCCGGCAGAGCCTGTTATCGCAGCCGACTTTTCTGCGGCGATGCTCGATCGCGCCCGAAAAAAGCTGCCGCCGGATCGTGCCACCGTCATCGAGGCCGACGCTTTGCATCTGCCCATGGCGGACAACTCGCTCGACCTCATCACCACAGCCTTCGGCTTCCGCAATCTCGCAAATTATCAAAAGGGTCTGGCGGAGTTCTTCCGCTTGCTCGCTCCCGGCGGTGAACTCGGCATTCTCGATTTCAGCGAACCCGGCGGTCCGCTCGGCCGGCTCTATGCGTTTTACTTCCGGCGTGTGCTCCCCGCCATCGGCGCTCGCATTTCGGGCCATGGCCACGCCTATGCGTATCTGCCTGAGTCCGTGGCAAACTTTCCGGCGCCGTCCATGATGTTGCAGATGATGCGCTCGGCGGGTTTTGAGCAGGTCTCCTGGACTCCCTATAGTTTCGGTATCGCCGGCTTGTGGCGAGGAGTCAAATCATCGCCGTCCTGAATCCAATAAGCGGTCCAGAACAGGCTGAATCGGATATCGAGCCGCCTGGAAGCGTCGATAAGCGCCGCCTTCGGCGCTGCGGAGGTGTACCCATGAGGGCCAGTGTGGAATGGAAGCAGGACATGCTCTTCGATGGAAAATCGGAGAGTGGGCAGACAGTCCATTTCGACGCCTCCCCATCTCACGCCGCGGGTCTCAGTCCCATGGAGGCCGTACTGGCGGCGCTCTGCGGCTGCACTTCGGCCGACGTGGTCAGTGTCCTCGAGAAAAAGCGCGAGCCGCTGGAGGGTCTGACCGTCAGCGCTGCCGCTGAGCAAGCCGCGGAGCCGCCCCGGGTCTTTACGCAGATCCACCTCACCTACCGCATCCGCGGCC
>DASRRO010000109.1:0-51505 GCA_035656855.1 Acidobacteriaceae bacterium | reverse complement strand
GTCAACGCCCAGATTCAGCCCCAGGTCAGCGGCTACCTGGTGAAGCAGATGTACAACGAGGGATCGCGGGTCTCCAGAGGTGAGGTGCTTTTCCAGATTGATCCGCGCCCCTTCCAGGCGGCGGTCGATCAGGCTCAGGCGCAGGTGGAGCAGGCCAAAGGTCAGCTGGCCCAGGCTCGGGCCCAGCTCGCGCTCGCCCAGATCAACGTGAAGCGCGACACGCCGCTGGCGCAGGTTCGCGCCATCGCGCAAAGCCAGCTTGACACGGAAACCCAGCAGGAGGCTCAGGCTGAGGCCTCAGTGGCTGCGGATGAAGCTGCCGTAGGCGCGGCGGGAGCGGCACTCAGGACCACGCAGCTGAATCTCGGCTTCACCCAGATTCGGTCGCTGATCGACGGTGTCGCCGGTCAGGCTACAACCCAGGTTGGCAACCTTGTCAGCCCGCAATCGGTCCTCACCGCCGTCTCCCAGCTCGATCCCATCAAGGTCTACTTTTCCATCAGCGACAGCGAATACCTCGCCCTCATCGATCGCGCAAAGCAGTCGGGGGGCGATCTTCTCAGCGGCGGATCGAAACTGCCCCTCACCCTGACCCTGTCCAATGGACAGCCCTACCTATACAAGGGCCACATCGTCTTCGTCGACCGCCAGATGAATCAGCAAACGGGTGCGATTCGCATTGCTGCTTCGTTCCCGAATCCCGGTAACGTTCTTCGTCCTGGTCAGTTTGGCCGCGTGACGGCGGAGACTGAGATCCGGCAAAACGCTCTCCTCGTCCCTCAGATTGCCGTTCAGGAACTACAGGGCATTGAGCAGATTTACACGGTCGCACCTGGCAACCGCGTCCACGTCGTGAACGTGAAGCTCGGTCCTCAGTTTGGAAATGACTGGATCGTCGAGAGTGGCATCACGGCCGGCACCCAGATCATCACGGACAACCTGCAGAAGCTGAGAGAAGGGGCTCCAGTCGCTCCGCGTGCGGCGCAGCTTCCTCCGGCGAATAATCCCGTGGCAGGGAGCTGACACATGTCGAAGTTTTTCATCAGACGGCCCATTGTTGCCATCGTCATTGCCATTCTCACCGTGATCGTCGGCACGGTTTCGATGCTGATGCTGCCGACCTCGCAGTACCCGAACATTGTCCCGCCTGAAATTCAGGTGCAGGCGACGTACCCCGGAGCGGACGCCAAAACCCTCACCGATGCCGTGGCCACGCCGATCGAGCAGCAAATGAATGGCGTCGACAACATGCTCTACATGTATTCGGTCAATGCCAACAACGGGCAGTCGACCGTCTACGTTGACTTCGACGTCAAGACCAATCCGGACACCGACCAGGTCCTCTCGCAGCTGCGAGTTGCGCAGGCGCAGTCGCAGCTGCCCGCTCAGGTGAACACTTCCGGCGTGACGGTGCTCAAGTCGCTCACCTCGCCGCTGATGCTCATCGGCATCTCGTCTCCTGATAATCGGTACGGCCAGGATTTCCTGACCAACTACGCCATCATCAACCTGCAGGACGAACTTACCCGTGTCCCCGGCGTCTCACGCATCCAGGTCTTCGGTGGTCAGTACGCCCTGCGCGTCTGGGTCCGGCCCGATCTCCTCGCCAAACTCGGAGTCACCGCCACCGACGTCATCAACGCCATCCAGACTCAGAACAACGTCAATCCCGCCGGCCAGATCGGCGGCGAGCCCATCCGCGCGGGCCAGCAGTTCACCTACACGGTTCGCACCCAGGGCCGCCTCGTTACTCCCGAAGAATTCGGCAACATTATTATTCGGGCCAATCCTGACGGCTCCGTCCTCCACCTGCGTGACGTGGCCCGCGTCGAGCTCGGCGAGCAGATTTACAGCCTCTCCGCGCGTTACAACAATGCTCCCGCCGGCATGATGGCGGTCTACCAGCTGCCCGGCTCCAACGCCGTCGAGACGGCGCGCCTCGTCACCAGGCGGATCCACGAGCTCTCCGCGAAGTTCCCCGCCGGCATGCGCTACGACATTCCACTCGATACGACCAAAGCGGTTACCGCCGGAATCCATGAAATCGTCGTCACGCTCGGCATCGCGCTGTTCCTTGTGGTTCTCGTCGTCTACCTCTTTCTCCAGAGCTGGCGCGCCACGCTGATTCCCCTCATGGCCGTGCCCGTTTCGCTCATCGGCACCTTCATCGTCTTTCCTCTGCTGGGTTTCTCGATCAACACCCTTTCGCTTTTCGGGCTCGTGCTCGCCATCGGCCTTGTGGTCGACGATGCCATCGTGGTGGTTGAAGCCGTCGAGCACCACATTGAGGAAGGAATGAAGCCGCGCGAGGCCACCATCCGTGCCATGGAGGAGGTCGGCTCCCCGGTCGTCGCCATCGCCCTCATCCTCGCCGCGGTGTTCATCCCCACCGCCTTCATACCCGGCATCACCGGCCGCCTCTATCAGCAGTTCGCCGTCACCATCGCGATCTCGGTCCTCATCTCGGCTTTCAACGCGCTTTCGCTCAGTCCTGCGCTGGCCGCGATGCTGCTCAAGCCTCGGGAGCACAAGATCCGGCGCAGCCCGCTCCAACGATTCTTCGATCGCTTCAACTTCCTGTTCGGCCGCACCACTAATGCGTACGTCAGCACGTCGCGCCGCCTGATTCACAAATCGGCTATCACCATGCTGGTGCTCGCTGCCATCGCCATCGGCGCCGTGTTCATGGGTGGTCGCCTGCCCAGCGGGTTCCTCCCGCAGGAAGATCAGGGCTACCTGTTCGCCGCCCTGCAGCTGCCCGACGCATCCTCGATGCAGCGCACCGATGTTGCCGTCCAGAAGGTGACCAAAGCTCTGCTCAACACACCGGGCGTCGGCGGCGTCGTTGGCGTCGACGGCTTTAACCTGCTTACCCTGACCCAGAGCACGAACACCGGATTTTTCTTCGTGTCGCTCAAGCCCTGGGAGCAGCGAAAGTCGAAAGAAGAGCAGATCCAGGAGATTCAGGCCAGCGTCCAGCGCCAGCTCATGGGCATCAGCGACGGCATCGCCTTCTCCTTCCCGCCGCCGCAGATTCCCGGAGTCGGCACTTCGGGCGGCGTCACCATGATCCTCCAGGATCGCTCCGGCAAAGACGATCCGACGTTCCTCACAAAGAATCTTTTCGCATTTCTCGGCGCACTCCACAAGCGGCCCGAAATCGCCGCAGCCATTCCCTCCTACATGCCGGCCGTCCCCCAGCTCTATGCGGATGTCGACCGCGAGAAGGCGGTCCAGCAGCAGGTGGACCTCAACAACGTCTACACCACGATGCAGACCTTCATGGGAGGCTATCTGGTGAACTACTTCAACCGCTTCGGTCGTGAGTGGCAGACCTTCGTCGAAGCTGAAGGCGACACGCGCAGCAACATCCAGAACATCGGACAGTTCTATGTGCGCAGCGCCAACGGCAGCCAGGTGCCGCTGAGTGCCCTGGTCCACGTGAAGCAGATCACCGGTCCCGAGTTCATCATGCGCTTCAACGAGTACAACGCCGCGCAGCTCAACATCACCGGCGCACCCGGTTACAGTTCGGGCCAGGTGCGCGCGGCGCTCGAGGAAGCGTTCCGGCAAACCATGCCCCCCGGGATGGGCTATTCGTACTCGGGCATGAGCTACCAGGAGCAGCGCGCCGCCGAAGGCACGCCGGCCTGGGTCGTCTTCGCGCTCTCACTCCTGTTCGTCTTTCTCATCCTTGCGGCGCTGTATGAGAGCTGGACCTTGCCCTTCAGTGTCCTGCTCAGCACGCCGGTCGCAATTCTCGGCGCGTACCTCGCCCTAACCGCGCGTTCGCTCGAAAACGACATCTTCGCCACCGTCGGCCTCATTATGCTCATCGGCCTCTCGGCGAAGAACGCCATCCTCATCGTCGAATTCGCCGTACAGAACTACCGCGCCGGCCAGAGCATAGCGGAATCCGCTCTTCAGGCGGCACGGGTGCGATTCCGCCCCATCATCATGACCGCGCTCGCCTTCATCGTCGGTTGCATTCCGCTCTGGACCGCCAGCGGCGCCGGCGCCGCTTCACGCCGCATCCTCGGCACCGTAGTCATCGGCGGCATGACGCTGGCTACTGTGATCGGCGTGCTCATGGTCCCCACCACGTTTTCCGTCGTCGAATACCTCTCTCACCGCTTCGCCCGCGGCGGCAAAGGAACCACGATGGATTCAACCCATGGCCCACAGGACGTTGATGCCGAGCCCGCGGTTGGCGACGCAGAGGGAGACGCTGCATGAAGTCATCCACCCATCTCGTAACCCAAATCTGCCAGCTCGTCTTCGGCGCGCTGCTCCTGATTCTCCTGGTGGGCTGCACTGTGGGTCCCAACTACAAACGGCCGCAGGTGCCCGCGGCGGCCACCTTCCGCGGAGCCGATGGCACCGACGTTGCCACCGGCGACAAGGCCTCGCTCGGCGATGAGAACTGGGCAGAAGTGTTTCGCGAGCCTGAGCTGCAGGGTCTCATCCGGACTGCGCTGACGAATAACTATGATGTCCGCATTGCCGCGCAGCGCGTCCTCGAGCAACAGGCCCAGGTCAGGATCGCTCGCTCGCAGCAGTTTCCCACGCTCTCCGTTGGCGGCACCGGTATCGGCGCGGAACTGCCCGACTCGCTCAGCAAGAGTATCGGCAGCTCCATCTACGCCGGCAGCTTCAACCTCTCCGCGGCCTGGACGCCTGATTTTTGGGGCCTGTTTCGCCGCCAGACAGAAGCGGCCCGAGCCCAGATGCTGGCCCAGGTCTGGGCACAGCGCGCCGTCCGCATGACTCTGGTTGAGGAGGTCGCTTCGGGGTACATCCAGCTGCGCGCTCTCGATCGGCAGCTGGCCATTGCGAAGCAGACACTCGTGGTCCGTCAGCGATCCGTCGATCTCACCCGCCGCCTCGCCGACGGTGGATCGGCGCCGCTCTCCGACCTTCGCCAGGCCGAGGAGCTCCAGTACACGGCCTCCTCCGAGATTCCGCAGCTCGAGCAGCAGATCCAGCAGGAGGAAAACGCGCTTCGACTCCTGCTCGGCGAGAATCCTGGTTCCGTCGCGCACAGCGATGACAGTGCGCTCGCGCCGCCTCCACAGGATCTCCCTGTCGGCTTGCCCTCGCGTCTCCTCGAGCGCCGGCCCGACATTGTGCAGGCCGAGCAGCAACTGATCGCCGCCAACGCGCAAATCGGCGTTGCCCGCGCCCAGTTCTTCCCCCAGCTTTCCATCAGCGCATCGGGCGGTGTCGGCGGCGACCAGTGGTCGAATCTATTCGACCCAGGCGGCCACACCGTCTACGGGATCGGCACCCTCGCCCAGCCACTCTTTGAAGGCGGCAAGCTGCGCGGCCAGCTCCAGCTCTCAGAACATCAAAAAGAGGAACTGATCGTCAATTATCAGAAGACCATCGCGGGCGCCTTCCGCGATGTTTCCAACGCGCTCATTGCCCTCGACAAAACGCATGCGACCCGCGAACAACAAACCTTACTCGTGGCGGCCGCTGAGGATGCCACCCGCCTGGCAAGAACGCGATACCAGGGTGGCGCCACCAGCTATTTGGAAGTTCTCACGACCGACTCGACTCTCTTCTCTGCGCAGCTGAACCTCGTCAATGCCCAGGAGGGCGAGGCGCTTTCCCTGGTGCAGCTCTATGGCGCTTTGGGCGGAGGCTGGGAATAAGTCGACAGACAGGCAGTCCTTGAGCGCGCGGGGCGGTCCCGCGCTTCTTAGCCCACCTTCTCTGGCAAGCTGAACGCTTATCCCTTCGCAATCATGCTGTTTGCGGTCGTCGTATGTTGGGCCGAGCTGGTTAAGGGTGGATCAAATTCTGCAGAAATGGAAGGAGGTCTGAAACGGTGGAGAGGTGCAGATCACTAGTGGACATTCGGCAGCCAGAGATCAGCTCAGCCGAAAAACGAAAGGACCGTCATGCCTGGTTCCACTGGTTATCGCCCTCTCCCCGGAAGCGAACGTCCCCAGCCCGCAGGTTCGAAACTCCTCGGCCCCGTTGATGCGTCGGAACGCGTGCGGGTCACCGTACTATTGCGTCCTAAGCCGGGCAGCCCCGAACTCCCCGACCTGCAGCACTGGCAGGACACCCAGCCCGAAAAACGAGCCTACCTTTCTCCCGAAGAGTTCTATGACGCTCACGGTGCAGCGCAGGAAGAGCTTGACGCCGTTCTCGACTATCTGACCGGCAAAGGGCTGCGCAAGCTCGACGCGCACGCCGGCCGGCGGCGCATCGTTGTGGAAGGAACGGCAGCGGAAATGGACGCTGCCTTCGCGGTGACGCTGAACCGTTACCGCGTGCCCGAAAGTTCTTTGGGGAGACGGCGGTATAAGGGAAAAGCGCGCCCCTTTGCTGAACACATCTCAGTTGGAGAGCAGGTCCATCGCGGCTTCGAAGGCTCGGTGTGTCTCCCGGCAAAACTGGTGGGGATTGTCACGGCGGTGATCGGACTCGACAACCGGCGGCTGGGTGTACCTGCAGGAAATGGCACGGGAGATCCGACCGGCGCACAATATCTCGATCCGCTCACGATCGCACGTCGATATAAATTCCCCATGAACTCCGCAGCCGGGCAGACGATCGGCATCTTCGAAAGTGCAGGCGCGGCTTATCTCCATTCCGACATTACGGATTTCATCAATAATCTTCCCGAACCGCCTGCGCAGCCCCAGCTGTTCGATATCTCGCTGAACAGCTCGAACAATCCGGCGCTGGTCACCAACCCACCCAGCGGCGCTGTCTTCGAATGCACCATCGACGTCGCAATCGCGGCGGCCGCCGCCTCCGGCGCAAACATCAATGTCTATTTCACCGATGGCAGCGAAGCCGGTTGGGAGGACTTCTTCCAGCGTGCCATCTTCCCGCCGCCCGGCGACCATCCACCGTCGGTGCTCACCGCCAGCTGGGTTCCCTTCCTCAGTGATGACGCGGGCAGCATTGGCCTGCTCTCCAATCCCGGCAGCCCGGTGAGCATCTTCCACGGGTACCTTCGGAGCGCCGCTCACCGCGGCATCACAGTGTTCATGGCTCTCGGTGACTGGGGCTCCAATAATTTGAAGGGTGGGACGAAGTGTCACGTCAGCTATCCCAACTGCGATCCCTTCGTAACTTCGTGCGGCGGCACCATTCTGGGCGAGGCCAACGCCGCCCCCCCTCCTGCCTTTGACGAATGGGCGTGGAGCGACGCGAACGTCGGCTCGCAATTCGATCTGGCGCCGTACGATGCAACCGGGGGCGGGGTCAGCGATACCTTCAGCCGGCCCCCGTTCCAGGCGGACGCGGGCGTCCTCCCTATCTCGAGAAACGATGACAATGTCCGACGTGGCATCCCCGATGTTGCCGGCATGGTAGCAATGACGGGCTTCTTCATCGCCGGATCAGGCGGGTGGGAAGGTGTGGGCACCAGCGCCGTTTCTCCCCTGTACGCAGGTCTGGTAGCCACAATCAACGCTTTCCTGGGACGCAACATCGGATTCCTGAACCCGACGCTCTATCGCCACGGCCCGCAAATCTGCAATGACGTTACCGTTGGCAACAACGACTCAGGTCTCACTCCCGACGCGCCGTTCTATACCGCAGACATCGGCTGGGATGCCTGCACCGGGTGGGGCAGCCTCGACGGCATGCGTCTGCTTGCGGCGCTCGCCCCCGCGGGTTTTCTGTCCGTCGCCATCCCCGACCATGGCAACTTCGGGGAATGCTGCCTCGAGGCCTTCGTCGAGGAGACGTTCACCCTGAATAATGCCGGCTTTGCCACTCTCCTCATCTGGAACATCACCTCGTCGCAACCGGCATTCGAAGTTCCCGGTGTGACTTCGTTCCCGCTGGCGATCAGTCCTGGTGCGTCCATGGACATCGTCATCCGCTACCAGCCCACCGCCGTCGGGCCGCAGGGCGGAATCATCACTGTCTTCAGCAACGGCTTGTTCAGTCCGCAGACGATCCGCGTCACGGGAGCCGGAGTCGCTCCGCATCTCACCCTGGCCATCGCCGATACCGGCAGCTTCGGAGAGGTGTGCGTCGGCTCCTTCCGCGACGAGCCTCTGGTCCTGAACAACAGCGGCCACTGCACGCTCCTGGTGAACGCCATCAACTCGAGCTACCCTGAGTTTCTGCCGCCGGAAGTTCTGTCCTATCCCATCACCATCGCGGCGGGAACATCTGTTGCCCTACCCATCCGTTTCCAGCCCACGCATCACGGAGCCGCTGCCGGTACCATCACCGTTATCAGCAACGACAGCCGCGGTCCGCAGTCCTTCCGCGTTTCCGGAAATGCGCCGGTCGGCAAGCTGGCCGTCTGCGGATCCACTTACTTTGGTGAAGTGGATTGCGGCATTGCCCAGAAAACGCTGTCGATTTGCAACGTGGGCGATTGCAGCCTGCGGATCACCAGCGTGGAGTTCAGTCGCAAGCGGCATAACTTCAGGCTGATCAATAACCCGTTCCCGGCCTCGCTGCATCCGGGCTCCTGTCTCGGCGTCGTAATCGAATACCGCGCCAATTGCGAACCGGAGTGCTGCGAACTGGTGATCAAAAGCGACGATCCAACGGATCCCGTCAGGGTACTCGACGTAGTGGCCTACACGCGTTGCGAAAAGAAGTGCACCTGCGAACCGAAAGCCTGCTCAGGCAACTACGGCTGCGAGGATCGCGAGCGCCAGGACTAACCCGTTGCGGCGGGATGCAGCTGCAACACGCATCGACTCTTTCCCTCCCACCTGAACACGGGGATCCGCATCAACCCATGCGGGTCCCCGCCCCGCCTCACTTGCCACCACAAATTTCGCCGGAATCTTCGCGCATTCGTGAAACGCCACCTGCCCCCCCTTCACTATGGCTGCAGATGGTTGCGCTGGGTCATTTGTCTCGTTCGAAAGGAACAGTCATGACATCGGATTCCACAGCGGCACGGATCGGCTGCGATGCCCAAATGCGCCGGATCCATTGCTTTTGCTATTTCTGCCTGGTTCTCTCTCTTCCGTGGCCCACCCGGGTCGCCGGCCGCGGCTTTGGTTTACTCCTCCACTTCCTGGTCGCTGCCGCCGGCGCGTGGCTGCTCGAGGGAATTCTGTGCGGACGTTATCCAATCAGGAAAAGGTTATGACCTTGGAAAAACCCTCCCCTCGTCCCCGGCCCTTCTCGGAGCCCAGACGGGTGCGTCCGTCTTCCGCTGACCACGGTAACCATTCGGCCCGTCCGGACCCGGTGCTATACTTGCGTTCTCTTTCAGCGACAGGCACCCGCTTGCAATTCCAAACGTTCGATGCCGGCTACATCGAAGCACTATGTGCCGGGGACCGTCGCGTTCAGGAGCACTTCGTCGGGTACTTCACAGAGCTGATCCATCTCAAAATACGCTCTCGGCTGCCGTCGCGGCCGGCCCAGGATGATGTGCGCCAGGAGACTTTCGCCCGTGTTTTGACGACGCTTCGCAGAGAGAACGGCCTCCGTCAACCCGAGCGGCTGGGCGCGTTCGTAAACACTGTATGCAATAACGTGCTCTTTGAGCATTACCGCTCCTCTTCACGGCATCAGTCACTGGACGCCGAAGATCAGCCTGAACTCCCCGCGCCGGGGGCCGGCGCGGACGACGTGGTCGCCGCCAGGCAGCTCAAAGCCAAAGTGAGTGAGATCCTCGAGGGACTACCCGCGCGCGATCGTGCTCTGCTGCAGGCGATCTTTCTCGAAGAGAAGGACCGGGAGGAAGTGTGCCGCGAGATGGGGGTAGATGGGGATTACCTGCGGGTGCTGCTCTTCCGCGCAAAACAAAGTTTCAAGGCCGAGTATCTTCGGCGAATGGCAGGCAAAGCTCGAGGAGAGAATGCTTGAAACGGTAAGGGCGGCAGCATCACTATCCTGCACAGGGCGGCATGGGAGGCCGGCCGATGGATCATAGCGAAGCAATCCGGTTGATGGCGACGGAACGATACCTCCTGGGCGAGTTATCCAGCGATGCCCGAGAGGCGTTTGAAGAGCATTTCTTCGAGTGCGAAGAGTGTGCCCTCGACGTTCGGGCTGGGGCCGCCCTTTTTGACGAAGCGAAGCTTCAGATGGGCGCGCTATCGGGCGCCCCGCCAGTCGCTCCCGCGAAGCCCGCGGCGCCGCGGCGCGAGTGGTTCTCCTGGTGGAGACCCGCCATAGCCGTTCCGGTCTTTGCAATCCTCCTTTTGGTCATCGGTTACCAGAACTTCGAGACCATTCCAGCCCTGCACTCCGCGGCCCGCCAGCCGCGACTTGCCCCCTGGGCCATGCTGCACGTCGGAACCAGAGACGGCGGACCTCTGCCAGTCCTGGCCGATCACCGATCCGGTGCTGTCCTGCTGATCGAGGTTCCGGACACGGCGACCTGGTCGTTCTTTGCCTTCGTCCTCCAGGATCCGCAGGGAAAGCAGGTGTGGACAGAAACGATCGCGGCGTCCGCGATGAATAATGGCCAGCAGGCACTCTCCCTTCTCATTCCCGGAGTGGGCTTGCAGCAGGGCTCGTATGCGCTTACTATCTCCGGCATCACTCCACAGGGCGGCCTGACAGAGCTTGACCGGCGCGTCCTGGATGTTCACATTGACGAGTAGCAGGACCAACCCCCGGAAAGTGAGCATGAACGGTCATGTCTGGCAACGCTCCCCCACTCCCCAAAGAACATATTTATGATGCGCAGGCCTTCGCCCTCGAAGGCGATCTGGAGCTTCCTCTTCAGGCAGAAATAAAACCGCAGGCGTTCGTGAACCTGCCCGCGGGAGGAGGTTATCTTTCCGAGCGCGCCCATGACTATCGCCTCGAAGGCGTGATCTCATTCCACGCCGCCTATTCCCAGGTATCCGGCAACCGCGATCGCAAGCCAGATCACGGCTTCGTCACGCTCGCCACCTCGGTCCTCGAGGACTTCAACATCCTCGACGTAGTGACTGCCGACCGTATCGTCGCCCAGGTCTCCATCGAACACCCGCTGTCGGGTGACGTGCCCTCCATTACTTTCCTGGGTACGCGCTTCGAGAACCTGCGCATCGCTGGCCACCCTGTGCGTCTCGATCTTGAGCCGGATTTCTTCGGCGGGAAGCCCGAAAACGATTGCCCCTGGTCTGAAAAAAAAGACTTCCGCGAGCGCGTCGCAGCCCAGCATGACCATATTCGCCGCCAGTCCAATCTCCCCGCCGAGATTGCCGAGCGATACAATCGACTTCCATCGAATCCCGGTTCTCAGGAGTCGATCGAATGTTCATTGGTCCAACGAGCGGAGGGTTCCTATCCGGGGCGGACCCTGGGCCACGTGATCGACGTTCCTCATTTCGGCAGGGTTTATCTCGCGACCGTGCGCCTGGTGGAAACGAGGGACCCGAAAACGGGCGCCGTCAGCACGCTGTTCCGCCTGACGATGATCGAAGCGAAGATGGGCTGCATCGGCCACGGAAAGGCGTCGGGGGGCAACACGATCGTCAACGGGGCAACAAAAGGATCAGGATAGCTTTCGTCATCGCTTCTCTCGGAGTGGCGGTCTTTTGCACGGGAGATGCGAGGCTGTCAGCTGCAGGGCAGTTTCACCGAACCCTGTTGCTCTTTCAGTACGGCCAACTCGCGCTGAGTCAGAGCACGGCGATCGAACTGGCGAACCGTTATCGTGTCACAGATCCATACTGGTCGATGAAATTCAGGATTGCCGGTGCGGTCGCGGCTTCCTGGCGCGGAATGAACAGGGAAGTTTTGGAGATGCTCTCCTCCGAACCATCGGCGGATGCTGATCCGGACTCCGCCGTCCGCCGGTTATCCCTCATCTCTGGCGCTTATGCAAATCTGGAACGATACAATGACGCGGAGCGATGGCTGGCCAAAGCAGACAACCTTTGCTCATCCATGGACCGCGCTGTCTGCGGTCACGTCCTGGATGCACATGCAAGTCTGGCATCTCAGCAGGGGCATTATGAGCAGTCCATGCCTTTCTACCGGCAGGAACTCGCGATTGCCCAAAGATTCGGAGATCGCTTCGGCGAAGCAACGGCGCTGATGAACATTGCCGGTATCTGTCTCCGGCAGGAGCGCTATGACGAAGCGATCGACTGGCTCAACGCCTCCAACCGTGTCGCCGAGTCCCTGCATGCGGAGGACGTTCTTCTCACTAACACCGGCAATCTCGGTTGGGCCTATTACAGTCTGGGTGACCGGGAACGCGCCTTTGCCCTGTTTCAGGACGCCGAGGGCCGAGCCACCGCTCTGGGCGACACTCAGGGGGCCATACTCTGGCTGACGACCACGGGTTATGTACTCCAGGATTCCGGCGAGTGGGCGCGCGCCGCAGAGTCCTACCAGCGCGCCCTCCATTTAGCCACGCAGATCAACAGCAGCGAAGACATCATCAACTCGCTCGAAAGTCTCGTGCATATCTCGATCGAACTCAACCAACTCGGGAAAGCTGATGAGTACCTCCGCAGGCTCGATCCGCTGGTCACCACCAATGGCAATCCGCTGGATCGGCTCGACATGAGCCTCGGCCGCGGGCGCATCGCCGCCGCGCGCCGGCAGGATCAGCAGGCCAAAACGCTCTTTCGCCAGGTCGATGCCAATCCTGCCAGCCAGATCAGCATGCGGCTCGGCGCCGAACACCAGCTCGCCCGCCTGTACGAAACCGAAGGCCGAATCGACGACGCACTGAAGATGTACACAACCGCGCTGGCCACTTTCGAGTCGGCTCGCGCACAGATCAAAAACGAAGATTCCAAGCTGCCCTACTTCGCCAATGCCACGCCGATCTACGACGACTACATTTGCCTGCTGATTAGGCAGGGGAAAGTCGAAGAAGCTCTGGACGCCGCTGATCAGAGCCGCGCGCGCACTCTCGCGCAGGGCCTCGGCATCAGACCCGCTCCTGAGGCCGCCTCCTTTCAACCCGGCGCCCTGGCGGCCCGCGCCGGCGCAACGCTGCTGTTTTATTGGGTTGGCGAAAAGCAATCCTGGCTATGGGTCATTACACCCGCAAAGACAAAGGTTTTCCCGTTGCCTCCGGAAGCGGAGATCGCGCGACGCGTCGAGCGCTATCGCCAAACCCTGCAAGGGCCTGAGGATCCGCTTGTGCCGGCCAATGAAAACGGGCTGGCGCTCTACCGCACGCTCATCGCGCCGGCTGAGGACTGGCTGCCCCCAGGCGGAAATGTCGACATTCTGTGCGACGGAGTGCTCGGCGAGCTTAATTTCGAAACGCTCATCGTAGCCCGGCCGGCTCCGCATTACTGGATTGAAGACGCTAACATCGTCTCTGCTCCATCGCTCCTGCTGCTCGCTTCTTCCCCGCCGGTGAAAAGCGGAGTGCACGGACTTCTCCTGATTGGAAATGCCGTTTCTCCCAGCCCTGACTATCCGGAGTTATCGAATGCGGAATTGGACATGCGGCAGATTCGCAAGTACTTTTCACCCCAGGAAGAGACTGTCTTCGAAGGCCGGCGGGCCACCCCGCGCTCTTATCTGCAGTCCACCCCGCAGGCATACGCCTATATCGACTTCGTTGCTCATGGCGTTGCCAGCCGCGCGGACCCCTTGAATTCGGCCATAATCCTATCCCGCACGCCGGGGAGCGGCGACTCGTTCCGCCTCCATGCCCGCGACATCATGCAACATCCCATCCATGCCCGCCTGGTAACGATTGCAGCCTGTTACGGCAGCGGCACCCGCGCCTATGCGGGCGAAGGGTTGGTTGGCCTCTCCTGGGCATTTCTCTATGCAGGTGCGCATAGCGTCATCGGCGCGCTTTGGGAAGTCAGTGATGCTTCGACGCCTCTCCTGATGAACGCGGTCTATCAGGGAATACACGACGGTCTCACGCCGAGAGCTGCCCTGCGACGTGCGAAGTTGTCGCTCCTGCATAGTTCATTTCGACGACCGTTCTTCTGGGCGCCCTTCCAGCTCTACACAGGCCGTTAGGCTGTCCCCTGGCTCCGCTACGCGCTCTAGGTTTTCCACCACGGGTTCCGAAACGAAAGTCGTACTTCCCTCACTATCTTCCAGAATGGCGGCGTGCGCCGCGGATTGCAAGCGCAGTCCCGAATCGCGATCCGGTTCGCCCCTTCTCACACGGGAATCCTCTGGAGGAGTTGCATGTTTGCAGGAAGTCCATTCGTGCTTCGCGTGCCCATCGACGTTTCGCAGGTCTGCGATTTTACCCCCGGCCGCAGGATCGGCGTCCTTCTCTGGAATCGCCAGGGTTATCAACAGTGGCGGCCTGTCACATTTGAAACACAAGATATAGTTACCGTTACTTTTAACCTGGAACAGGCACCCGAATCCCTGCGGGTGACGCTGGGACCAGAAGCGGCCACAACATCTGACCTCCGACACCTGCAGACCACCTCCCTGGCCGTTCCATGCTCCACCTGGCGGGTGTCCTCGCAAGTCGAGCTTCCCACGATACGGGTGTCGGCCTGGGACTGGTGGTGGTGGGACCACTGGCGTCAGAACTTCCGCGTGACGGGTCGCTTGATCCGGCCAGACGGCCGCCCTGTCGCGGGCGCGACGGTCTCCGCATCCGACATCGATGCCTGGTGGTGGTGGACCGCGCAGGAACAGGTGGGAACGACCGTCACCGACAGGGACGGCGCCTTTCGCATCGAGTTCACCCGTTGCTGCGGTTGGTGGCCGTCGTGGTGGTGGTCCAACCGCGACTGGCAGGTCGATGCCGCCCTGGCGGAAAAGATAACGAGCTTCGTGCGCCAGTATCCCGGGCTGGCGCCGCTCGCGCCTGCGGCCGACTCTGTGCCGAGTCTCGAAGTCTTCCAGCCACTGCTGAGTGCAAGTGCTCGCCCACTTCCTTCCACGCTCGCCGCCACTCTGTCTCGGGTTGACCACGACATCGATCCCGCCGCTCTCGAGCAGATTCGCGAACGGCTTGTCGAAATCCTTCCGCGCCGCTTTCCTCTTCCAGTCTGGCCCTGGTCGAAATGGTCCCCGTGGGAGGATTGTGGAGCTAACCTCATCTTCCGGGCTACCCAGTCTCGGGGAGAGACGACGACCGCCGTTCTCGTGAACGAGAGCGTCGCCAGCGCGCGGTGGGATATTCCCAGGGTGTTGAATGTAACGCTGATCGCCCGTGAGCCGGCTTTTTTTTCCGCGAGTGCGCATTGGACTCTGGTGGATTATCTTTTCCCTCAAAGCCTCTCTATGCCCATCTGTCAGAAACAGAGCGCGCCTCCCACGCGAACTCTTCCTCCGGTTCTATCGAACTCCGGAGCATACCGCATCGCACGCGGCATTGAGCCACCGGACAAGCCGTAGCCGCGTCGTCGAGAGAGCCCTCTCTTCAATTGTTCTCGTGGCGGCGGACCTGCCGATGTTCCCGCACTGAGACGGTCGCAACGTAAGAAAACCGGATGCCCGCGTCGGCACGGTTACACGCGAGCATCCGGCAGGCCAGAGCACGGTTGGCCTGGCCAATCGATGCCTGAGAAACAACGAAGTGCATTTGATCCAGGTCGCCTGCAATCGCGCCGCTATTGGGAGTTACCCAGCGTATTTTCGACCGGGGTTATGGTGCCGAAGAGCCCATGCTGTTCCCCATCGCTGCCTGCGCTGAAGTACAGTGCCGTCGCCGATCCGGATGTTCCGCCGCTGCCGAAGGAAAGACCCCACAAGCCGTCGATAGCGATCGCATGATTCGACGCATCGTTGAGGACACCTTTGAACGCTCCGGTCGCAGGATCGAACACATCGATCTGGCCTGACCCGAAGTTCCCCACCAGCAGATCATGGCTGTAGATGCCGAAGTCTCCTGGAGCAATAGCCACAGCCCACGGCGCATTGAGCCACCATCCGTGATCCAGGCGACGCAACAGGAATCCCAGCGGGGAAAAGACGTCGACATAGCCCAGCCCCGCCCCATCCACCTCATCGTGTTTCTGGTCGTCCTGTTTAGCGAAGGTGACGTAAAGGTTCCCGCCGATGTTCTGGATGTTGAATGGCGCAAATCCCTGGGGAATGCGCTGGTCGCGGAACATATCCTCCATGAGCTGCACATGATGGAAGGATGAGTCGTAGACCTGGATCCGGCCTTTGCGAAAATCGGCTGCGTACAGGAAGGTCGCGCTGTATCCATGCGGCAGGTTGACGGTGGCCAGCGCCGCGCCCTTGAACACCGAAGCGCTTTTCGTATTCACCTCGATGACGGCGCTGGTGGCGTTAGCTCCCGGGTTCCAGCCCGACACCGTTCCATCCTCGGTAACGAACAGGAAGAGCGCGGGCTTTCCCGAAGCGATGGTGAATCCAGTGCCGCCATTGAAAACTGTGCCGGTGGGCGTCCCGGTGCTGCTGCTGTTCGGGTCTGCGGGAGGGATGGTGACGACCAGGCTGGCCGGCGTCCCGGTGCCCCCATACAGCGTGGAAAGCCCGGTGCCGTTATCCGACGCCCACCAGGGGCTGGTGGAGCTCCGCGAGAGGCCCCACGGGTTGACCAGGTTAGTGTCCGTTACCGCGGCTCCGGACTGGTCCGCGACAAGATTGGTCTGTTGGTAATGTTGTGCCAGCGCGGGCAGAGCGCAGGCCGCTGCCACGAGCGCGCCGCACGCTCGTGTGCTGAGGCGGAGAAAGGTGCGATCCATATACGTCCTCCTGATCGCCGGGTAGCCGGACGGTCAGAGGCACGATAGCCAACGGATGTAGGACTGGTTGTCAGGCCGATGTCATTGCTTTGTCGGCGGGGGGTCACGATCCGCAATTCGCTCGCGGTTAATCCTCTTCCTTGATCGGGCGAGCGATCGACGCACATAAGGCGCCAATCTAACCCAAGCGTCTAACAATCCACTAACAAAGAGAAGATGACTCAAGGACAACCCGCTGCTGCGCACTGGTTAGCGTGGAGTCATGCAGCGAAGATATCTCTCTTCCTCCCCCGTTCTCCGGGCTACAGGGGCGCTCTTCTTCGGCCTGGCGATGCTGGCTCCGGCGCAGGAAGCGCCTCTGCTCTCCGGCGGCGTTGGCTTCGTGACGAACACCACCGGAGGCAACACGACCTATATTCCGGTCGCGGAGCCACTGGCCGTTGTGCCTTTGGGGCAGCATCTGCTGATCGAATCCCGGGCCTCGCTGCTGGAGCTTTTCACACCCGGCGCGAGCGGCTATGACCACTCGCATTTTTTGGCTCTCACCTATCTTGAGGGCGATGTTCCGGCCAGCCGGCATCTGACAATTGTCGCGGGCAGCTATCTGCTGCCGTTCGGGACATACAACGAGCGCCTGACGCCGATCTGGATCGGCAATTACCAGGATGAGCCGCTGATGGAGCCGCTGGGGCTGATGAACGGCGGCGCGGGGCTGGGCGGTCAGCTGCGCGGCTCCCTCATCAGCCACCCTCGGTATTCCTTTGACTACGCAGCCTGGTTCTCGGCCCGCAGCGGCAACTCGCAGTTTCAGGCGAACCGCTCGTCGGGTTTCCGGGGCAGTTTTTACTTTCCCGAGAAGCGGCTCGAGGTGGGCGCCTCCTACGGTCGCCTGCTGCAGGGCGCGCATGAGAACTTCGTCGGAACGCATTTGTGGTGGGAAACGAAGGATGCCGGTCTGCGCTTCCGTTCGGAGTTCGCCCGCGGGCAGCATGCATACGGATACTGGTTCGAGGCCGATTCCCGGCCTTTCGCCTTTGGCAACCTGGAAAGTCTCGCGGGGCGCCTCGAACCGGTCTTTCGAATGCAGCAGACCTTTCGCATCGACAGTCTCGCGGGCGACGGTTTGCCATCAGTGAATACGCAGCGAGCCGACTTCGGTTTCGACTACAACCTGCCGCACAATACGCGGATCCTCACCAGCTACTCGAGGCAGTTCTCCACCGCCGGCAACACCAACATCTGGGAGACCGGCATCGTCTACCGTTTCCTGTTTCCCGCCTGGAAAGGACGTCTGTGATGAAGCCCAAATTCTTCGCCTTCTGCCTTGCGCTTGGTTCGTCTCTGGTGGCAGTCGCGCCTTTCGTCGCCGCGCAGAACCACGCTCGCCCGGCCCGCGAAGCGCATCCTGTGGTGCGGCGCGGAGCTCTTGCGCAGAGCCACACCCCTGAAGAAGAGGGAGAGCACGTGTTCAACCAGAATTGCGCGCGCTGCCACAACGCGCCCGATGGCTTCCCTCAGCGCATCGCCGGAACCATCGTGCAGCACATGCGGGTTCGGGCCAGCCTGAGCCGGCACGATGAAGAAGTTCTGCTGCACTATCTTAATCCGTAACGCTCTCAGCGCAGAATGTCTGGGGAGCGGCAAGGCTCCGGGCGCGGTTCCGCAGCAGCAACCGAAACAGGATGGCCAGCGCCACTTCGAGAAACGCCATCACCAGCAGCACCGGCGCATAGTGAAAGCGCACCAGCAGCGCGCCGGCAGCGGACGCGGCACACGCCGTCCCGAGAGAATTGCAGAACATGGTCATGGCGGAGGCGGCGGATCGGTCGGCCTCCGGCATCGCGTTCATGAGGAGGGTGTAGATCGCGGTGGAGCTCATCCACTGGCTGGCCGAATAGAGGACGAATGCCGCGATCGACCATCCCGGGGGACTCGCCGACACTACCACGATCAGCAGCAACGCGGTTCCGAGCTGGGTTACGAAGATCGACCGCAGCATGCCCCACCGGCTCACCATTAAGGGAATGAGCAGGCCCGCCACCAGCTGAGCCATCTGGCTGACGGAGAAGATCAGGCCGATATGGGTGAGCTCGATGTGGCGTTCCCGCGCAAAATAGACGCTGGCAAAGGGCGTGAACGCGGCCAGCAGGCTGGTCCAGAGCGCCATGCACGGCAGATAGCGGCGCAGGAAGGAATTGCGCAGCAAGCCGGGATCCCAGAGGCGCGCCGCCGTTCCGGCCTGCTGAGCGAGTCTGCGATTGGGCAGCCGCAGCAGCGGCAGAGCCCCAAGTGCTGCGACCGCGCAGGAAATAAGGAGGACGATGCGCTTGATTTCCGCCGGGCCAAACCCGGCGCTGAGGGCGCCGATCCAGTGCGAGAGGTAGCCGGACGCGCCGGAGCCCAGCGCCGTGGCGCCGATGCCGACAGAGAAGATGAGTCCTATGGCCGACGCGCGATTGCTCTCGGAAGTAAGCGATGCGCTGACGGGAAGAAAGCAGACCGTCCAGATGGACATGACCAGACCTGCAGTGAACGCCAGGCCGATTTGCGCCGGCTCCCACATCCATAGCGCCCGCAGCACGCCCACAAGCGGCGCCACCACAAAACAGAAGAGCAGCAGCGGCTGGCTTCCGATTTTGCGGCTCAGGATCCCCGCAGGCAGCGTGGTCGCCAGCAGCCCCAGGGAGAGCGCCCCGTTGATCAGCCCGATGGCCTTCTCGTCGAAATGAAAATCCAGCAGATACAGATTGAAGAGGAAGAAATACAGGCCGAAGCCGGCCTCGTAGAGCAGCGCGGCGACAAAAAACGTCCAGAAGTCGCGGCTGAGCTCCCGGTACTGGTGCCACGCCCCTGGCGGCCGTCGTGCAGGCGTCGGCTGAGTCGCCGCGCTGTCCGGCATCAGCGTCCCTCGCGGACCAGCCGCTCGAGGCGGCTTACAGCCTGGTCGAGCGACTGATAGCGCAGCTCCAGCACCTCGGCTGTCAGCAGGCGTTCGATGGCCGCATAGCGGATAATCCGGGTCTCCTGCGTTCCGAACAAGACCTTTCGCATGTAACGCCGCGCGTCGTCCCGGCCGTAAGGAACCAGATCGACAGAAGGATGCCGGCGATTGAGATACACGACAAAGTCGACAGGCGCGCCGTCCGCCGTACGCACGTGCTCCATCGATTCCGTGCGCAGCTCGACAGAGGGCTTCCCGGACATCCGCGGCGTCATCTCCGCGTCCGCGATCTCCGGGAACAACTCTGCAGCGGAAGGACGGAAGCGCACAAGATGGTAATTGCCGACGACTCGGCGCGCGGTTTCGCTGTGGAGAATGTAGCTGGTGTCATCGGAGACAAACTGCCAGCCGGCGCGGGCGCAGGCGTAGGAAAGCGAGGTTTTGCCTGCGCCGGAGTCGCCACACAACAGCACTCCGCGCCCGTCGAGCACAACACACGCGGCATGGATGGGCGTGGCGAAGCGCGTGCATAACTGGCATGCGGGCGCTGCCTCGAGAAACGTCTGATTGAAGTAATGGGGATGCTGCAGCGCGGCGGTGGAGACCACCATGCGCGTCTTCCCCCACGGAAACTCCGCGGTGCAGACATTCCGGATATCGGCCACCATCACGAACACATTTCCCATGAAGTGGCACTTGACCGCGGGAGGGCATTCGAGCGAATCAGTCTCGATAACGTGAACGTCCGCTTCGATGGGCCGGTCGTGCGTGCGCCGCGCGAACATCCCCCATTTGCCGGAGCACTGCCGCAGGACTTCCTCCGAGTTGCTGCGAACACGCAGAGGAAAGCCCAGCGGAAAGAACATTCCCTCCATGGTCAGCGGGGGCGCATCGTCCTGGAAGCGATCGCACTCCTCCAGTCTTGGAACCTCCGGGACAATCATCGTTGCCTGAGCGCTCATGATGCGTGATCCTTTCCGCGATAGTGTGGGAGCCCACGGCCCGCCGAAGATCAGAAGACATACCGCACCGCGAACTGAACGATGCGTGGCGCGGTGACCGTGCTGATGATCCGGCCGAACGACGGACCGGCCACCGGGTTCAGCTGCGTGGGATCGCCGTATCCGAGATTCGTACCGGGGTTGCCAAACTGCGGAGTATTGGTGGCGTTGAAGAATTCCGTGCGCAAACGCAGCGTGCCGGTTTCGGTCACCGGGAATGCTCGCTCCACCGCGAAGTCCACGTTGTGCTGTCCCGGCCCCCGCACGAATCCCACGCCGCTGTTGCCGAAATCCTGATCGGCCAGGCTGGTGCCAAAGGGAGCTTCCGGCGCATGCGTGAACGCGGCGGGGTCGAGGTAGCCGTTCATCACGCGGGAAAACAGGGAGCCGTGGGTTTGCGGCGAGCTGCCGGTGCGCTGCGCCCGCACCTCGCCGCTGATCAGTCCGTAGACGGAGCCGGCGTTGCTGTCGAAAACGCTGAGCGGGATCCCCGACTGGAGCACCCCAACCCCGGAGAACTGCCATCCGGAAAAGACTCTCTGCGCCAACCGGGGGCCCGATCTCAGGAGAGGCGCTGTCCAGCTGAAGTCGGCCCCCAGCCGCTGATCGCGATCGTCGCCGGCGGGACCGTAAGATGACTGGCGCAGGTTGTGCTGATCGTTCGTCGGCAACTGCAGCTCAAAGACATCGGTCCCCACCTCGCCATTCACCTCATCCAGATTTTTCGCCCAGGTGTAAGCGGTCTGGAACTCGAAGCCGTGCTGCAGACGATGGCGAAGGCTCGCCTGCAGCGCGTTGTAGTTGGCGACAAATGCCGAGTCCGTATAGAGCGAACCCTGGCTGATGCCCTGATACGGCAGCCTGGCGGTGACGTTGTTGATGGAACTGCTCGTCTCTCCATTCACGGGATTGGTGGGACTGGCCAGCAGAGCCTGATCGAATTCCCACTGCCCGGAGCGGTGTCGCGACTGAGTGCCGACGTAAGCCACCTGCAGCAGCCAGTTCTCCGTCGGGGCATACTGCACGTTGAGGTTGTATTCCTGTGTCATGCCGTCGCGCATATTCGGGTTGGTGGCTTCGACAAACGGCGTTGAGGCGGGCGTGCGCGGCGCGAATTGCGGGAATTGCGATGCGACCGGGATGAGAGGCACAAACGGACTCCGCAGAGTGGCTGGACCGTTCGCCGCTCCGGCAATGAGTTGTTGGCTGGCGAATGGCAGCTGATCCATGGTCTGCTCGGCGAGGTTTCCGGAGTGCCGGTCGTAGTAGTTCCCGTAGCCGCCACGCAGCACGATGACCGGCCTATGCGTCAGTTGCCACGCGAAGCCGAGCCGCGGCGAGACATCGCCGACAGGGGTTCGATAAAAACCGGCGAACGGCGTCTTTGCTACTCCCTCGGGAACATCACCACGGAAATTGGAGGGCAGCGTAAAACCGCTGTACGTTCCCTGCGCGGGGAGTGGACCCTGCAGGCCAGTGCTCAGATTGAAATTGGCCAGGCGCCCGCTGGTTTCGACGGGCGCCCCGAAGATTTCGTAGCGCAGCCCGGCGTTGATGGTGAGTCGCTGGGTGAGCCGGATGTCATCCTGGGCAAAATCGGCAAAGTCAGCGTAGCGCTCGTTCCTCCTGAAAAGGCCGCCCCCTGCATTGCTGATGGTCACGTTACTCAACCCGAAAGGGCTGCCGTTTTGGGCTGCGCTCTGCCCCAGCAGGAAATCGTCGAATGTGGCAATGATGAGCAGGCCATCTATGCTGAAGGGCTGCTCTTCGCCCACCTGGTGCCGCTTGAATTCCAGACCGGAGCGCACGCTGTGGCGGCCGCGGACCCACGCCAGCGTGTCCTGCCAGACGAAGGTGTTCGTGACTTGCCACTGATATGGTGTGCCTGCGTCGCCGATGCTCAGTCCGCCCACGATCAGCCCCGGCGCATTGGCTGCACCCGGGCCGCCCGTCGGTGTTCCCTCGCCGAGAGCCGCCGCCTGCAGCGGATTCTCCACGTGCGACACCCCGTCGAACCGCATGTAGCCGAATCGCGCCATGTTCACCAGAGCGCCGCTGAACACCTGCGTATCGGAGAGAACGAACATCGTGTTGCGGCTGGCGGCGTTGGTGCCCCAGCCCGGCACGTTGGCCGCATTGGGCGAGAAGGGCTCAGTGGTCGGCGCCCGCGAATAGAAAAAGCGGCCTGCCAGCGTGTTCTGCGCGGTTAACACCTGATCGAGATTGGCGGTGAACTGATCTTCACGGTAATGCGCAGGAATCGCGAAGGTCGATTCCCCCATCGGAACCTGATCCGAGGCATCCGTCCCGCTCGTCGCCAATGCCACTTGTGGGCTCGGCACCGCAAATTGACCGTTGGGCAGTTTGGCGTTCAGGATCGCCAGCGCCACGGGATTGATGTTCGATCCATCGCATGCGACCTGTGTTCCGCCCGCGGCGGTGAAGTAGCCGGCCGCCGGCTGACCCACCGCATCGAGATGGCCTGCCGGGCAGAACTGCGCGCCTAGCGCGCTTGCAGAACGATCTGAGGTTAGCAGCGGGAGAATCGCGGTCTGTTCGTTGCCGAAGCCGTTCACCTCGGTGAGACCCTGATACGCACCGAAGAAGAACAGATGGTCTTTGCGCATGGGCCCTCCCGCAGCCGCGCCAAACTGATTCTGCTTTAGATCGGGGCGCGGCTGCAGCGCGAGCTTCGAAAAGAAGTCGTTGGCATTGAACTTGTTGTTGCGGATAAACTCCCACGCGCTGCCGTGGAACGCGTTGCTGCCGCTCCGGCTCACCAGATCGACATTCGCTCCGCTCCCGCGCCCGTATGCCGCATCGAAGTTCGCTGTCTGCACGCGAAACTCCTGAATCGTATCGACTGCAGGAATGGCGGTGCCCACTTCGGAGGTTCCGGCCGTCGCCGCGGAGTTCTCCACCAGATTGTTGGCGTCGACGCCGTTGAACTGGATGTTGTTCGCGGTGGGTGTCGCCCCATCCGAAGCGACATTCTGCGTTCCCGATCCCAATTCCGCGGGGTTTGGCAAATCTACAACCACGCCCGGCGAAAGCCCGAGGATCTGAGTGTAATTCCGGTTTGCAAGCGGCAGCGCCTGGATCGTCGCAGGATCGACCAAGCCGCCGAGAGCGGAATTCTCTGTGTCTGCGATCTGCTGATTGACGGAAACCGCAACAACTGTTTTGGCGTCGGCGATGGCGAGGGTTGCGTCGAGGGTCCGCACTTCGCTCGCATTAACCAGCACCGAAGGGGTCGTCCCAGGCTGAAAACCGTCAGCCGCCGTCGTTACGGCATAATCTCCGGGAGGCAACAGTGGAATTCGAAAGTCGCCGTGCGCATCGGTTCTTGCGGTGCGCGTCGCCTGAGTTGCGTCTTCAACTGCTGTGACGGTGGCGCCGACCAGGACGTGATGGGCAGGATCGAAAACTGTCCCGGCAATTGCGCCGGTACCGGGAGTCTGAGCCCCCGCACGCAATCCGAACATCGCAAGTGCGAGAAGAAGAGCGGCCCCAATTCTCATACAGTCGTCCTCCTCGGTTCCGCGGCACAGCATCGCCGCCTGACTGAGTGCTGAAGCCGAGTATGGGGACAATCCGATGCTGCCTTGTTACGCGTTTGTCACGCTTTTGCATCCACTCCGTCAGCACGCTGAGGAATCGTGTTCCCTTCGTGCCGGCAAGCACCGCCGGGCCTGAAGTTACGCGCCGACGACATCCGCGTGACAACAACGATGGCGAGAGCCCTTACCTTCGTTTCCAGTCCCGTTGCGTGGACTGCACCGTGATGGCGACACCTGCGAGAAAACTCGGAGTCCTTGCTTGCTGTGCCGCCTCACTTCTGGTTGCTGGCTGCGGCGTGAGCCAGCCGGGGCGCGCAGAATCAGGCCTGATGAGCTGGCTGAAGCACAAAATCACAGTTGGAGGCCGCAACGACAGAAATCCTCTCAGCCAGGGCCCGCCGGTCATCCATGAAGGCCAAATCGCTTTTGATTCGTATTGCATGGTGTGTCACGGTCTCGACGGCCAGAACACCGGTGTTCCCTTTGCCAGTCAGATTTCGCCGCCCATTCCCTTGCTCGCTTCGAACGAGGTCCAGCAGTACACCGACGGCCAGTTGAAGTGGATCATCGAGAACGGCGTTTCTCCTTCGGGCATGCCGGCTTCTCACGGCATTCTCAGTGATGAGGAAATGTGGTCGATCGTGGAGTATCTGCGTCATCTGCCGCGAGCGGGGAGTCTGGGCGAGCCCGCCGTTTACACCGGCGACTGCAGCGCTCAACCGGATCAGTCCCTCCTACCCGAGCCGCCCCCTCCCCGCCTGCGTCGGAAACGAGGTTCACGACTATGCGCGCGCAGTTGATCGGGAATGGGCTTCTGATGGCGCGGCTCTCCGAACACCGTGCCGCCGTGCTGGCTGCCCTCCAGTTGCAGGGAGCCAGTACGGAAGCGCTACTCTCTTTCGACGACGCCGCATGGCAGCAGGTCCTCACCTTTTGCGATCGCATGAAACTGACGCTCCCTCTGGCGCTGCGATCATCCAGGGGATTTCCCGTCTGGGTCAACGAGCGCCTGATGGAAAATCTCACGAATACGGCGCGGCGGTTCGTAAGCGTCCAGGCGACCTACCGCGAAATGGCGGCGGCACTGGATTGCGCCGGTGTTCCGCATCTGGTTCTGAAGGGATTCACGCAATCACCCGATTTCGTCAAGGCTCCGCAATGCCGCATGCAAAGCGATATCGATCTCTATACAGATACAGCGCATATTCCGGCAGGCGTACAGGCTCTGGAAGGGATCGGCTACGAATCGTCCGGAACAGCAGAAACTTACCGGCAAGCCGATCATGTTCCTACTTTGACGCGCTATCGGGAATGGAGACCCGGCTCCAGCCCCTATGATCCGGAAATGCCGTTGGCCATCGATCTCCACTACTGCCTTTGGAATGCTGCCGTTTCGATGATTCAGCTTCCGGAGATGGAAGACTTCTGGAAGCGCAGAATTGAGCGGAAACTCGGTGAGCTCTCGTTTCCCGCCCTCGCTCGCGTCGATCACCTCGGCTATTTTGCCCTGCACATGTTGCGCGATCTGTTCGCGGGCGCTCAAGCGCTCCATCAAGCGCTGGAACTGGCAACCTTTCTCCATGAGCGAACGGACGACGTGGTCTTCTGGACGGAATGGCAGGCGCTGCATTCGCCGCGACTGCGGAGGATGGAGGCACTCTCGTTTGCGTTGGCCGGGGCGGTCTTCTCCAGTCGATTGCCGGAGGCGATCCACGAGGAAATCGCACGTCTCCCGGCGCAACAGCGCCGATGGATCGAAACATGCGGAGGAAATCTGCTGGCCACAACGTTCGCTCGTAACCGAGACGGCCGGCTCCTGCAATTTCTGCTTGCCGACTCTCCAGCCATGCGGCGGAAGATTCTGTGGAATGCGGTGTTGCCCACTACAATTTCGAGTCCGCAAAGCGTCGCCAGCTGGCCCGAGCATGCGGTGATGCCGCAACTGCAGCACCGGCGGTGGCTGGGGAGATATCCGGCGTATCTGGTCAGCCGGATTTCTCTCAATAGTGCGGCGATCTTCCGGCTCGTTGCGAACGGCCTTCTCGTCTTCCTGTCGAGTTTCACGCTCCGTCGCAACGCTGCCCGCTACTAATAGATAGGAGTCGCTTCCGGACGATAGTCATTGCCAAACTTGTTCTTGTGCGTCGCCGGCCTTGCATCTGTGTGGATGGAGATGGTCCCGAGACTGTCGGCGTCGGGACCAAGCCGCACTCTTCGTGTAAGAGCATCCAGCTCCCTCGCATTGGCGCCGCTCGCCCATACGTGCACTTCGTACATGCCGGGAGGAACCGCATGCAGCAGAATAGCTCCGCCGGAAGAGATGGCGTACCAGGGACTCGAGACGGTGATGATGACGGCGCCCATCTCAGGGTGGATATTGCAGAAGATATACGACACCCCCTCGTGATCGAAGCGGACATCGCGGGTACTGCCCGCCTCGTACAATCCCAGGTCGAAACGTTTGCCGTTGAACTGCGAAAACACGTTGTGAAAGAACGGGTCGAGATTGGGGAACGCCACTGTGCTGCCAAGGGGAATCACCAGCAGGTGTGGCTGAAAGGATCTGTTCTTCTGCGCCATGCGGAACCTGCCCGGCACAGGAGGCTGAAACGAAGCCGACGGATTCAGCGGCTTCAGCCATAAGACCACGTCGGGCGGTTTAACCTGCGCAGCCGCTTTCCGCAGGTGGGTTTGCACAATCACGACCTGAGCGCGCACATCGACCGTCTGCCCACATGCGGCACCCGCCAGCGCGATCGCGGTCAGAAGCAAAGCCACAGGATGGAGGCCAGGTCGTCTCATCAGAACAGGTACCCCGCAGCCAGGCCGACAATATGGTTGTCTTCGCCTGCCCCCGCGATCGGCCAGCTTCGGATTTGGCGGTACTCGGCGGAGAACAGCAGCCACGTGTGGGGCCGGTAGACAAAGTTGCCGTAGGCGGTCAGGTTGCGCGCCAGACCCTGATAGCCGTTCGCTTCTCCCGCGTAATCGGAGCCGCGCAGTTCACCTGCGAAGGCATTGTCCTCGCCCCCTGCCACATTCGCTTCGATCACGGGTGAGAACCTCCACTTCACCTGTCCCCAGCCGCCTTCGTCATCAAGACCGCGGAGCTGCGTGTAGTTGTAGTAAGAAGCGTAATCTTTGAACGCTCCGCCACCCAGGCCGCCAATACCGCGGCCACGGTAGAACATCCCGGAAATTTCCAGCGGCGACGCCAGCGCAATCTTCCAGTCGGCAGTACCGGCCCACGCATCCAGCCGGCGATCGTAAGAATAGGCCTGCCGGCTGTAGTAGCCGCCCGCGCCCCATTCAATTGCGCGTCCGCCCAGCGTCATCACATTTCCCAGATGGGCTTCATAGCCCGGCTGCCGGGTTTTCTCAGCGGGATCAGGTGCGCGCAGGCCGGTCGATCCGGATGCTCCGGGCGCCGCGGGGTCAATGAGCGCCAGCTCTCCGGTCCACCCTCGGGACAGATACTGACTGAACTCAAGCTGCGGAGCCCAGGTCCACAGGTTCCCGGACCACGCCAGCGCGGGCTCGCCGAGCGTAACCCAGGAAGTCGGCTCGCGGGGGCTCAGGATCGGCCGATCGAAGGCCACCGTCAGCGCGCGATCGGGCCATGCCAGGGTGGCATGCGCGGTCCGCAGACGCAGCAATCCGGCCGCCGTCGCGGTATCCGCATAAGGAGTTCCGCCGAAGAAATCAACACTCAGCGCCGCAGAAGTGTGGGCGCTTCCGAAGTGCGGGCCGGTTGCATCCAGTCCCAGAATCGTCTGACGCGCCGTCGCGCTGAGACTTCCGTGAGGCAGGTTTGGCTGTGCCGGCAACGCTACGATCGGAACATCGATATTGTCCGTTGAGCCGCTGTTGGAAAGAGAAGTAAAGAGCACAGAGCCGGAAATGCGCACCGGGAATTTCGATGCTGTCTCCACTTTCGTCTGGTCGTCCTGTTTGACCTCCGCCTGCAGAATCTCTGATGTGTCCTGCAGCTGCTGGACGCTTGAGCGCAGCGCGGAAACCGCGGTATCCGTCTCGCTAATATTCTTATCGCCCAGTTCGCGGCGGAGTTCACCGAGTTCCGCACGCATCGCCTGCATCTGGTTGCGCGAATCGATGAGTTCCTGGCGCATACTGTCGATGCGAGCGCCCATCGCATCGATGTGCTTCTCCAAATCCGCGATGCCCGGCGCGCTGCCTGCCGCATCGGGTCTCTGCTGCGCCTCCAGAGGCGCCGCCGCCGCGGTGAGAGCCAGAGCCACCAGGGCGATGTGGAGTTGCAGCTCGGCTTTGCTCTTCATGGTACATTCTCCCTTCAGACACTGCTGGGTCAGGAACTCACTCGACAGCGGCAGAGCTATGCGTTGCGGCTTCTTCTGCCGCCTCTGCATCCCTGGGCCGCTCCTTTGAGAGGGACAGCGTGAAGACAGTATGTCCCGGGCGCGAGTCTTCCAGTTTGACGTTTCCGTTATGTTCCTGGGCGATCTTCTGCGCCAGCGCCAGGCCCAGTCCCATTCCGTTGGGCTTTCCCTGGCTGACGAAAGGCTGAAACAGCAGGGTGCGGATCGCGTCGGGCACGCCCGGACCGTTGTCGGTGATGTGCAGGGAGATAAACGAGGCGTCTTCCGTGCAGGAGAGGCTCACCTTCGGCGCTGCAGCTCCCTGGCGCGCCGCCTGGCAGCCGTTCAGGACCAGATTACTCACCGCGCGCTCGATCTTGAGCGTGTCGACCCATACATCGGTGTGTGGCATCGGATCCGTTACAAATTCCACATTGCGCGTATCCGGGTGGGCGCGCACCAGCGCCAGCGATCTGCCCACAAGCGCCCCCACTGACTCCCAGCCCAACTGCAGCGATTTCCCCGTTCTGCTGAAGAGCAGGAGCGATTCGATCAGCTCGGTCATGCCGCGCACGCCCTTGCGGATCTCGGCCAGCAGTTCCATCCGTTCGTGCGGACTCGTGTCGTCGTAGCCAAGGAATTCCGCATTGGCGTAGACCGCCGAAAGGTAATGCCGCAGGTCGTGCGAGATGGAGCTCGCCATCTGCCCGATGGTCGCCAGCCGCTCCGCCGCCAGCAGTTCCTCGCCCATAGCGCGAAGCCGCCGCCGCATCAGGTCGAAGGCATCGCCCAGCTCGCGAATCTCCCGCACCCCGGCGTGCCCCAGGTGGTAATCGAAATTGCCGGCGCCGAGCGCGCGCGTGCCCGCCACCAGCCGGTCCAGCGGCTTCGTGATCGTGGCGGACAGCAGCACCGCCAGCAGCGCGCTCACCGCGAGCAGAAACGCGCCCCACGCCAGCAACAACCGATTCAGGCGCGTGAGATAGCTGCTGGCCTGATCCCACGACTTGAGAACGACGAGTTCGACGCCGGCATTCGCCGCCTCGATCCGACTGGCTGCGCCGACAAAATGCTCGCCGCCCAGCCACACGTCCTGTCCGCCAACGTCGCGCTTCAGCAGCAACGGAATCTGTCGAGGCAGCGCAGCGCGTTCTGTTCCCTGCAAGGTCGTAGCCTGAATCGTGCTGTCCGTGGAAAACGCAACCTCGGCCGCCGCATCCTGACCCACCTCCTGGGCCACGCGGTTGTTGACCGCGTACCCCAGCAGGACGTAACCCAGGTGGGTTCCGCTGCCCTCAGATCCGAAATACAGCGAGTGCGCGGCCACAGCGTACAGCGCACCCTCGTAGACAAGGTAGTGCGGCGATCCCTGGAGGAAGATGGCAGGCGGGATGTGTTCTTGCAATTCCCCCTGCCCCGCGCCGCTTCCGGCAAAGACCGCAATCGCCTGCCCGTCGGGTCCGGCCAGCGCGAACAAATCTCCCCCGCTCAGCGCTGAAAAGCCGACGGCTCCATCACGGATGGTGCGGGTGTCAGCAGTGGTCATCAGCGACTTCAGAACCGGGAGCGCTGCCAGCAGTGACGCTTCATGCTGCAGCGTGTTCTGTTGCTGTGCCTGTAGGTTGCGAAAGGCAGCCATCGAGCGTTGAAGGTCTGCGGTGATATCGTTGCGAATCTGCTTGCGGACGATGCTGCGGACGATGATCAGGCTGAGCGATCCGACGCCGAACGACACCGAGAGAAGGCAGAGCAGCAGCGTGGTTCGCATGCGCAGGGCCACGGATTTCGTCCTCCCTCGGGTCAACCGCTTAGCGCTGCGGCGCGGGCACGAACCGGTAACCCGCGCCATGCACCGTGCAGAAGTGGACCGGCTCGGCGGGGTTCGGTTCGAGCTTTTGCCGCAATTTCAGGATCTGATTGTCCACTGTCCGCGTGGATGGGTACGAATTGTAGCCCCACACTTCGTTCAGCAGTTCTTCCCGCGTCAGCACCCGCTCGGCATTCTCGATGAAGAACCGCAGCAGCTTGAATTCGTGCGCCGTCAGTTCTACCGGCGCACCCTTCCGGGTCGCCTGCATGCGAGAGAAGTCCACCTGCACATCGCCGAAAGAGGCGGACGGTCGCACGCGAGTCCGGCGCGCCCGGCGAATCGCGGCCTGCACGCGCGCCAGGAGCTCCCGCGGGCTGAAGGGTTTCGTGACATAGTCGTCTGCTCCCAGCTCGAGCAGCAGAACCTTATCCGCCACATCCGAGATCGCGCTCAATACCACCACGGGCGTTTCCGGAGACGATTCCTTGATCGAGCGGCAGAGCTCGCGGCCGGACATGCCCGGCAGCATCAGATCCAGGATCACCGCGTCTGGCGATGAACCGGCGAAGGCCTCCCAGCCCCGGTTCCCTTCCGACGCGATCTTCACATCGTAATGCTCGGCCGAGAACAGCCGCAGCAGCACACGCTGAATGTTCGCATCGTCTTCGATGACCAGAATCGAACTCATCCCGCACCTGTCCGTCAAACAGATTGTGTGACGATTCTCGCTGAATTTTGCAAAGAAAGCCCGTATTGAGGAGCGATTTGACAAGCAAGTGACAAACCGGTGACATCCGTGCTGGCGGGCGGATACCGCCCCGCCCTCTGATTTCGGCGAACCAATGGGTCAGTTGTCCGTAACGTGCACGGTGAAGTGCATATGGCCGTGACCGCTGCCGCAAAATCGCCCGCAGCGACCCTGGAAATCGCCGGTCCGGTTCACTGTGAAGATAGCGTCTCCCGGATGCGATTTGGACGCGGCTTCATTGATCCCCAGTTCTCTGATCAGAAGACTGTGCGGAACATCGTCGGAGATGAGCCGCAATTCGATCGTTTCACCGCGATGCACGGTGATGATCGACGGCTCAAAGGCGAATCGATGGGCATGCACCACGATGATGCGCGCCGTTTTCTGAACCTGGGTCTTGCCCGCAGAAGACAGCAGTGATAGAGACAGGAGCAGGGGGAGGGCAACTTTGGTCATTTTTCGTATCCGTAGTCGGCTTTGTCGATCCTGTCGTGGGCAGGAGCCGGCAACCGCTGAAGCGGGGCCGGCTTCCGTCTGGGGGCTAATGGGAGATGGCCACGGTCGATCTCAAACATCTTGACCAGAGCGTCAGCTCCAGGCGGGTGGCTCGAGTTCGTCTCAAGGGAAGACCGGATCCGAGACAGGTCAGGCAGGCGCGGCAATCCCGTCAGAACTGGTTGCATGCATTCCTCCACGGCCGGAAACTCGCATCGATCGCTGCCCTGTAGTCTCCCAGCGAGATTGCCTAAGCGTAGAGGGACGCACCGCCCCTGTTTGTCATTGGAGTGTATCGGCAAAGTAACTATTGTCGTCTGGCTTCTTTGGCACCCTTGCACCGTGTGCTCGTGCCCTCCTGCGCTCCGGACTCGTTTCCCGGCTGCTCAAACTCCTCGGTTTGCAGGGGTCGCAGAGGTGGCCGTTCCGATGCCGTTGCTGCCGGCGACCCCGAAATGAGCCGAGTGTCCCCATGGTTTGGTGAGGTGAAAACGCACTGCTCGTTGTCCGCGTAGTTGTCGCCGTCGGCGGATCCGAAGGCCTGAGCCTGGGGATCCTCGCTAAGCACGGACGAAAGCGCGGTCGGTGCGAGTCGTTAGTGAAGCAGGAGGCAAATTCGCACAAATCCGCGGATGGCGATTCGAGGGAGCTAGGCGGAGGAGTCCTCGAGCGGAAAGCCGCAGCTATGAGCCCTGTTGCTATAGGGAACGCATCCGCTTTGAAAGAGTGTGGGCACAAAAATGGCCACATTTGCCATTTTTGCGTTGTGTTGGAGATGCCACGGAAGGCTCTAAGCTATTGAAGAAGATGGCTCCTCAGGTAGGACTCGAACCTACAACCCTTCGGTTAACAGCCGAATGCTCTGCCATTGAGCTACTGAGGAGTGGGTAAACTCGCAAATTGTCTCCCCGATTATAACAAAGGGTCAGCGGCCAGGGGCTCACCGGTTAGGTCTGGCGGGACCAGTGTCGCGGGCAAGAAGAATGAGAAGAATGATCCCGCCGAGCATGACCGCTTCTTCGACGTGGACCGAGACGCCATGGAGGCGATCGAAGTCGACGTGGAAGGCGTTTGTGCGAGGTACGGCGTCGATCGCGCCTCCGGCGGCAATGCGGTCGTGCTCCATGCGGGGAATGATCGAGAACTGCGAATAGGCGGTGAAACCGAGCATCACGACCGTGACGACAACGCCGATGATCATACTGCGGCAGTAGACGCGCAGAACGATGCCGAGGAGGAGGAAAAGGACAATCCAGCAGCCGGCAACGAGCCCTTCGTGGTGGAGAGTTGCGAGGCATTTGGCGACGATGGTGCCGGCGGCGTGCGTGTCAGCGATAGTGCCGAAGGCCGCAGCGGCTGTGACGGGGAAAAAGAAGAGACCGCCCAGCCACAGAACCAGGGCGATCCAGACCAGGACGCGAATGATGGTTTTCATGGCCACAACAGCGTACAGCGTTCAACGACCAGCGTATAGACAGAGATGGTCCCGCTGGCTCTTCGCCGGTAGCTCGGGTTCTACTGAAGCGCAAAGTCCGTAAGCGCTTCCGGAGCGGCCAGGACCTTGAAAAGCCCGTCGGGGATGCCGTGGCGCTGCTGGAGCCACGCTGGGCTGTTCCAGGAAATTTGAACGGCGCCAACGGGGTCCACCCAGACGAGGATCTTGAGGGGAAGGTCAAGAGCGGCGGTTGGCGCGGCGAGCATGACCGGCGTCCCGGCAGCGGGATTGCCGAAGATGAGGAGTTTGGTTGGCGGCATGGCGAGGCCGACTTTTTCGGCTTCGCCACTGTGATCGATTAGGGCGAAGAGACGGATGCCTTTTGAGGCGAGCCCTTTCTCCAGTCGATCGATGGTGTCTGAAAAGCTGAAAGGACTGGAATGGGTAACGATGCCACGATCGAGCTGTTTCAAGTGCGCCTCCTGAGGATAAACAGAGGATGCACCAGATCTCAGTGGGGCGGCAAAAGAAAATGAGGACTCGCCAGTCCGGTCCCGTATAGGTTGTGATGTGAACCGCGGCGGCCCAGGCCACGCCGCCTGGCTTATGGTTACGCTCGCTCAGGAGGCTTTCCGGTGCTGTGAGTGCACTTCAGTGCCGCCCGGTTTGCGGCCGGAGTCGGTGGCGGCGGGCTGATCGTCATCGCGGCCGCCGCCGTTGCTACCCATGGTAAGTGGCATCTCATCGGGTTGTCCCGAGTGGCCAGGCCGCTGCTTGCTGGGCTCACCTTCATCCCGGGGGTCAGACCCACCGATGCCTTTGGTCGCCTGTCCCGACTGCTGGTCTTTGTGTTCGCCCACGATCCCTCCTTGTCGTCCCTTATGACGTGGGATTCCGGGGCGCGGACGAGGGCGGCCTGGAAGAGGCAGTCTGCAGGGAGCAGGTTACGAGCCGGTCGGAGCAGGCGGCGGCGGGGAATTATGCCATCACGTCCAGATCGGGTTTCGGTTCGGGGTCGTCGTTGCTGCGCCCTTCGGTCGAATCCTCCGGGTCTGCCTCGACCTCCGGTTCGACCTCGGACACAAATCGGCGGCGGCGCAACCCTTCGCGTGTCCAGGCAGGGGTGCGCTCCGGCGTCACTGGTCCCATCCGGCCTACGCGATCCACTTCCATAACTGCCACCTGAAAAACTGGAGTCACCGTGGGTATCGGCCTCGGGCGACAATGGGTCAGAACAGGTGGCGCAATCTTCCGGCCGTGGCCCCTTGCGTGCGCCCGCGAAACGCCAACCGCCAGATTCTCCACTGCGGGGCGCCGCCGTGCACAGCGCAGCGGAGGGTATCCTTGAGCCAGCATGGGTCGCATCCGCGTTCTCTCTGACCAGGTCGCTAATCAGATCGCCGCGGGCGAGGTGGTGGATCGCCCCGCGTCGGTGGTGAAGGAACTGCTGGAGAATGCCATTGATGCCGGCGCGACCCGGATTCGCGTAGACATCGAAGCGGGCGGACGGCGCCTCATCCAGGTGGCTGACGACGGCTGTGGCATGGTGCGCGACGACGCGTTGCTCGCCTTCGAACGGCACGCCACTTCGAAGATCCGCTCCTCCGACGATCTGCTTTCGATCGCGACTCTCGGCTTCCGCGGGGAAGCGCTGCCATCGATTGCCTCGATTGCGCGGCTGGAACTAACCACGCGGCCACCGGAATCCGCGACAGGCACGCGGATCGAGATTGCCGGCGGAAAGTTGCTCGCCGTGCAGGACGCTGGCGGACCGCAGGGAACGACGATTGCGGTGCGGGACCTGTTCTTCAACACGCCGGCGCGGCGAAAATTCCTTCGCGCGGAAACCACAGAGCTGGCTCATGTCACGGCGTTGGTGACACATTATGCGCTGGCGCATCCGGAGATGCACTTCGAGCTGCATTCCGCCACGCATGCCCTGCTCACGGCGCCGCCGGTGCGCGATCCCTCCGAGCGGATCTATCAGGTGTTCGGCCGCGACACGCTCGACCAACTGTTGCCGCTGGCCGCCGAGCGGCGTTTTGAACATGCCGGTTTGCCGGAGCCGCCGCCCTGGCGTCGAGACGAGCATTACATGCCGCCTGATCCCGGGTGTTTACGAGTGACTGGATTCGTCTCGCGCCCGGCGCTGCAGAAGCTGAATCGGAACTCGATCTATGTTTTCGTCAATCAACGGCTGATCCGCGACCGGCTCATTCTGCACGCGATCACCGAGGCGTATCGAAACATCATTCCGCCAACGTCGTTTCCGGTGATTTTGCTCTTTCTGGAGATGCCGCCGCAGGAAGTGGACGTGAATGTCCATCCAGCGAAGACAGAGGTGCGGTTCCGGCAACAGGCCCTGGTTCACGACTTCGTGCGCGAGTCGATTCGCGTGGCTCAGATGAAGGCGCGGCCCGCAGCGAGCTTTGTGGATGCGCTGACGGCGAGTCCGCGTGCTTCCTCGTCACTGGTCCTCGAGTCGGCGCCCTCCGCCATTCCAGGCTCTGAATCGCCGCCGCAAATCGCCGACGCCCAGTCCTTCACGCTGGCGCCACCAGCGCAACGAGCGGAAGACGTTCCACTTCCCTTCGCGGCCGAGGTTGCATTTGACGTGCCTCGGGAAGCGACAGAACCAGCGGACCGAATGCTCCCGACGAACGGCCACGCTTGTGGCGCGCCCGCACTGCCGGAAGGCGGAGAGCCCGCCTCATCGCTGCAATCGCTCGCATCGTTGAAGCCATTGGGGCAGCTGCGGGAGTCGTTCATTTTGGCCACGAACGATGAGGGTCTGTGGATCATCGATCAGCATGTAGCTCACGAGCGAGTCTTGTTTGAGAAGATTCTGCGGGAACGCCGGACCGAACGGGTGGAACGCCAGCGCCTGCTCATACCGCTGCTGATTGACTTGCTGCCGGCGCAGATGGTGGTCTTTTCCACTCTGGCTGAGGAACTGGACCACAACGGCTGCGAAGCGGAGCCATTCGGTCCGCACACCATCGCCATCAAGGCGGCACCCTCCGGACTAACCGGCCCCGAACTGGAGCGCATGATTCACGAAGTTCTGGAGCAGCCGGCCTCCGCATCACAGTCGGAAAACCTGGAGAAGGCGCGCACGCGGATTGCCGCTTCCATCGCCTGCCATTCGGCCATTAAGGTCAATATGCCCCTCGACACGACTCGCATGGAGTGGCTACTGCAGGAGCTGGCGAAGACCGATCATCCCACCAGCTGCCCGCACGGGCGCCCGATTGCTTTACGATATTCATGGAAGGACATTCAGCGCGCCTTCCAGCGCATCTAGCCGAACACCAGCCCTGCAGAGCGGACACATCTTGAATCCACAACAGTTACAAACCGCGCGCGCCGCGCTCTGGCATCAGACCGCTCCGCTCATGACCGCCGATGAAGCCACTGCCTGGCTGGACGACCTGGGGCTGTGTTTGTTCCTGCCGCGCCATGCGCAGCTTCCCGCACCAGCGCCGTCTTTCGTCGAGGCTGTTCGTGGGGCCGCGAGTGCGGCGCCCCCTGCGGCCGCCCTCGTCCACGCCAGCGAACTTACCGCGCGCCTGGTGGATGAACGCCGCGTCATCCCGCTCAACCTGCTGGGAACCTATTCCGAGCAGGCTGATTTCCTGATCACGCCGGAGGTTCTGCCCTGGGTGGCGGCCGTTCGGGGGGATCGCCAGTGGAGCACCGCGCCCGGCGGCCGAACCTCGCCGCTGGTGGTTCGGACCTGGCAGGTCCTGGATCAGGAAGGGGAGGCGACTGCGGTCCAGCTGCGCGAGTTGCTGGGGCGGGAGCTGACCGAAGCCGCTGTGCTGCGCGCGCTCATTGAGTTGTGGACGACGGTGCGGGCGATGCCAGTCTATAAGCCGGGTGAGCCGGCTCGCTGGACTCTGCTGAAGCACCGCTTCCCCGCACAGCTGACTACAGCCTCAAATACCGGCCAGGGCACCGCGCTGTCCGCTCTGCTTTCTATTTATCTCCGATCCGCTGTCGCCGCTTCAGCCGAAGAAGCGGAAGTTTTTCTTTCACCGCTGACGGCCCGGTCGCGGATTCGCGAAGTGATCCACGGGATGATGGCGGCTCGGCAGTTCGGCAGCATGAGCGTGAGCTCGCAGACGCTGCTCTTCGTGGAAGGTTCGCTTCCGGAGAATCTGCCGGTTGAGGAAGCGAAGCCGGCAACTCCCTCATCGCCTCGGATATCTGCACCGGCAGAGAGAGTGCAGCGCGCGCCCGGGCCGCCCTTTCGCCGGGAAGTCCAGGACAAGCGACGGCCGCTGCGCAAACCCGATACATCACGCCGAGGGCCACAGGCACCTTTCCGGGGACATCCGGAAAAGGGTGCGCCGGCCAGACCTTGGCAGAGACGCCCGGAATTCGGCAGACCCGTCCGCCCGACCCGAGAGGAACGGCCGTCAACTGAATCGAGGCCCGTGACTGGTCGCGAGATGCGGTCGTCCAAGGAGTCGCGCCCATGGGTTCGTGGGGCAGAGCGACCGGGACCTCATGGGGCGAATCGCCCCGGAGCCAAGCCCTGGCAACGGCCCTCGGCACTTGAGCGACGAGACCGGCCCGCGCGAGTGGGGGAGCGACCCTCGACCGAATCCCGGCCCGGACGTCCTGCAGAGAAGCGACCGGGGGCCAAACCCTGGCAGCGCCGTCCAGCATTGGAGGGAAGAGACCGGCCCGCGCGAGTGGGGCAGCGACCCTCGACTGGATCGCGGCCCGGACGTCCCGCGGAGAAACGACTGGGAGCCAGGCCCTGGCAACGGCCCTCGGCGCTTGAGCGCCGAGACCAGCCCGCGCGAGAGGGGGAGCGACCTTCGACCGAATCCCGGCCCGGACGCCCTGCAGAGAAGCGACCGGGGGCCAAACCCTGGCAGCGCCGTCCAGGAGTGTCGTCGGGCGAGCGCCGTGAGGAACGCCCGTCGTTCGACCGCAAGCGCCGTCCGCGGTTCGAGGGCGAGAAGCGCTCCGGGCAGAAGCCGGGGCAGAAACCGAGCTTCCGCCCATCCGCTCCCAGAAGCTTCGGTCCGAAGCAGCCAGGCGCGAAGCCCTTTGCCGGTCCACGTCCGAAATTCCCGGCTCGGCGCGAAGGCCAGAATGGTCGTGCAGGGACGCAATCGCCAGGCCGCGGCCGCCCACCTCGCTTCGGTAAGCCCTCCGGAGGCGGTCTCAAGGGTTCCGCTCGCCCTTTTACGCAAGGCCAAAACTTCAAAGGGCGTGGCAAGAAAAATTTCCGCAAAGCTAACCCCGGCGAGCAAAATCCGCGCAAGAATCGTAGGCAGGAAGAGAAACCTGAATGAGCCGCGGCCCCATCATCGCCATCGACGGACCCGCCGGCGCCGGCAAGAGCACGGTTGCCCGGCATCTGGCCCAGCATTTCGGTTTGCTGAATCTGGAAACCGGCGCCATGTACCGCGCGTTTGCCCTGAAGGCGATCTGCTCCGATACGGACTTTGACGATTCCCCCGCGCTGGAACGTCTGGCACGCGATACAGAGATCAAGCTGGAGGCGGATCGCCACGGCAACCGGATATCCCTGGACGGGCAGGACGTGACGGAGCGCATCCGCGATTCAGACGTCACGCAGGGGGCTTCGCGGGTGAGTGTGCATCCTGCGATTCGCCGCTGGATGGTCGATCTGCAGCGCGAACTGGGAAGCCTGGGCGACATCGTCATGGAAGGTCGCGACATCGGCACCGTGGTCTTTCCCGACGCCGACATCAAAGTGTTCCTCGACGCGTCCCCGGAGGCGCGCAGCCAGCGTCGCTACGAGCAGAACACCGGCACGAGAGTACCCCTGCCCAATTCCGGCTACGAACAGAACTCTGGTGGGCGCGAGCAGAATGCCGCCGTACAGGCTGGCCTGGCCTCTGCTTCACCCGCCGACCGTGCCGTCATCTCCCAGGAACTGCGCGAGCGCGATGAGCGCGACCGCAACCGAGCGAGCTCGCCGCTGCGCCCTGCTCCGGACGCAATCGTCATCGATTCCACGAGTCTGCGGCTGGAGCAAGTGCTGGCGCGGATTGAGGAACTGGTGCAGCCGCTGTTTGCCCGCCGCGAGCCGACGGAAAAGGCTATCTGAGCGTCCCTTCCGCCTCGCGCGATCATCCGTGGCGATGATCGCCTTCCGCCGGAAGAGTGCCTCGGCAGTTCGACACGTCGTGGATTCACATTAGTCCCAGCGGCTATTCGCCGACAGTAATCAGCCCGGAATTCACAAAAAGGCAGAATGGAATGAAGCTATATCTTGTTCGACTGGCGCGGAGATTGCCGAAATACATATCCACCATGGGATTTTTCGCCGGCATCGCCTACGCGCTGATAAAGATCACAGAAAAGATTGGCCTTGCTCCGGCGGAGGCGGTTGTTCGCTCAAAATCCCTTGCTTACCCGCTACGCGTAAGAGCGCGCCCGAGCAGCGACACGCTGGTCTTTGAACAGGTTTGCGTCGATCGTGAATTCGACTTCCTGCAGCGATTATCCGAACCGTCCGACTCATCCTGGACCTCGGCGCCAATATTGAATGCGCCAGCGCTTACTTTCTGAGTGCATTCCCTGATGCGTCGGTTATCGCTGTCGAACCAGATCCTGAGAACACCGCACGCTGCCGGGATAACCTGCGCCCGTATGGCGATCGCGTCTCCGTGATTCGGGGCGCAGTTTGGCATAGCGGCGGAGAGCTGGTTCTTTCGCGGGAGCATGGAAAGGAATGGGCGGTCCAGGTCCGGCAGGCAAAGCCGGGCGAAAACGCCGATACCATTGCCTACTCTGTTCCCGATCTGCTGAAGACCTCGCATCTGCAGCAGATTGACCTTCTCAAGATCGACATCGAAGGCAGCGAACTGGCGTTGTTTTCCAGGAACACGGAGCCCTGGCTGGGCACAGTGAAGAACATCTGCGTCGAACTTCATGGAACAGAATGCGAGTCAGTTTTCCTGAAGGCACTGGAAAACTTTCAATACGAAGCAAGCCGGCTCGGAGAGCATCTTCTTTGCCTGAACTTATCCTCGAAGCGCACGTTAGGGCCCAAAGCCTAGGCCTTGGGCAGAGCCGGGATCCCCAACTACACGCGGGCCTGCAGTTGCCCCCCTACTCTTCTTCCGTCTTCACTCCCGGAGGCGCCTTGAAATGTTTCGGCACGCCCGGCGGATTGGGCGGAGGAGGCGGGGTCAGCGCCAGGGTCGCGTTCTCGCCCTTGCGCAGCTCCAGATTGCCGTGGTCGGTTTCGAGCTGAAGCTGCACACCACCATGGCCAACTGAGCCTTCCAGTGTCTGGCGGCCGCCATCGGTAGTCATCTTGAGCGGGAAATCGGTGCGGACGGCTTCGTCGCTGCTCGTGCTGCCGCTCACCGTGAAGCTGGCGTTCTCAGGCATGGAGACGATCACGTTGCCGGTGTGGTCGGAGATCTGCACATTGCCGAGAGGGTTGGCGAGCGTCATGTTCACGTCGCCATTGCTGTCTTCAATGTGCGCGTCACCAGCCATCTGGGTCAGGTCAATGTCCTTGGAGCGCGCTACAACGCGCACCGGTCCCATCGCCTGGCTGACGCTGAGATCGCTCTTGTCGAGGGTGAGCGCCCCCACCAGGCGCGGGATATCGAGCACGGTCATGCTGGACTGGTAGTGCACGGCGCCCGCGATCTGCTCCAGGTGAATGTCTCCAAAAAAATCCCCGTTAACGGAAACCGAACCTTTGATTTGTGACAGAGTGACGTCGTCGCCATGGCCGTCCACGAGCACGCGTCCCTGAACGTTATGAGCGGCAAAGTCACCGTGATCAATGTGGCCCTGTGCATCGGCGCCTATGTCCTCGAGCTTGATTTCGCCGTGGCCTGCGGTCACCTGCACCCCGCCATTCAGCCCGTCCACGGTCACATCGCCGTGGCCCGCGGTCACGGTGGCATAGGCCGCTGCCGGAAGCTCCACGGTCAGGTCGACGCGCGCGCCTTCTTTTTCAGGAACGCTCAGCACCGCACCGCCGCCGGATGCTTCGATCTTTGGCTGAAGCTCGTCGAAGATTTTGCGCGCGTCGGATTCAGAATTCCGATGGACCATCTGGTGCGCGCGCACATGCATTTTGCCGTCGGTCGCGGCGGTGATGGTCACGTCGCCGGCGGGATCGTTGATGGTGATCACGGGTTTAGCCGCGGTGAGCGCCTGGTCCATCTGCATGTCGTTGTCGTGTTCAGCACCCATCCAACTCCAGAAGTTGTCGCCGTTATCGCCGTTGAAATCCCAGGAGAAGGGCCCCACCAGGCGGCCTTCGCGCGAGATCCAGCCGAGGCAGATCATCAGGACGACGAGCCAGACGATGCCGCCCATGGAGCGCCGGCCCGGATACGGGCTCTTCCAGTCGAGAAAGTGCTCGGCAAGCAACAGCGAACCGAGGACAATGAGGAGCAGCGGCCACCAGTGGGCATACCACGACCAGAAGTCAACCGCGTCGAGCTTTCCGGTTTCCATGAGCAGCGCAAGGATGCCGATGGTGAGCAGGACGACAGGCCCCGTGAAGGAGGGGCGCCGCCAGCCGCGCCAGTAAGTCCGGTAATAGTCCTTCTGGGCACGCGCCGCGGCCCGCCACTGTTGTTTCTGGGCACGCGCGGCCTGTTTGGCCTGCCAGCGCGCTTCCCGCGATCCCCAGGATGGAGGTGTGGTTGCCATAACTACCTCCTTTCCTCGTCTTCATTGGACGTTGCATCATAGGGCACGATGGATGTGCCTGAACCGGGTGTCGAGATATCGGCCGACGTGGCCGTGCTGGTCGCGCCGGAAGCCGGGTAGCCGACGGTTGCAGGATACTGACCCGGCATCGTCGGCGGATGCTGCGCGAGAATCGCGTTCTCGGCGAGCTTCAGCAAACCCCAGACGATGAGATAAAGAGGCCAGCTGCGCGAGTAACCGATACCGGCATACTCATCGAGAATCGCGGTTATCCCAAAAGTGAGCAGAATGATGGGCCCGCGCATGCGCCGCAAAAACAGATACTGGTTCATTGCCCACCTCCTGCCGGCGGCTCCGGCCTGACAGGCGGGGGAGGAGGCGGAGGATAGGCTCCGATAGGCGGAGACGCATGGAAGCCGCCCCGCGCCCGCATTAACAGCCACACGGCGATGCCGACGATCAGCAGCGGCCATCCATGGCTGACCCAGCCAAAGTTAAAGAAGCCGAGGGTATTGAACAGGAAGAGCATGCCCAGCAGGATGAGGACAATGGCGCCGATCGGCTCCCGGCGCGCACGCTCCAGTTCCCACTCCGGCGGCGGCACGGGCGCAGCGCCCGGCGTGGGCGGCACCCAGCCAGGCGGAGGTGGCGGTGGCGCATAGCCGGCACTGGTGGGCGGCGGAACAGGAGGCACAGCCCAGCCTGCGGGCGGATACGGCTGCCCGGCCTGGTGCGCCTCGGTCACGATTCGCTGGCGAAGGTTCTCACCCCACTGACCAGCCTGCTGGCCGACGGACTGCGCATTCTGTCTGATCTGTTCGGCCCAGTCAGCCTGTCCGGGAAAGGCGCCCGGAACAAATCCGGAAGCGGCTCCTGGTCCGGGAGCTCCGGGTCCCGCCCCTGGCGCTCCCGGCGGTGGCGCCGGAGGAGTATACGGACGCGGCGGGGTATGGCCGCCTATGGCATTGCCCAGCTCATTCAGGCCAAAGGGATCCGGCAACGGCATTCCATCGCGCCGCGCTTTGGCCGTCTGGTGCGCGTCGAAGACCTGATAGAACACCCAGGCCCCGAGGAAGACCCCAAAGAGGCCGTAGTGCTCGGTGATGCCGATGAGCACGACAAAGACGAGGACGTGGATTACGGCCTTAAGGTACTGGCCGTTGTACATGGCGCCCACGCCGGGAATGAAGCCTAGAATGGCCGCGGTGCCCGGATTGGGGGCGCCAGCAGGAGGAAATCCGGGCGGCACGGCGCCAGGGCCGAAGGGTCCGGGTGCGACACCTGGGCCCGGCACGCTGCCCGTGACCCGCGCCGCAAGGCAAGGCTCGCAGAAGATATTTCCCTGCACATCCTTTGCGCATGCCATGCACAGGGGCTTGCCGCAATTCTGACAAAAGGCGGTAGCCGCCGCCTCGGGATGGTTGACGCAGTTCATACCAGGCTCCTTCTGTCGTTCCTCGCTTGCAGCCCGGCTCTGAGTTGATCCAGGGAAATGTAATTCGACTCACCGACAAACACTTCTACTTCTACCTCTGCTTCTGTAACAGTTCCTGTTGCTCGCGCCGGACGCTGCATCCGAAACGCAGTCCGCTGCTCGGCAGCCGCCGGCCTGAGAAAGCTGGCCGCCTGGCGCTTCGCACTGAGCACTTCGCCGCGCGGACCGCCTTCGAGACTGCCGCTCTTGTCGCCGCTCTGCTTCGAAGGTTCCTGCTTCTTCTGCGGTTGAGCTGCGCCGGGGGTGGTTTCCACAGTCCGGCGCAGTTCTCGCATCCGCGATTCGAGCTGGTACACGAAGCGAAGGTTATCGTAATACCGCACCACTGAGCCGCGCGCCGAATAGAACTGGCGCGATATCGTGCTGCCGATAGTGGAAGGCTTGAGATCGGCGAGGCGCAGATCGCTCACCTTCACTCCAATGAGATTCAGCGTGAGCGCGATGGAGAAGAAAGCCATAGCCACGGTCATCAGCAGCCGCGTCTCGTGGAAGTTGCGCCTCCACGGGAGAGCCATCGCCGTGGCGCCCGCTCCCTGGCTCGCCGCCACCACCGGCAGCGACATACTGCCCGGGCCGACGGTGCGGTCCAGAATTTTTCCCATCAGCGCCGGGGGCACGTCGGGCTCGGTGTGCAGATAGCCCAGCCATTCCCGGCCCTGCTCCGCGTGGGCCAGCAGATCGCCGCAGTTCGCGCACTCCGCGCTGTGGGCCCGGAACGCCACCCCTTTGCCCTCAGGCAGCACTCCGTCCAGCGCATCCGCCAGCAGAGCTTCCCACTCCTCGCAGCGGAGCGTAGCGCCTGGCTTATTTCCGAATTGGTTGTACTCGGCCATCGCTACACCACTTGTCCCTTGTTGCGTTCCAGGATGCGGGCCAGTTCCGCCCGTCCCCGGCTGATCCTTGATTTCACGGTGCCTTCGGGAATGCGCAGAACCTGCGCGATTTCCTTATAGTCCAGATCCTGCAGGTCGCGCAGGATAACCGCTTCCCGGAGCTCCGGCGAAATTTTCGTCAGAGCTTCCTGCACCATCTTCTCAATCTCTTTCTGCACTGCCCGGTCGTGCTGGGACGGTTTCGAATCGGCGAGCCGCTGCATGAGTGGGATGTCATCGCCGTCGCCCTCCCAGCCGGCATCCATCGAATCCGTCACGCGCTGAGCCCGCGAGCGCCGGAAGTGATCCACCAGCAGGTTGCGAGTCATGGTGGTGATCCAGGTCTGGAAGCTGCCTCGGGTCAGGTCGAATCCCGACAGGTTCCCGTAGACCTTCAGGAAGACTTCCTGGGTGAGGTCTTCAGCATCGGTGGGCGACCCGGTAAAGCGGTAACACAGGCCATACACACGCCTGTGATGCGCTTTGACCAGTTCTGTCCAGGCGAAGGAGTCCCCTTTCAGGCACCGCTCCACCAGGACCTGCCACTCCGCTTCCACAGGCTTCTCCCCAAACCGGTCGCCGGCGCGCTCGCCCCGATCGCCAATGCGTGCAGGCGTTTGCCGCCGCCAGCGCTCCGCCGGCTCTCCACCGCCCGGCGCCCGGTACTGCCCTGGGCGGACCGCTTCGGTCCGGGCGGCACGCCGGCCCGCAGGGACTCCCGGAAGCCCGAGTTTCCCCAGGTTCCAGGTTCCATCCCACGTCATGGTTCCGGCGGTGCTCATGGGCAATCATACGCAACGGAAGGGCATTTGGTTCCGAAAACCCTGGGGTCGTCGTGGCCCCAGTAGGTTGCCCGCATAATGAAAAATGGAAGAGGGCCGACCGGCTCTACCCATCTCCGGAAATGCGGCATGTCTGTGACCTTCCGTCATGCTTGTCCGGCCGGAGCAGCCGCCGTCAGAATGACTCGAGGATATCGGCGACAGCGGCCCGCGCGAATTCCTGGGCCAGACGCCGAGTCGCTGCCGAATCTTCCTGGATGAAGCTGGCGAGGTCCTGGGTTTGCTCGTACTGCTGGCGGAAGACATACGAGGGGTTCTGCCACAGGACTTTGCCGCGGCGATCCACGAGCTCGAGCCGGGTAGTGATGGTAACCAGATAGCTGGATGTCTGTCCTGTGGTGGCGTCGTAGGTGAGCGGATTCACCAGGAAGGTGGTGATGGTCCCGCGCAATGTGGCATCCGCGGCAGGATCGTCGCCGCTCACGATGCGGTACGAAGTGCGGCTGGTGAACTCGTGGATGACGGCCTGGGTAAACACTGCCTGGGTTTGATAGGACTGCGTGTTGTTCTGGAATGCCGGAATAGCCAGCGTATGCACTGTCTCCGGCAGGTGTACTGCGGAGTCCTCTGTGTGATAGTTGCAGCCGCCGAGGACGAAGAGTGCCGCGCTCAGGAGAGCCGCGCCCGGGACCGAGAAGCAGCGACGGATCATGCTGGAATCATTGTCGCAGAAGCAGGATGGGCAGCTCCGGAGAGCTGCCCTGAAAAGAATGCGCGGCCATTATGCCGGTGAAGGACTGCCTTCCGGCAGGCTGCCCGTGCGCCCCGGCTCCGGCTTGAGGACCTGCTGCACGTCCCCGGTCGGCGAACCCGGTCCCCCCGCGGGCCGCAGCGGCGGCAGCTCTTTGCCGTCGATGATGGCGCGAATCTCGTTCGCATCCAGCGTTTCCCGCTCCAGCAGAGCCACGGCCAGCCTGTGCATGACTGGCTGGTTGCCGTTGAGAATGTCCCAGGCCCCTTTGTAGGCCTCGTCCACCAGGCTCCGCACCTCGGAATCGATCTGCCGCGCCGTCTCCTCGGAGAAGTCGCGGTGTTGCGCGATCTCGCGGCCGAGGAAGATCTGCTCTTCCTTCTTGCCGAAGGTCAGCGGGCCGAGACGGCTCATACCGTATTCGCACACCATCTTGCGGGCCAGATCGGTGGCACGCTCGATGTCGTTGCCGGCACCCGTGGTCATCTGCTTCAGGAAGATCTCCTCGGCAATGCGTCCCCCCATGAGGATGGCGAGTTGCGTCTGGAGATAATCCCGCGTGACTGTGTGCTTGTCGTCTTCGGGCAGTTGCATCGTCACACCCAGCGCCATGCCGCGGGGAATGATCGTGACCTTGTGCAGAGGATCGGCATGATCGCGCAGCGCGGCTACCAATGCGTGACCGGCTTCGTGGTACGCCGTCACCCGCTTCTCTTCGTCGGTGAGCAGCATCGACTTGCGCTCGGCGCCCATCAGGACCTTGTCTTTGGCCTGCTCGAAGTCGAGCATGAGGACCTGCTTGCGATTCGCCCGGGCCGCGTTCAGGGCCGCTTCATTGACCATGTTGGCCAGATCGGCGCCGGAGAAACCCGGTGTGCCGCGAGCCAGAACCCGGAGATCGACGTCGTCGGCGATCGGAACCTTGCGCGCGTGCACGCGGAGGACTTCCTCGCGACCGCGAACGTCGGGCCGATTGGTGGCCGCCACGAGGATGACTCCATCGTTCGACTCGAAGCCGTCCATCTCGACGAGGAGCTGGTTCAGGGTTTGCTCGCGCTCGTCGTGTCCACCGCCGAGGCCGGCGCCGCGATGGCGGCCGACCGCGTCGATTTCATCGATGAAGATGATGCAGGGAGCATTCTTCTTGCCCTGCTCAAACAGATCGCGGACACGGCTTGCACCCACGCCGACGAACATCTCTACGAAGTCCGAGCCGGAGATGGAGAAGAACGGAACGTTAGCCTCGCCCGCGACAGCTCGGGCGAGCAGGGTTTTGCCGGTTCCGGGAGGTCCGACCAGCAGCACGCCCTTCGGAATGCGGCCCCCCAGTTTCTGGAACTTCTGCGCCTCGCGCAGGAACTCGATGATCTCCTTCAGCTCTTCCTTGGCTTCGTCAACGCCGGCCACATCCTTAAAGGTGACCTTCTTTTGCTGCATCGACAGCAGGCGGGCACGACTCTTTCCAAAGGAAAGTGCTTTGTTTCCACCACTTTGCATCTGGCGGATCATGAAGAACCAGAGCAGCGCAATGAGGATCAGCGGGGAGAACTGCAGCAGCCAGCCCCACCAACTGTTGCCATTGTCGTTCTTTACCGTGACGCTGACCTTGTTCTGGTCGAGGATATCGAACAGGTGCGGGTAGTTGGCCGGGACGGTCACGTGGAACGCGCTCTTGTCGGCGCGGAAATGACCGCGAACTTCGGGACCGGTGACCGTCACGTCGGCGACCTGATTGGATTCCACATCCCCGAGAAACTGGGAGAACGCGATCTCCTGCTCATGGCCTCCCATGGCACCGTTCTTCTGGAACAGCTGCCACAGAACCAGCAGGCACGCAATAATGAGCACCCAGAACAGGATTTGCTTAACGGTTGAATTCACCTGGGAAAAACCTCTCTCTTCTCAGACACGCCTCTCCACTCATCCCGGATGGGTCGTCCGCACCAATCCGGATCCAGCTCTCCCATAGAATTAGACGCCGCAAAGCGGCCCGCGGAGTCAGCCAATTGTTAGCCGGAATCCCTGACCGAATCTGTTCCGGGTCCCGGAGGCGAGCCGAACGCGTATCCTGAATTGTACTCCCTGCCCCTGGACCGCATGTGGAACTTAGGTGGTAGGGGAGCATGCCTCGGAAATGGACAATCTACCTTAAATAGGGAGCCAATCCGAGCGACAACCGGTACCCTCCCGGCTGTCGGGAAACGCAGGAAGTTGGCTCCTCGGCGCCCTGCGCAGTACTCTGTCGTGCATGTCCCTGGATCGTCGCGAGTTCCTCGCCATCAGCGGCCGCTTCGGCCTCGCTTCTACCTTGTTCCCCGGCGCCCTCTACACACTAGCCGCGCAGGCCCGCGCGCAGACCGACGGGCCGTCCGGATCTGGCGCCCCTCCCGAACCTCCAAAAATCACACTGGAGATGATCGACCAGGCCGCGGCTCTCGCCGGGATCAGCATTCCCGCCGGGGATCGCCAGACCATGCTCGACGGCCTGAACGACAATCGATCTGGCTATGCCGAGATTCGCAAGCTGCACCTGCCCAATAGTGTCGCTCCAGCCTTTATCTTCGATCCGCTGCCCCCAGGCGTGACTGTGGACAGCGCCCGCAAGCCGGCGATTTACAGCCACGCTCCAGCGACTCTGACCGCGCCCGCCAATCTCGAAGATCTGGCCTTTGCCTCGGCGATGCAGCTGGGCGACCTGCTCCGCCGACGCAAAATCTCCTCGGTCAACCTGACGGAGATGTATCTGACACGGTTGAAGCGCTACGATCCGCTGCTTCACTTCGTAATCACCCTGACGGAAGAGCGCGCCCTGACGCAGGCTCGCGAGGCTGATGGCGAGATCGCCCGCGGCCATGATCGCGGACCGCTGCACGGGCTACCCTGGGGTGCGAAGGATTTGCTCGCCGTGAAAGGCTACCCCACGACCTGGGGAGCGGGCGGATTCGAACATCAGCTGTTCGACGAAGACGCCACAGTCGTGAAGCGGCTCGACGCCTCCGGGGCAGTCCTTGTGGCGAAGCTGACGCTGGGGGCGCTGGCCATGGGCGACTGGTGGTTCGGCGGGCGTACCCGGAATCCCTGGAATCCGAAGCAGGGTTCCAGCGGCTCGTCCGCAGGTCCGGCTTCAGCCACGGCGGCCGGTTGCGTCGCGTTCTCGGTGGGGTCGGAAACCCTGGGCTCTATCTCCTCGCCTTCGACGCGCTGCGGCTGCAGCGGCTTGCGCCCTACTTTTGGTTTTGTTCCGCGCACTGGCGCCATGGCGCTGAGCTGGACGATGGACAAGCTCGGACCCATCTGCCGCGCGGTGGAGGATTGCGCCGCCGTGCTGGAAGCGATCCATGGACCCGACGGCGAAGACCTCTCGGTCCGGGATGCCGCCTTTAACTGGAATGCCGATCTGGACTGGAGGACCCTGCGGGTAGGCTACCTGAAGGCTGGCTTCGATTCAGATCAGCCGTCGCCAGCGGAAAAGGCCGCCTCGGCGAACGAAACACCCGACCAGAAGAAGCGGCGTGAAACGCACGAGCGCCAGCGAGCCGCCTATCGCGCGCGCCGGGAATACGACCGAAAATACGATCTGGCCGCTCTGGACAAGCTTCGCTCCCTGGGTGTCAACCTGATCCCCCTCGACCTGCCCCATCTGCCGTATGGAGAGATGGTGCCCGGGTTGAACGCGGAAGCGGCAGCCGCCTTCGATGAGCTCACTCTGACCGGCCGCGACAAGTTGCTCACCCAGCAAACGCCCCAGGACTGGCCTAACACCTTCCGAATCGCTCGGTTTATTCCCGCGGTTGAATACATTCAGATGAACCGCGCCCGTTCGCTCGCGATCCGCCAGGTTTCCGCGCTTTTCGATCAGGTCGATGTCATCGTGGCTTCCACGAACAGCGAGCAGCTCGTGGTCACGAACCTGACCGGCCATCCGGCCTGCATCGTTCCCAATGGCCTGCGCGGCCCGGATGCTCCAACGCCTCCGTCGGTGGATACCGGCGACGACGACCAAATTGGCGGCCCCGGCACCCCGGTCAGCATTACGTTCCTCGCGAACCACTATCAGGACGCGAAACTGTGTGCGCTGGCGCGGGGTTATCAGCAGGCCACCGGTTTTGAGAAGCTTCACCCAGAGCTGGCGGGCTGAGCTGCCGTGTCGGCCCGGAAAATCCTTCATCCAATGCAGAAAATGAAACTCGGCGAACCGGACAAAGTTACTGCGCAGTGCGGAAAACCCGGACATGTCCGCAATTAACCGGTGACTTTTGTAGTTACTTTCGAGCTAATCAGCTGCAAGAAAGATTCCTCCGCGATTACCTTGACGCTGCCCTGGGCGGTGGTTATGATTCACGCACATTTGAACCAGGATCGCGGTAGCCGCCGCTCCCCTCGCTGTCGGGCGAATCCCCCTCCCCAGTAGCCCGAAAATGGAGCGGCTCTCGGCCAATTTCTGCATCAGGGGCTTGCTCCACACCGAGCTCCGGAGGGAATCCATGACATTCTTGAAGTCGCGTCGAAACCTGTCTCCGGCGGCAGTGGCCGCAACCGTCACACTGATTCTGTCGGCGGCGATTGCCTCCGCCCAGCAGGTCACCTACTACGATTTCGACGCGCCTCAGGCGAACTCCGGGCAGATTTCCCGTGACTGCTCAGCCGGACCTGGCGCGGCGCTGTTTTGCCTGAACGACGGCGGCAACAACGCGCTCCCCTATTTCTCGTCGGATTCGTATCCGGCCAGCATCGACCCCAATCCGACCGATAATCCCCCGGTAATCAGCTCGCACTACGCGACGGAGATGACCCTTGCCTACGGCCAGCACTCCAGCATGTGGTTTTCGGTACCGCAGAAGGTCGCTAGTGGATTCACCGCCTGGTTCGCCTTCAAACTCACGCCGGACCCAAACAGCGGGACGACGGCCGACGGTCTGGCGTTTGTCCTCCAGAACGCCTCAGGCCCCGGAAATGATACAGCCGGCGTTTGCACAAGCACAGGCGGCGGACTCACGGCAGTCGGCGATGGCGGCGGGTGCCTGGGCTTCGGCGGCATACCGAATAGTCTCGCGCTGGAATTCGATTCCTACCAGAACGGCTACGACCCCGACAATAACCATATGGCTCTGCAGAACTGCGGCGCCGGCCTGCCCAATTCGCCGGACATTGCCGCCTGCAATGTGAGCCTGAACGGAGTTGGGGCCTACGCGGCAAATCCGCTGACTTCGGCTTCGACCCCCACGGCACAAGCACCCGTCACGCTGGCGGACGGCAATGTTCATCAGATTGTCATTGTTTACAGCGGCCCACTGGAAGCGACACCCAATCTGCTCCAGATTTACCTCGATCCGACATTCGTGGCTGGAACGCATACCCCGGTTGCCGGGTCGATTGCCGTTTTCTCCGGCACCTATGACCTGACGACGGCTTTGAATCTCCTGAACAGCGGGAGCGCCAACGACAGCGCTTTTGTGGGGTTCACCTCAGCCACCGGAGCGTATTTTGAAAACAATGAACTGATGGCCTGGACGTTCACGCCGCACACCACCGTGACCCAGCAACAGCCGCTGAACCCGCCGGGCACGCCGACGACGTTTGACTTCGGCACCCACGACTACTCCGTCAATTACCCCACCGGCGCGCAGACAAGCGGGATCACCATGGGCGTGATCGCCAATACGATTTCGCCCGGAAACTTTACGAATCTGATCGGCAATGGGCCGACCCAATATACCGGCTCCGCTTGCCAGGTTTACGACGACACCGGCGGCAACTGCATTATCTACTCCGTCTACTGCTATCAGACCGGCAGCCCGGCTTCGGTCGTGGCCTGCCCCACGCCGGAAGCTCCACCCACCGACTGCGCGTCGAATCCCGCCGAGACGAACTGCATCACCCTGACCGCCTCGTACAACAACACCATTCAGCCGACGTCCCCGGGCTATCTGCAGGGCGACCCGCTCTACAGTCCCGTCACCTCGATCGCAGGCAACGGCACCACGGCTACCGTGACCTGCACGGGCGAATGCCCGGTCACCCAGGGCCAGACAGTGACCATCCTCGA
>DASRRO010000108.1:0-23109 GCA_035656855.1 Acidobacteriaceae bacterium | reverse complement strand
CTCACGGCATGCCATGGGGTGGACGCAAGCAGGTCGTCGGCGGATTGGTACCCCGAAGTCGGCCAGCAAGCACTAATTTTCGTCACTGCCAACTCAACTTCTGCCGACACGGCGACTCGCTCAGTGGCCACTTTCTGGAATATTGCGGCCACGTGTCTGTTTCGGACGGTCTCCCCGCGTATCAGGCGGCCGAGGCGATGGCTTTCCGCTGGAGGTCGTGCAGTTCGCGGATGCCGGCTTCGGCGAGGTCCATCATTTCGAGCAGACGGGGGCGCGGGAAGGCGTGGCGCTCGGCGGTGGCCTGGATCTCGACGCAGTTGGCGTCCTCGGTCATGACGAGGTTCATGTCGACTTCGGCCTGGGAGTCTTCTTCGTAGGCGAGGTCGAGGAGGACCGTGTCTTCGACGATGCCGACGCTGGTGGCGGCGACCAGCTGGCGGAGCGGCGAGGCCTTGAGCGCTCCTGTGGCGACCATGCGGTTGAAGGCGATGGACAGGGCGGCGCAGGCTCCGGTGATGGCGGCGGTGCGGGTGCCTCCGTCGGCCTGGAGGACGTCGCAGTCGAGGACAACGGTGCGCTCGCCGAGGGCTTTCATGTCGACGACGGCGCGGAGAGAGCGGCCGATGAGGCGCTGGATTTCGTGGGTGCGTCCACCGACTTTGCCTTTTTCGGATTCGCGCGGAGTGCGGGTGAGGGTGGCGCGGGGAAGCATGCCGTATTCGGCGGTGACCCATCCGCGGCCACTATTGCGGAGCCAGGCGGGGACGCCCTGCTCGACGGTGGCGTTGCAGAGAACGCGGGTGTGCCCCACTTCGATGAGGACGGAGCCTTCGGCGACTTGGATGTAGCCGGGGGTGAGGCGGGTGGGGCGCATCTGGTTGGGGCGGCGGCCTTCGCTGCGGAAAAAAGCGGAAGTCATGGGCTCATTGTACGGATTCTGCCGGTTTCAAAGAGGGAAACGGCTTGGTGAGGTGCCGGAATGGGAGACGAAGGGATGTCGCTGAGGAGACTTGGGTTGAGCGGGGCGGTGAGGATGAGGGCGTGCCATTTTGGGAAGCGTGCGAGAGGGCTTCCTGAACGGGAATTCGAGAGACCAGAGACGATCTTGTTTGGATGGAAGGAGATGGACCGGGGCGGGCGGTTTGGCCTCTGACGTGTTCTATTCCAGGGCAGTTGGGAACGGGTACGGGAAGCCAGAGCGACCTCCAGAGCGCCATGGCTTCCCTTCCCGACGAGGAGGTTTCGTGGAACAGGCTGCAGTGACGGGTCCGATGGACAATCCTGGTTTGAACAATCCGGGCAAGGTGCGGGGACTGCTGGGACGTGGCGCCGGAACGCTGCCGGTACTGCTGGGGCGGCCAGGAGAGGCGCCGGTGCTGGCGGGGATTGCGCACGATGCGCGGAACCTGGTAACGGCGATGGGATTGTGCGCCGAACTGGTGAGCGAGCCGGGAGTTCTTGCTCCCCAGCATGGACATTTTGCGGCAGAGATTCGCTCGCTGGCCGAGGCTTCGGGACGGCTGGTACAGCGGCTGGCGGCTTTGGCCGCGACGGAGACGACTCCGCAGTTCGAGGAGCCGGCGGAGGCGCCGATTGACGATCTGGCGGAGTCGGTGCGGCAGTTGGGGAATCTGCTGTCGGCGATTGCCGGTCCGGTCGTGGAGATGCAAATTGCGTCGCTTCCCTGCCCTGGGCGGCTGCGGCTTTCGGAAGAGAGCCTGACGAGAATTCTGGTGAACCTGGTGCGCAACGCGGCGGACGCGATGCCCACCGGCGGACGGATCCGCATGACCACGCAGCTGGGCGGAGGCCGGAGCTTTCTTTGGACGGTGGACAACGAGGAGTTGCTGAACGAGGAAGAGGCGGCGCGGTTCTGGGGAGAACTCGGCGGCGGCGGAAAGGAAGACGCTGCGGAGGTGCTGCTGACGGTGGAGGACGACGGTCCGGGCATTCCCGCGGAGTTTCTGGAGCGTGTCTTCGAAGCCGGTTTCTCGACGCGTCATGCGGGGCGAGCGTGGCCGGAGACGCCACATCACGGGCTGGGTTTAAGCATCGTGCGCGCGCTGGTGGAGAAGGCAGGCGGGCGAGTGAAAGCTGCGGCTTCGCCGAGGGGAGGAACGCGGATGGAGATAGCGCTGCCTATTACCGGCGTAACAGCTGGCTTACTTTCGGAATGCCCTGCGGGCGACAGGATTGACCGGAAATGATGCGACGATGGGAAACAGAATTCCTTCAGGGATCGGCCCGCTCGATGCCACTCTCGCTTGTCCGCGAATCCGCTCCATTGCATGTTCTGATCGCGGACGACGATCCGTCGATTCGCCGCGCGTGTTGTGAAATAGCCGCCAGCCAGGGAATGGTGGCGCATGAAGCGCAGCTCTCCGCACGCGAGCGCGGCCTGCTGCTGGCGCGGGGCGTGGATATCGTGCTGGTGGACGAGACGGTGGCGACCGGCGCCGGCTGCGAGGTGCTGATCGAGCTGCGGGAGATGCGTCCGGATGTGGCTGTGGTCTGGATGACTTCGGCTTCCACGGTGCATCTGGCGCTGGAAGCGCTGCGCTTTGGCGCGAGCGATTATCTGGTGAAACCTTTCTCGGCCGAAGAGCTGGGGGCTGTGTTACGCCGGCAGGCCGAGCGCATGACGGTGGATACGGCCAGCCGAAGCCTGCGCGAACGGCTGCGCGCGGGCCAGGGGATGGGCGACATTCTGGGCCAGAGTCCGGAGATGGAGAAGCTGTTCCGGATCCTTGCGCGGGTAGCACAGAGCACACATCCGGTACTGATTCTGGGTGAAAGCGGAACCGGCAAGGAGCTGGTGGCACGCGCCGTCCACGCGAACGGGCTGGGGGCGGGCAAACCATTTGTACCGGTGGACTGCGGATCGCTGGCCCCGACTTTGATTGAGAGCGAGCTCTTCGGACATGTGAAGGGCGCGTTTACGGGCGCGCACCGGTCCAACGACGGCCTGATGGTGACGGCCGGCAGCGGAACTGTCTTTCTGGACGAAATCGGGGAGCTGCCCCTGGACTTGCAGGCGAAATTGCTGCGAGCGCTGCAGGAGAAGGAAGTGCGTCCTTTAGGCGGCAACCATGCGGTTCCCATCAAAGCGCGGATTCTGGCCGCGACTCATCAGGATCTGCCGGCCATGGTGGAGCAGGGCAGGTTCAGGCGCGATCTCTACTACCGGCTCAACGTGGTTAAGATGACGCTGCCCCCGTTGCGCGAACGGAAAGAGGATATCCCGCTGCTGGCCGCGCATTTTCTGGAGCGCAACAGCCGCGAGATGAAGCGTCCGTTCCGGCTGAGCGCGGAGACCCTGGCGTTTCTGGTGGACTACGCATGGCCGGGCAACATCCGCGAACTGTCGAATGCGATCGACCGCGCGTGCAATTTCTGTTCCGGCGAAGTGATCGAAATGGGCGAAATGACCACCTCTATCCAGGATGCCTGGAAACACGCGGCGGCCGTGCGACAGAAACCGAGGGAGACGGGCATGAACGAGGCTCCGCAGGTGCTGACGCTGGCGGAGCGGGAGAAGGAAGCCATTCTGACGACGCTGGAGCAGGTGAAAGGCGACAAGCTGCTGGCCGCGCGCCTGCTCGACATCGGGAAGACTACGCTGTACCGCAAGCTGAAGGAGTACGGGGTGACGCTATGAGCGCAAAGACGGGAGACGCGCCTGCGATCGCTTTGTCGGCGCCGTCCGGAGCCCTCATCATTACGGCTGCGGAGGGGATTGAAGAGAGGGCCGCCGTCCTGGCGCAGACGCTGGGGCTGACGGTGGAGATCGCAGGCAGCCGGACGGCGGCACTGCGGCTGCTCGGGCGGCGCAGTTACGCTCTGGTGGTGCTGGATCAGATCCTGGCCGACGCCGATCCGCAGGGCGCGGAGCTGGTCTGGCGGCAGACAAATCTGGCGATTCCGCTGCAGATCAACTTCGCGCTGGCGGGCAGCACGCGTCTGGAACGGGAAATGCGCGCCGCGCTCCTGCGCCGGCAACGGGAGCAGCAAATGGCCAGCGTGGCCGCCGCCGCCGCGGTGGATACCGCCCTGAAGAATGCGGTGACGGGGATCCTTCTGGAATCGCGTCTGGCCCTGGCAGAAAAGGGCTTGTCGCCCGGCGTTGAAAGCCGCCTGCGCACGCTGGCGGGAATTGCAAATCAGCTGCGGGACTGTCTTGGACCGAAAGGCCAGCCGGATACCACTCCCGTGCCATTGCCGTAGTCACGAGAGTAACTTACTTTGGAGGTAGTTCGCCTAAGCCCCGCGCAATGAAGAGAATAGACGGCTCTTCTCCAGTCTCTAACTGCAGCGTTTTCAAGAGGGAACGCCGGGGAGCCGCTGGAACCGCGGACGCGAACGCAAGCATCCCAATTTACGGAGATCCTCCCCCCATGCATCGCCTCCTCGCAGCCGTACTGACCCTCTCCGTGGCCGGCCTTGTGCCCAACGCCATCGCGCAATCCACCAGCTCGTCACTGCTGGCGCCATCGCTGCTCAGCGGCGACAGCCCTAACGGGGGAGCAGGGATCTATGCGCCTGCCTCATCCACTCGACCGATCGCCTTTTCGACCGTGGCCGTGGGCGTGAAGGTTGGGGTGCTGGGCATCGGCTTTGAGACCGCGACTCCGCTTTCGAATCACCTGAACCTGCGGGCGGGCGGCAATTTCTTCAGCTACAGCGACACGCTGACCAGCGATGGGCTCACGTACAACGCGAACCTGCACTTCCGTTCGTCCGAGGCCAGCGTGGACTACTTCCCGTGGGCGAAGAGCTTCCACATCAGCCCGGGCGCCTTGCTCTACAACGGGAACGAGATCACCGGTAAGGCCAACGTGGCTGGCGGACAGACCTTCACGCTCAACGGCACAACCTATACCAGCAGCGCTTCCGATCCGGTGAATGGCAATGGCAGCGTGACGTTCAACAAGGCCGCGCCGAAGATCACGGTGGGCTGGGGCAATTTGATTCCGCGCAGCGGACGGCATTTCAGCGTGCCGGTGGATCTGGGATTCGCCTATGTCGGCGATCCGAAAGTTGCGCTTAATCTGAACGGCACCGCGTGTTACACCTACCAGGGCGCGCCGTACTGCGCGAATGTCGCGACGGATCCAACCATTCACGCCAATGTGGTGGCGCAACAGCAGAAGATTGCCAACGATGCAGCGGTGGCGCGGTTCTTCCCCATCGTCTCAGCGGGGTTCGCGTACCGCTTCTGAAGGGACGCGCAGGGGCGGCGGATGAGAAGTCCGCGCGCCCCTGAATTACGCCGGCCGTTAGCTGATGGGCTGACCAGCGGCGGTGAGCTGCTGCAGCTGCTGTTGATCGAACTGCTTGACGCCGTCGGGCAGGGGAGCATAGTTCAGTGTTTGAGCGGCTGCCTGGCCGTCGGCGATGATGTACTGGACGAACTGCTTGAGGGCGGCGCGCTTCGCCTTGTCCGGGCCATCTTTGGGAATGATCAGGAAGGTCAGACCCGAGATTGGATAAGCTTCCGGTGCGCTGGCGGGCGGATTGACGATGGGCTTGCGCGGATCCTGCGCGAGCTGAGCGGAGAAGGCGGCGATGTCCGCGGTGGTGCTGGCCGGTGAGGGCTGCACGTATTGTCCGGCCTGATTCTCAACTCCCGCCGTAGGCAGGTGATTTTGCTGGGCGTAAGCCAGCTCCACGTAGCCGATGGCGCCGGGCGTATTGCGAACGTTGCTGGTAACGCCTTCGTTGCCCTTGCCGCCAATGCCGAGCGGCCAGCTGACCGCTGTGCCCGAACCGACCTTCTGCTGCCACTCCGGGCTCACCGCGGAAAGATACTCGGTGAAGATACCGGTCGTGCCGGAACCGTCGGAGCGGTGGGAGATGACGACGGGCAGCTTAGGCAGCTTCACGCCGGGATTGTCCTTCGCCAGCTCGGGATCGGTCCAGGTTTTGATGGTGCCGAGAAACATCTTGACCAGCGCATCGGCGGAGATGTGCAGCGGGCTGGTGAGCGTGGGCAGGTTGTAGGTGATGCACACCGGACCGGCGGTCTCGGGGATTTGCACCACGGGAGTCATGCCGGCGAGCTGCTGATCGTTGAGGGCAACGTCGGAGGCGCCGAAGTCCACTGTGCCGGCTTTGACCTGCTGGATGCCGCCGCCGGAGCCGATGGACTGGTAGTTGATGTGGATGTTCGAGTGTGCCTGCGAGAAGTCGGCAGTCCAGCGGGACATGGCCGGATTGACGAAGGTGCTGCCGGCTCCCGAGAGTGCAACCGTACTGCCGGCACTATTCGATGAATTGCAGGCACTCAGGCTGCCCAGCGCTGCGACTGCGGCGATCGCAGTCCAGAAACGGATCGACATGAAACCCTCCCCTGTGGTTCTCGATTTCATTACCCCACGGAACTGTACACGAATTTGCAGCCCTGATTGTTACAGTCCGGAGAATCCAAAAACGTGGCAACGCGGTGCCGGGTTGTGTCCGTCCTATATGGGAGAGCACGCAATTGAGAGACGGGGGATTTTGCTATGGCAGAGAGTCTGCATGGGAAGAGAGTCGCCATTCTGGCAACCGATGGGTTTGAGCAGGTGGAGCTGACGGAACCGAAGAAGGCGCTGGAAGAAGCAGGAGCGACAACGGAAGTTGTTTCGCCGAAGGGGGGAGCCATCAAAGGCTGGAAAACCAAAGAGTGGGGCGACAGTGTCAAGGTGGACAAGACGCTCGACCAGGCGAAGGCGCAGGACTACGACGCGCTTCTGTTGCCTGGCGGCGTGATCAACCCGGATCATCTGCGGATGGAGCCGAAGGCGGTGCAGTTTGTGAAGGACTTTGTGGCGACGGGCAAGACCGTTGCAGCCATTTGTCACGGACCGTGGATGCTGGTGGAAGCAGGCGTGGTGAAGGGGAAGACGATGACCTCATGGCCGTCGATCCGGACGGATCTGAAGAATGCGGGGGCGAATGTGGTGGATAAGGAAGTGGCGGTCGACGGGCAGTTCATCACCAGCCGCAAGCCGGACGACATTCCGGCGTTCAGCAAAACACTGATCGAAGCACTGAGCGGAAACGCGGCGAAGGCGGCTTGAAGCCAGGCGGCAGCCGGTAGCAAACGGAAAAGGCGCGTCGTGAGACGCGCCTTTTCCGTTGAGTGGGGCGGCGAAGTGCGCACGGGTCGAGGGGTTCGCTACGGGACTTCAATGCGCGATTTGGCGATAATGTACTCACCTACACCGCAAGAGCGTAGGACAACAGAGCTGGGACGAAGTCGGTTCGCTTTCATCGCGCCTCGGGCGAATAATCAATCATCCGGAATATTCTTTCCTCCCCTTGTGCTTCGACACCAGGACGTTGTATTGTTTGTGTCGAAGCAATAGGGGAACAGAATCGATGACCGAAGAACGGCTGGAACTTCCTCAGGGCACATTGGATTTGCTCATTCTGAAGGCGCTCGCATTAGAGCCGATGCACGGCTGGGCCGTCTCCGAGCGGCTGCAGCAGATATCCAAGGAAGCGCTGCAGGTGCAGCAGGGGTCGCTCTATCCTGCGCTGCACCGCTTGGAGCGTCGGGGCTGGATCAAGGCGCAATGGGCAACGAGCGAAAACAATCGTCGTGCAAAGTACTACAGGCTGACACCGCGTGGGCAAAAGCAACTGGAAACAGAGACTGCGGCATGGCGCAAATTGACTACGGTGGTGGACCAGGTTCTCGACGTCGCATCCGGAGGAGCCAATGCTGATTGACCTGCTTTACCGGCTGCGAGCGCTGTTTCGCAGTAAGAAAATGGACGCCGAAGTAGACGAAGAGTTACGCCAACACCTCGAATACGAAGCCGAGAAGTATCGCCGCAGCGGCGTCAGCCCGGATGAGGCGATGCGCAGCGCGCGAGTGGCGCTAGGAGGTAGGACGCAGGTACAGCAGCAATGCCGCGAATCGCGCGGCACCAAATTCATCGAGGATCTGTCGCAGGACCTTCGCTACGCAACCCGATCATTCGCAAAGACGCCTGGCCTTTCTTTAATGATTGTGCTTTCGCTGGCCATCGGGATCGGAGCCAACACGGCCATCTTTAGCCTCACCAGCACCCTGCTACTCAAGCCGCTGCCGTATCCGAACCCTAACCGGATCGCCATCCTTTGGCTGCGTTCACCGGGTGTCGGCATTCCGCAGGATTGGCCTTCGCCAGGGCAATATCACGACATTGTTACCCAAAACCATGTATTCGACGATACGGCCCTCGCAATCGGCGACGACTTCATACTCACCGAGCGTTCTAAGGCAATTAAGGTCGATGGCATTGAGGCAACTTCGAGCCTGCTTCCGATGCTTGGCGCAAAAGCAATGCTCGGTCGCATTTTTCTGCCAGAGGAGGATGAACCGGGCAAGCCTCAAACTGTGGTGTTGACGTATGGCTTTTGGCAACGGGAGTTCGCGGGCGATCCCGACGTCGTAGGCCGTTCCATAACTCTGGATGGCCATCCGCATACGATTGTCGGCGTTCTCTCGTCGAGCTTTCGCCTAGACCACGAAGAGATTCCCACGGTTGCCGGTATCAACAAGCCGGAGTTTTTTATGCCGCCGGCGGACGAGGCCAGGAACCCCGCCAACTACGGCTCTGAAAATTACAACATCCTGGCGCGGCTCAAGCCCGGAGTCACGATGCAGGAAGCTCAATCCGATATTAACGTGATTGCTGCCCGCATCCGCGTGGACAAGCATCGAGATCCCTCTTTCACGATCAGCGTGGTTCCGCTCATAGATCAGGTCGTTGGCAACGTCCGCACCGCGGTGCTAATCATCTTTGGGGCAGTCTTCCTCGTGCTGCTCATCGCCTGCAGCAATGTGGCGAATTTGCTGCTCTCGCGGGCCACAACGCGGCAGCGCGAGATCGCGATCCGCGCAGCCCTGGGCGCAGGAAGAGGAAGGGTGATGCGCCAGCTCCTGACTGAGAGCATCTTGCTGAGCCTGACGGGTGGCGTGGCTGGACTGGGCATAACGGGACTGAGTATCTCGATTGCGCGGAAGATGCATCCGGGCAACATTCCGCGGCTCAACGAACTCGGAATTGATTTCCGGGTGCTCGCTTTTACGTTCGCCGTTGCGATTCTCACTGGAATCGTGTTTGGACTGGCACCTGCTCTCCGCGCCTTGCACGTTGGACTGACGGAGAATCTGAAGACCGGCGGCAAAGGTTCGCTGAGCGGAGGCTTGAGTCTTCATCGCGACAAGCTGCGCGGAGCCCTCGTTATTGCCGAGCTGGCAATCTCATTGCCTATATTGGTAGGGGCCGGTTTGCTGGTGCGCAGCTTCGTCCGTCTCGCCAACGTGCTGCCGGGATTCAACCCGCGAGGTGTGGTTTCGATGGACGTTGGAGCATACGGACCTCAGTTCAGGGATCCGGATACCCGCGTTCGCTTCTATCGAGAACTGATTGAGCGCACCAGGAGTCTACCTGGAGTCACAGGCGCCGGGGCGGTTTCGGCGCTTCCCTTCACTTCCGCCGTTGGCTGGGGAGGCATGCACATCGAAGGCTATACGCCGCCCCCGAATGCTCCCGAATTGCAGGTGGATGTTCGGGCAGCGACACCGTCTTATTTCAGCACGATGGAGATTCCAATCCTCCGCGGGCGCATGTTTGCAGCGACAGATACCCACACGATGCCCCCGGTCGCGATCGTCGATCAGAAGATGGCCGACCACTTCTGGCCTCATGGCGATGCCATCGGCAAGCACATCCGTCGGAGTGACGATTCTCCATGGGTCACAATCGTGGGCGTAGTCGGAGTGGTAAAAGAGTACGGACTCGATGCCGGGACACGAATGGTTGTCTATTTTCCGCATGCCCAGACCAGAAACGGCACCCTGTATGTTGTTGCGCGCACATCCTCCGATGCGGCTTCCACAATCAGCACGATCACTCATCTGGTCAACACCATCAATCCCGATGTTCCGGTGTACAACGCAGCCACGATGGAGCAGCGTGTCAAGGACTCGATGTCGCGTCAGCGCTTCGCAATGACGATGCTGGGTGCTTTCGCCGGCTTCGCGATGATTCTGGCGGCCATTGGCATTTACGGCGTGATGTCGTTCCTGGTCACACAGGGCACCGCGGATATTGCCATCCGTGTGGCGCTTGGTGCGCGCCGGACAAGTATTCTGTCGCTGGTCTTCAGGCAGGGAATGGGACTGGCGCTCCTAGGAATAGTTGCTGGACTCATTGGAGCTTTTGGCCTCACGCGCCTGATGAGCAGCTTGCTCTTCGGTGTGAAACCGACAGATCCGCTCACTTTTGCGTTGGTTCTGGCTCTGCTGCTTTTTGTCGCGTTGTCCGCGTGTCTGGTTCCCGCAGGCCGAGCGATGCGAATTGACCCGATGACTGCGCTACGGGCAGAGTAGTTAGCCGCACGGCGGAAGGTTAGCTGTTGACAACAGGCCGAGTTGCTCATCCAGATGCTCTGTTCTGGGGTGTAAGGGCAGTTTGTCGTTCTGCGCCGGTGGGGGCAGGGACCAACTCAAAGGCGCGTCCGAGGGCGCGCCTTCTTAGAGGGGTCTTGGTTCTACTTCAGACGCGCCATGACGTCATCGAGGACCTGCTTGCCGGGGCGGGTGCGCTCCTGGGGCAGGGTCGCCAGCGGCTCGTCGACGAGGTTGAGCAGGTCGGTAAAGGCGGGCTTGCCGGTATCGATATAGAAGACGCCGGTGAGGACTTCGCCCTTCGCATGCGCGTCCATCAGCGTCTTCACAGCAATGGCGCGATCGGTGGGGTTGTAATCCTCGTGCAGCTTCTTGAGTCTCAGGCTGGAACCGTCGTGCATTTTGACGTCGAGGGTGGTGCCGGGATCGTACTCGACGTCGATTTCCTCGAAGCTGGGAACGAAGCCGACTTCGCTGATGGCCTCTTCGTGTTCCTGCATGTATTTGTAACTGCGGGTGGAACCTTCATGGTCGTTGAAGGTGACGCAGGGGGAGATAACGTCGAGCATCACCGTACCCCGGTGGGCGATGGCGGCCTTGAGCATGGTAAGGAGCTGCTTTTTGTCTCCCGAGAAGGAGCGGCCGACAAAGGTGGCGCCGAGCTGGATGGCGAGCGAGCAGGTATCGATGGCGGGCAGGTCGTTGATGACGCCGGTTTTGAGCTTCGAGCCGATGTCCGCGGTCGCCGAGAACTGGCCTTTGGTGAGGCCGTACACGCCGTTGTCCTCGATGATGTAGATCATGGGCAGATTGCGGCGCATGAGGTGGACAAACTGGCCGACGCCGATGGAGGCAGTATCGCCGTCGCCGGAGATGCCGATGCCCATCATGGTTTTATTGGCCAGCAGGGCGCCGGTGGCGACCGAAGGCATGCGCCCGTGCACGCTGTTGAAGCTGTGCGAACGGGCCATGAAGTAAGCGGGGCTCTTGGAGGAGCAGCCGATGCCGGAGAGCTTCATGACGCGCTCGGGCTGGACGCCCATCTCGTACATGGCGTCGATGATGCGCTCGGAGATGGCGTTATGGCCGCATCCGGCGCAGAGCGTGGTCTTGCTGCCGCGGTACTCGAGAACCGGCAGGCCGATACGGTTGGTTTTGGGGGTTGGTGTCGCTGTGGCCGTGCCCATTAGATTCCCTCCTGCAGCACAATTTCATCGGTGACGGAGCGCGCATCGATTGGCAGCCCGTTGAAGTGGCGCACGCTGCGCAGTTTTGTGATCTCGGCGGCGGGCAGATCGAGCTTGAGCAGGCTCAGCATCTGCGCGTCGCGGTTTTGTTCCACGACATAGATGCGGTCGTGCGAGGCGACAAAGTCGTGCAGGTCTTTGTTGAACGGGTAGGCGCGGAGACGGAGATAATCCGCTTCGAGGCCGTATTCCTTCTTGAGCTGATCGCGGCCTTCCATCACGGCAAAGTCGGAGGTGCCGAAGGCGATGATGCCGACCTTCGATTTGCCGGTCTGGACCACAACGGGCGCGGGAACCAGATCGCGAGCGGTATCGAACTTGCGCGCCAGCCGCTCCATCAGGTTCTGGTAGTCTTCGGGGCGCTCGGAGTAGAGGGCCTTTTCGTTGTGTCCGCTGCCGCGGGTAAAGTAAGCGGCTTTGGGATGGTCGGTGCCAGGCAGGGTGCGATAGGGGATCGCGTCGCCATCGACGTCCTTGTAACGCCCGAATTCGCCGAGGCGCTTCAGGTCGTCGGCGGTGAGAATCTTGCCGCGATTCAGGGGCTTCTCGGGATAGTCGAACGGATCGGACATCCAGTTGTTCATGCCGAGGTCGAGATCGGAGAGGACGAAGACCGGGGTCTGGAGGTGTTCGGCCAGATCGAAGGCAGCGCCGGCAAACTCGTAGCACTCGCGGACGCTGCCGGGCAGGAGCATGACGTGCTTGGTGTCGCCATGCGAGAGGACGGCGATGGAGAGCAGGTCGGCCTGGGCGGTGCGTGTGGGCAATCCTGTGGAGGGGCCGACGCGCTGGATGTCGAAGATGACGCCGGGCAGCTCGGAGAAGTAGCCGAGGCCGGCGAATTCCGCCATGAGCGAGATGCCGGGGCCGGAGGTCGCGGTCATGGAGCGGGCACCCGCCCAACCGGCGCCGAGAACCATGCCGATCGCGGCGAGCTCGTCTTCGGCCTGGACAACGGCAAAGCTGGCCTTGCCATCCGGCTCGACGCGGTACTTCTTGAGGTAGTCGATGAGCTGCTCGACCACGGAGGAGGATGGCGTGATGGGATACCAGGTAACGACGGTGACGCCGGCGAACATGGCGCCGAGGGCGCAGGCGGCATTGCCGTCGATGATGATTTTGCCTTCGGTGGCGTGCATCGGCTCGAGAACGAAGGGGTCGTTTTTAGTGAAGGACTGGGCGGCGTAGTTGAAGCCGGCTTCGACGGCGCCCCAGTTCAGGTCGGCGGCCTTCTGCTTCTTCGCAAACTGTTTGCGTACGGTCTTTTCGACGACCGCCATGTCCATGGAGAGCAGTTGCGCGGCGACTCCGACGTAGACCATGTTTCTGACCAGCTTGCGCAGCTTGGCTTCAGGACAGACGGCGGCTGTGATCTTGTCAAACGGAACCGGATAGCAGGTGACGTCGTCGCGATACTGCTTCAGGTTGGCCGAATCCTCATAGATCGCCACTGAGCCGGGACGCAGCGAGAGGACGTCTTCGCGCGCGGTTTCGGCATTCATGGCGATGAGGATGTCGATGTCTTTTTTGCGCGCGACGTAGCCGTATTTGCTGGCGCGAATGGTGTACCAGGTGGGCAGGCCGGCGATGTTCGAGGGAAAGAGGTTCTTGCCGCTGACCGGCACGCCCATGGCAAAGATGCTGCGCAGCAGAATATTGTTCGCAGACTGGGAACCGGAGCCATTGACGGTGGCTACCTGGATACTGAAATCGTTGATAACTGGCTTGGAAGGAGCAGCTTTTTCTGCACCCGGTTCGCCCTGCGCAGACGGGGCGCCGGCGTTGGTGGTCGCCATGTGGCGGTTTTCCCTTCAGTAGAAAATGGAAAGATTTTGCTCTTTCGACAACTTCCCATTATAACGGCCCATCGCAGCTGGACGCTTCTGGGAAGGCACCATGGGAATCTTTACAAGCAGCAGGAAGTTGTTGCAGGCACGCCGGATGGACGGGATAATCGGCTGACAAGACCATGCGACTGGAATCCTTCGAACTGCGCGGCAAACACGTTCTGCTGGAACCGCTGGAAACGACGCATGCGGCAGGGCTGGCGGCGGCCTCATCGGCCGATCCTTCGCTTTACCAGTGGACTTATGTCCCGCAGGGAGAGAGGGAGATGGCGCGATACATCGATGCCGCTCTGGCAGCGCGGGACGCCGGCACGGCCTGGCCGTTTGTGACCCGCTCCATGCAGACGGGCGAGATTCTCGGATCGACGCGCTATTTCGATCTGGACTGGTGGCCGTGGCCGGAGGGCCATGAGCGCCGCGAGCGCTGGGCTCCGGATGTGTGCGAGATCGGCTATTCGTGGCTGACTCGCGACGCGATGCGCACGGCCGCGAACACCGAAGCCAAGCTGCTGATGCTGATGTATGCGTTCCAGGTGTGGGGCGTGCATCGCGTGGTTCTGCACACCGACGAGCGCAATGCTCGCAGCCGCGCGGCGATTGGGCGGATCGGGGGCCAGTTCGAAGGAATTTTGCGCGCGCACCGGCTGGCCAGCGATTTCACGCCGCGGAACTCGGCGCGATTTTCGATTGTGGCGGAGGAGTGGCCGATTGTGCGGGCGAAGCTGGAAGCGCGTCTGGAGCAGGGCGCTCGGCAGAATGCCGCTTCCGGATGAGAAACTTTCTTTATGGGAAAGCAGTTTGCCTCGATCGAAATGCCGCACCGGGACTTCATTCTGCGGCAGCGCATCTTTTTTACTGCCTCGGCGGCGCGCGACGGGCGGGTCAACGTCTCGCCCAAGGACGGAGCCGCGCTGCGCATCCTGGGTGAGCGACGGGTGGCATATCTCGATCTGACCGGGAGCGGCAACGAAACCGCGGCGCATCTGCGCGCCAACGAGCGACTGACGCTGATGTTCTGCGCCTTCGAGGGATCGCCAGTGATTCTGCGGCTCTACGGGCAGGGGAAAGTTCTGCGCCGCGGCAGTGAAGGGTATCGCGAGCTGATGGCAGCGGCGTTTAACAACGAGGAGCGTCCTGGCGCGCGGCAGATTATTGTCCTGGACGTAGAAACCGTGCAGACCTCGTGCGGCTTTGGCGTACCGCTGTTCTCCTACGTCGGCGAGCGCACCAACCTCGAACAGTGGGCCGTGGGCAAAGGAGAAGACGGGCTGGGAGAGTACCGGGAGAAGAAGAACGCCGTCAGCATTGACGGGCTGCCCACCGGAATTCTGGAGGCCGAGGAAGAGGCGGTTTCCCGCTAGTCTGACGGATCACGGGCGAAAATTCGGCGGCGGCTTCAGGTTGGTTGAGGCGGGTTCGGCGGACTGCACCGAGTACTGAACGGTGGTCGTCGCGTTCACTGGAAGCTTGTCGAGCGGCAGCCACAGATTGCTGTAAGGCTGACCATCCACAGCGATGGAGTTCACGTAGACGCCATCGCCGCTGCGGCGGGTCACCAGCGTGCGTCCATCAGCGAAGTGAACGGTGGCTTCCCTGAACATGGGCGTGCCGAGGAAGAATCCGCCGACGCCGGGGACGCCGGGATAGAGGCCAAGCGCGTTCCAGACGTAGACTCCGGAGGTAGCGCCGAGGTCGTCGTTGCCGGGAATGCCATCGGGACCGGTGCCAAAGGTCTGTTGCTCGATGCGCGTGACGACGTCGTCGGTTTTCCACGGCTGGTTCGTGTACTCGTAGGCATAGGGCACGACAAAGTCCGGCTCGTTGGCCATATTGAAACAGGGCTCGCCCCAGCAAATGAGTTTGGAGAAGAAGCGGTCGAGGCGCGGAACGAAAGCCTGATCGCCGCCCATGTCGTGGATGAGTCTCGGGTAGTCGAAGGGGATCATGAAGGAGTACTGCCAGGTATTGCCTTCTTCGAATCCATCCTGATCGGTGGAGACGGGCGCGTCGGGCCGCTTGGGCAGCGAGTGCTCGGGGTCGAATTCCTGGAGCCAGGTGCCGTTGGAATTCTTCGGGCGGATCCACTTTGTTGCAGGGTCGAAGAGGTTCTGCCAGTTCCCTGCCCTTTTCATGAACGAGTTGTAGTCGCTGGTGTCGCCCAGAGCTTTCGCCATCTGCGCGACGGCGAAATCGTCGCTGGCGTACTCCAGGGTGCGCGAAGCGTCGAGGGTGTCGTGATCGATGGGAACGTAGCCGAGCTTCAGCTCGTCTTCGAGGTAGAGACGCTCGGCCTGGCCGTGGAAGCCCTTGCCGAGCTGGGTGGCGGCTTTCAGCATGGAGTGGAGCGCCTGGTGGGCATCGAAGTTGCGCGCGCCGAAGGCAACCATATCCGACAGAAGAACGGCAGGCGAATCGCCGCCCATGACGTAGGTGACGTCGTTGGCGGCGGGCCACCGCGGCAGCCACCCGGACTGCTCGGCGTCGTTGACCAGGGACTGGGCCATGTCGCTGGAGCGCGCCGGATCGAGCAGCGCCTGGAACTGGACGACATCGCGGTAGATGTCCCAGTCGGAGTAGTTGGCGTACTGCGCCTGCTGCGAAGGAGCGAGCGCGTGCACCTTATCGTCAAAGCCGATGTACTGGCGGTTGCGATCGCTGAAGAGGTTCGGCGCGAGAAGCATGTGATAGAGGCCGGTGTAGAAGATGGTTTGCTGTTGCGGCGTGCCTCCTTCGACCGAAAACCGATTCAGCTCGTCGGACCACCGGCGTTGCGCGGCCTGGTGCACGGTATTGAAATCCCAGCCGGGAATCTCGGCTTCCAAATTCGCCTGGGCATTGGCGACGCTGACGAAGGAGAGGCCGACTTTCATGGTGACGTCGCGCTGGTTGCCGAAGTCGAGCCACGCGCCGGCATGGTGCGCGGTTTCTTCGTGGGCGGCCGCGTCGACGGTGTCGTTGTTCCACATGGCGGTTTGGACGAAGGGCTGCTCGAACTGCATTGCGACATTGAGAACGTACTGATCGGACCAGCCGCAGAAGCTGCCGCTGTGGACCGTCCCTTCGAGCGCGTTATTGCCGACGAGGCGGATGACGAATCCATCGTGAGCGCGGTTGGGATTGGCGGGCTTCTTATCGATGAGGCCGGAGTTGGCGCTTCCGCCGGCATTGACCAGAAGGCGGGCGGGCGTTCCGTCGGGAAAATGAAAATGCGCAATGCCGGCGCGATCGGTGACGGTGATTTCGACCTCGGTGCCATTGGCGAGGGTCAGCGAATAGTAGCCGGGGTGGGCGGTTTCGTTCGCGTGGTCGAAGGGGACGGTGTAGCGGTCGCGATCCTGATGTGGGCTGACCGTTAGCCCGCCGGGAAACGGCAGGACGGGAAAATCCGCATACATGGTGCAGCCGGCGCCGCTGAGGTGGGTGAGCGAAAAGCCGTAGATGCGGTCCTGCTTGTAGTGATACCAGCCGTCGGTTCCGGTGTCGGGGCTCCACTGGATCATGCCGAAGGGGAGCGTAGCGCCGGGAAAGGTATTGCCATCGCCCGCGGTTCCGATGATGGGATGGACGGAGCTGTAATGGGGGACCCGGATCTCCGATTGCGTTTGGGCCCACGCGGCGGCAGTGACGAACGAACAAAGGAGGAAGGCAAAGCAGGCAGAACGCCGCTGCCAAACGATCATGAGTGACTCCCTGGCTGGAAAAACGCTGCGAATGGATGATACCGGAGGCAGGCCGCAGGAAGCGGGAGGCAGGGGGCCGGAAGATTCCATTGGGGGAGGTCCGGCCCCTGTCGGAAGGAGGACAAGCGATCGCCGTGGCGCGACAGCAGCGGGTTGGTTTACATCAGGTGCTTCAACGCATCCCACACGTACACGCCGAGGATGCCCGCGGTGAGGACACAGGTAACGCCGGTGACGACGCGGATGAACGGCTGAATTTTATTCACGCGGGCCAGTAAATCCTCCTGCTCCTTTTTCTGGTGGTTGCCGGAATCGTCCAGGAAGATCTGGTCCTCTTCATAACGGGTGAGGTTCGAGCGGTAAACGATCAGGATGAGCAAAACGGTGATTACACCGGCCCACACGATCCAGGCAACCGGCATAAAGCCCATGATGGAAGTCATAAGGCGCCTCGGGTGACGGATTCCGCATTGAGGCAGAGGGCACCGGTGAGCCGTTGCACGTGGCCGGTCGTCGCGCTGACCGGCTGCAACCTGAGGCAGGCCGGTGGGCCGGTACCTCCAGCGGTTGAGCCGGCTCCTGGTGCCGGGCGGGTCCGGTGAGCCAAACCCTGATCCGGGCTCGGAAGGCAGGAGGGGCCGTCCGAGGAGCATATTAGCGCTGTCGCTGGACAGTTGAACAGCGCATTTTTGCAGCTTCCCTTTACTGTCTGGCAACTCGCCGGAATTCAGAGGCTTCCATGCAAAGGCCGGGAGGCGGAACGACCATGAGGGGACCAGGGCAGAGAGAGCTGATCATACGGGTGGTGGCAACGCTGGGGTTGTGCGTCGCCGTGCTTTGGGTGGCATCGTGCAGCGTGAGCGGACACGAGTCAGACCAGCAGATTCAGCAACAAGCGCAGCAAGCCACCGAACAGGCGAAGGTAGCGGCAAAGAAGGCTGCGGCCGAGGCGCGGGTGGCGGCGGCCAATGCCGAGCGCGATGCGCACGACGTGGCCAAAGGTGTGAGGGCGGGAATGCACAACGGCAAAGACGGCTCCGATCTGGTGAATGTGAACAGCGCCGCGCGCGTCGATCTGGAGTCTCTGCCGGGCGTAACGCCGACAACGGCACGGCGCATTGCTGAGAATCGTCCGTACGACACGCCGCACGATCTGGTGCGGAAGGGGGCGATGTCGCAGGCGGAGTACGACCGGATCTCAGACAAGGTGGCGACGCAATAAGATCTGCGACCCGCGCCGCCGCTGGTTCGAACGGGCATCCCGCCTCCGATAAACTTGGCTCATGAGTTCAGGTTCTTCTCCGGACAGGTGGGTGTGCGTCTTTTGCGCCTCGGCGGCGGGCGCATCGCCTGCATATCTAAAGGCAGCGAGTGTTTTGGGCCGGCGCATCGCCGAGCGCGGCTACGGGCTGGTGTACGGCGGCGCCACGGTCGGAGCCATGGGTGCCGTGGCCGATGGCGCTCTGGCAGCGGGCGGCGCGGTGGCGGGCGTGATTCCGGAAGTCATTAAGGATCGTGAGATTGAGCACCGCGGGCTGACCGAGCTGCATGTGGTGCGCACCATGCACGAGCGCAAGGCCATGCTGGCGGAGCGCGCCGACGCCTTTGTGGCGCTGCCCGGCGGATACGGGACGCTCGATGAGTTCATCGAGATTGTGACCTGGGCGCAGTTGCGCATCCACCAGAAGCCCTGCGTGCTGGTGAATGTTCGAGGCTTCTACGACCCGTTGCTGGCGTTTTTTGACCACACGGTACGCGAGGGGTTCATTCAGCCGGAAAATCGCGGGTTGGTGCAGGCGGCCCGCGATCCGGAAGAGGCGCTCACGGTCGTGGAGCGGACGTGGGCCGAACGAGCTGGGGTTCCGGCGCACGACAAGAGGCTGGATGCGGTAGTGGGGTAGCAATTCCCAATCCCATTCCAGGCGCCCGCGAGTTTCATTTTTCGTTTATTGCGTCACGAACGGCATCGGCGTCTGCCAGGTCCTGCAAGCGGCCGGAGGCCAGCTTGTTCTGAATGAGATGCTCGGCGGAAATGACATGCACCGGAACTCCGTCGATGAACGCTTCTGTTCTCTTCGACCATGCTTCTTCGAAGGTGACACCATCGATCTTTTGGAGAAGATCGATGCGGAGTGGAGGCTGACCGATCTGAAACACAGAGTCCGGCTCATTGCAGAAATCGGCAGGAGCTATATCGTTGAGAGGCGCTCCGTAGGCGGCCAGAGCCCGATACGCAGCTTCACTGTTATCGCGCTCCGGGCGGAGGAAGACATCCATATCCTTCGTCGCTCGCGGTTCTGCGTAAACACCGACCGCATAACCGCCGACAAGGAGATACTCAACTCCGTGTTCGTTGAATACGAGTAAGAGTTCTCTGAGATCGTTGGGAAGCATCGTAGCGGTAACCCCTGACCGACCAGGCAGCGAGCGTTGCCTCCCAGACAGCGGCCAGTCGCTCGCCTGGCGAAAGAGCGCTCCAGTAGAGACGAGACTCGGCCTTCTGCGCCTCATGACTCGCAAATTTGCGGATAGTTCTGTCGCAGCTCATGGCCAGGCTTGATTCTAATCGCAGACCATCAGCGAAGAGGCGGGATCATCAGAGAGGGCGGGAACGGAGGCCGGTGCTGAGTCCGCCTGGACGGCCAGTCCTTCCCTGCTGAAGAAGCGATCGACGGCGTCGAGGACGGCGTTGCCTGATTTCGATTCAAAGATCGACTTGCGCAGAGCGGCGCCGCCGGGGACGCCATGGGTGAACCAGGAAGCGAACTGCTTCATTTTGCCGACGGCCTCGGCGGCGGGCGAACGCGATGTGTCGGGCAGCTCCGCGAGCAGCATTTCGAAATAGGTGCGGATCATGCGATAGCGGTCGTCAGCGGTGGGCGAGTCGTAGCGGCCGGATGCGGTGTACTGGGCAATCTGGCGGAAGATCCACGGATTGGCGGGGGCGGCGCGGCCGATCATGACCGCGTCGCAGCCGGTCTTGCCTACGAGGGCGCAGGCGTCCTCGGGGGTGCGGACGTCGCCGTTGCCGATGACCGGGATCTTCACAGCGTCCTTCACCTCGGCGATGTGGTGCCAGCGCGCCTGGCCGGAGTAGCCCTGCTCGCGGGTGCGGGCGTGGAGCGAGACGGCATTCAGCCCGCAGTCCTCGGCGAGTTTGGCCAGTGGGACGCAGATGATGTGGTTGTCGTTCCAGCCGAGGCGGAATTTGACGGTGAACGGGATGGTGACCGCGGCGCGAACGGCTTTGAAAATCTCGGCGATGAGGGGGAGATCACGGAGGAGTCCGCTGCCTCCGTTGCAGGAGACGACGCGCTTGGCGGGGCAGCCGAGGTTCAGATCCACCATGTCGAAGCCGGTTTCTTCGACAATGCGGGCGGCTTCGGCGAGCGTCGCCGGGTTGGAGCCGAAGAGTTGGGCGGCGATGGGGTGCTCGTCGTCGTAGAAGGTGAGGTAGCGCTTGCGCTTGGACTCGCGCATGCGGGAGAGGCCGTCGGCCGAGGTGAACTCGGTCATGATGAGGCCGCAGCCGGACTGCTGGTTGGAAATCTGATCGTCCACTGAACCGTGATCCGGCGCCGCCGAAAAGACGCTGGCGTTGCGGATGAAGCGGCGGAAGACGGTGTCGGTGACGCCGGCCATGGGCGCGAGGACGGTGGCGGGCGCGACGTTAACGTTGCCGATCTGGACCGAGGCCGGCACACGGATGCCGCTGGGCATCGCATGCTCGACCGGATTGTCCCAGTGCTTCTTCATTCCCAATCCCGTAGCCCGTAGCCAACCCCTTCAAAACGAAGGCCCCCGCCGCGGCGGAGGCCTTCGCTGTCCTCGGCTGGCGGGTTACTTCGCCGCAGCCGGCTCCGTTTTGGCGTACTTGCGGCGGAAGCGCTCGACGCGACCCGCTGTATCGATCAGCTTCTGCTTGCCGGTAAAGAACGGGTGGCAGTTGGAGCAGATTTCCGCGTGGATATCGCCTTTGTGCGTGGAGCGCGTGGCGAAGTTGTTGCCACACGCGCAAACCACTCGAATCTCGTGATAGTTCGGATGAATTCCCTGTTTGGCCATGACTCTTGTTTTCAGAACCTTTCCTGCAATCCTCTTATTTTAGCGTGAAATCGCAGTTTGGCCAAAGGGGCCGATCACTCGGGCAGGCCAGGCTGCTGTCCGGTCAGGACTTCCCGTCCCGGGAGATATGCACGTCGCCGATGCCGGTTGAGGCCTTGAGGTGGTACTGGCCGCTCAGGGTGAAGTCTTCCGACTTGCCAAGGAAACCGTCGTTGTCGTTTCCCCGGTTCAGAAAATCGTGGACGTCGCCGATGCGGGCGTGGGTTTCCACGTGGCCGTATTCGGAGGGATTGGCAACGGCGATACGGAGGTCGCCGACGCCGATGTGAACATCCTTGTCGCCGAGGATCCCGCTGATAGTCATGTCGCCAACTTCGAGGTCGGCTTTGACGTTGGTGTGCTGCGGAACATAGAGCGTCACATCGCCGCCGCAGTCGTCGGCGCAATTGTCCTTCCATTTCGGGATCTGAATGTCGATGGTGGCGCGATCGGCGGCAAGCTCGAAGCGCTTTACCCAGCCTGCCATGGTTTCCTGATCGACAGGGCGTTTGGTGTGGATTTCGAGGCGGAGGCGATCGGAACTGGAATCGGGCAGGAGCTTCACGTCGCCCACATTGATGGTGAGGTTGACGGTTCCGCCGGCGGCGAGGCGGTGATCCTGGACGTAGGTCGACGGGTTTTGGGCCGCGGCGAGGGCGGCGAAGCCGAGGATGGCCGAGGCGGCGAGGGTTCTCATGGCAGGGCTCTCCGGAAGGAGAGTACGCGGAACGGGGACGGAATGTTCCGGGCAAAGGGCCAGAGGGTTAGAACTGGAAATAGAGGAATGTCGCCTGATTCTTCAGAACCAGCAGCGCGACGAAAAAAAGAAGGCCCATAGTCAGGCTCCATTGCCAGTTTGGCTGCCAGGAGAGCCAGCGCCAGTACCTGCTGCGGATGGCCGCTCCAGCTTGCCCGAGGATCTCCTGGGTGTTGGGCAGGAACCATACAATAAATAATCCCGCGGCTGCGAGCACCAGTTCCAAGTGCGCCACCGGCGACGCAGCCGTGCGGAGGCCATGCATTCCGGCCATCCCCTTCAGAAACTGCACGGCGTCGGCGGTGCTGTTGGCCCGGAAGAACACCTCTGCAAGGAGTACGCACAGCCAGGTCAGCAGGATGGACCCAGCGCGAGCGGCCGCTCCACGTTCCCGGCGCAGCGCGGCCTCTCCTTTGAAGAGCCTCCAGGCATGATTCACGGTGAGATAGATCCCATGGAGGACCCCAAAAATGATGAATTGCAAACCGGCCCCGTGCCAGATTCCGATGAGGAACATGGTGGCAAGGGTCGGCCAGGCAAGCATGCTCAGGAAACCGGAAATGGTGCGGGCCGCCCTCTGAGAGACCTTTTTCCCGGCACGCAGGCGGCGGCGACTCACCGAGAGGGCCATCGGATTGTACAGGTACAGCGTCAGCCAGCGAGTCAGAGTCATGTGCCATCGCTGCCAAAAATCGATGATGTTAATGGCTTTGTAAGGGGAGTTGAAGTTGAGCGGGAAGCGGATGGAGAACATCCGGGCCAGGCCGATGGCCATGTCGGAGTACCCGGAGAAGTCGAAATAGAGCTGCAGCGAATAGATCACCACTCCGAGCCATGCCTGGGCCATACCAAGGGAGTGGGGAGCGGCAAAGGCGCGCTCGGCCATGGGTGCCAAATGATCGGCAAGAATGCACTTTTTGGCCAGCCCGAGAACGAACCAGCTCAGGCCCACCAACATGTCGTCCATATTGAGCCGCGGATCTCGCTTCTCGAGGAACTGCGGCATCATCTCTTTGTGGTGAATGATCGGTCCCGCGATGAGGTGCGGAAAGAAGGTGACGAAGAGAGCGTATTCAACGATGTTTTG
>DASRRO010000107.1:0-41044 GCA_035656855.1 Acidobacteriaceae bacterium | reverse complement strand
CCGGGGTTGGACCTGGTCTTTACCAGCCCGGCGACCGGGCGTCACTTCCACACAGCCCCTGTCCAGCAGGACTATATTCGTCCGGCGGGGTGCTGTCTGGTGGAGTGCCCGAAGTGCGGCGCCGGGGAGGGAGTCTGGTGTCTGACCGACGGTCCTACGCCAAACGGCAAGCGTCCGCTGCTCCATGAGGAGCGGTGGAAGGCAGCCGGGAAGTATGGAAGCGTCGGGTGGCATACCTTCCGCCATACCTATCGGTCGTGGCTGGACGACACCGGCGCGCCGATGGGGGTGCAGCAAAAGCTGATGCGGCACGCCCAAATCTCGACCACGATGAATGTCTACGGGAACGCTTTGATGGACGCCAAACGGGAGGCGAACAGCAAGGTGGTCAGAAGAGCACTGCGGAGCGCATAGCCCATGAAAACCCTGCAAACACACCAGATGAACCCCACGGCGTTTTTTGCGGGCGCTGTTATTTGGGGTTATCTGGGGTTGGCCTTCGGCCTAAGTGGTTGCGGGGGCTGGATTTGAACCAGCGACCTTTGGGTTATGAGCCCAACGAGCTACCAGGCTGCTCCACCCCGCATCCTTATCCTAACAACCGCCGCAGAAGGGGTCAAACCCACTCTCCGCGTCCCGCGCAAAAGCCCTTCCACACCCCAAAAGCCCTTTGATCTCTCCGCCCAATTCACCCCCAAAAGCTCTCGCCTGAAAGTGACCTGCGTCACAGGCTCATGTGAGCTGGCGCACAGCCTCTTCCGCCGGTCCCTCCGAAACTAGCCTTATCCGGCGCTCGCTCCGCTGCGAGGTGCTCTATGACCCTCCCGATCCACCATCCCGATACCCCCTATGCGCGTCCCGGCAAAATTGTTGTCGCCACGGACCTTACCGATACCGACTACCTCATTCCCCATGCCATCGCTCAGGCCAGATCCAGCGGCGCTTCCCTCGTCCTGGTCAATGCCGTCCTTCCTCATGAATCCATGCCCGTGGAAACCGGCGCCGTTCCCTGGTACGACCCTCTCCGCATGGACCGCGACGCCCGCCTGCTCCTCGAAAATCTCGCCCGCGAAGTCCGCGAGCAGGGCGTCGACTGCGCAACCGCCGTGCGCCATGGATTTGCTCCCGATGTCATCGCCGAGGTCGTGAAAAATGCCGATGCCGGCCGCTTAATCATTGGAACCCACGGTCGCCGCGGACTCAAAAAGTTCGTCCTCGGCTCGGTCGCCCGCCAGCTCCTCGATCTCGTCGATATACCCGTTTGCACCATCGGCCCCCGCGCTCATCATCTGCCCGAGGGCGCCCCCGGCACCATCCTGCACCCGGTCTCGCTGGCCGGCCTGCATGAGACCAGCACCTTTCTCTCGCTCCAGCTGGCCCGCCAGTTCGCTGCGCGCGTGGTTCTTCTGCACGTCGTTACGCCCGGGGCAGCCACGGCTCGCGACCCCGGCAAGGCGGTCAGTGCCGCTACCGCCGAGCTCAATCGCCTCATACCCTCCGAGGCCCGTGCCTCCACTCAGGTAATGGTCCGCATTGCCCTTAACAATGTCGTCTCAGAGGTCCTCAATGTCGCGCAGGAAATTGAGGCCCGCCTCATCGTGCTCGGCGTCCACGCTCTCTCGCACAGCTGGTTGCCGGGCACCGAACCCGCTGCCTACAAGATCCTCGTTTCCGCCCCCTGTCCGGTCATCTCCCTGCGCGTGACCCCTGAGCCGGAAAAAAAGGACCACCAGCCCGAATCCACACCTGCGGTTCTGAGCTGAAAGGGACCCATGCACCGTAGCCGTTACCGGGGAGCGTCCATGCAATGTGCCAATCCAGTGTGCCCGGCCCAAACGCTCTATCTGCGTTCCGGCGGAATTTTCGCTGTCGACGTCATCGATGCATCCGGCCGTGTCGGTGAGCGCCAGATTATTCAGCGGAGGGTCATCTGGCTGTGCGACGCCTGCATCGGCGCCTTTTCCATTGAGACCTGGAGGCCGCCAGGCCAGCAAGTGCGGTCCTCCAGGAGTTTTCCCGTCGCCTTCCCCCGCTCCAGACGGCGCATCCCCCCGCCGGAGGCCGCATCCTGATGGCAAATTCTCCCGGAAATGGCTCCCCCACCCAGCGTCAGGTTCCCGATCGCTGCGCCCAGTGCATCGATCGCGCTGACCGTATCTTCTGCAACCTCCCCGACGAAGCCATCGAACGCTTCGACGAGATCGCCATGCAGATCGCCTATCCCAGCCGCTCCATCGTCTTTGAAGAAGGCCAGCGTGCCCAGGGCATCTTCGTCGTCTGCTCTGGTCAGATCAAGCTCGCCGCCACCTCTCGCGATGGCCGCACCATGATCCTTAAAATCGCCGTCCCCGGCGATGTTCTCGGCCTCACTGCTACCCTCAACGATCTGCCCTACGAAGTCACCGCCGAAACCCTTGAGCCCTGCCAGATACGCAGCGTCCGCCGCCGCGACTTCCTCGAGTTCCTCAGCCATTACGGTGATGTCAGCCGCCACGCTGCCCAGGTCATCGCCCGCGAATACCACGAGGTCTTTCTTGACGCGCGCCGCCTCGCCCTCTCCGGCTCTGCCGCCGGCCGCCTTGCCCAGCTCCTCCTCGACTGGGCGCGCACGAGTTCCTGCGGCAAACCCGAGCTCCGCTTCACCATGGCCCTCACTCACGAGGAGCTGGCCAACATGGCCGGCACCTCCCGCGAAACCGTTACCCGCCTTCTCAATCAGTTCGAGCGCGACCACCTCATCATCCGCCACGGCGCTTCCATCGCCATCCTCCGCTCCCAGGAGCTCGATCGCCTCGTCGGCTAGCCAAAGAATGCCTCCGGTCTCTCCGCGTTCTCTGCGGTGATGACCCTCGCAGCTCACCGCAACACCCTCTGGGTTCTTTGTGCTCTCTGTGGTGATTTGGCTTTTGCATCAGGGCATGGCTTCAGCCATGCCCTGATGCATGGAGAAAAAACGGCTTTATCTCCTGCGCTCTCTGCTCGCAGTGCGGATCGTCACCGCCTCACCACAGGCAGCACAATGTGCGAGGGCATCTGCGCCGTGCAGTACACCCGCTGCGTCGCCGGAACAAAATCCGCCGCCGTCGCCTGATAAATACTCGGCACATATTTCTGCGGATTCCGGTCGATCACGGGAAACCACGTTGACTGGACCTGCACCATAATCCGGTGCCCCTTCAGGAACACATGGTCGTGATCCCGCAGAGGAACCTCCCATTTCTCCGGCTCATTCGCCTTCAGCGGCTCCGGATGTTCATAACTGTGCAGGAAGCGTCCTCGCCGCACTTCCATCGCAATCGGCAACTCATACCCGTTCAGCGAATCCGCATACCCGCTCGGCTTCTCATCGGCGCTCGTCTGTCCCTTTTCCGGATACACATCGATCAGCTTCACCATAAAATCCGAATCCGTTCCCGACGTTGACGCATATAGCTCCGCGGCAATGGGACCGGTCACCATCAGATCGTGATCGAGCGGCGCGCTCTCGAAGCTCAGCACATCCGGCCGATGATCGACGAATCGCTGATCGGCCATCTCCCATGTCCGCCACTCCGGCTCAGGATAAGTGGGCGAGATCGGCCGCACCCGATAAGGCACCGGGTTCGCCGGATCGGAAACATACTGCCGATACTGCGGCCCGCCTGCCCCATCCGGCGTAAACGACAGAGTCCCATCCGCATGCAGATAAAGATTCGTCGCCTTCGCCGTCTTCGGCGGCCAGTCCGCATACGAGTGCCAGGTGTTAGACCCCGTCTGAAACGTCGTCACCTTCCAGTCCGGCTCCGCCCCTTCGCCGTGCAGGTAATACCGGAAGAACGCCGCCTCGATGTTCTTTCGGAATTCCAGCGCCGTCTTGTGGCCGCCAAAAGGTAGCATGCCGATCCGGTCTCCCTCCGGCGCTTGCCACTCGCCGTGAAACCACGGCCCCGCCACCATCAGATTGTTGTGGTGGGGATCGTGCTCTTCCGCGTGCCGGAAGATCTGCCACGGCCCCCACGGATCTTCCTGATCCCAGAAGCCCGCCACATTCAGATTCGGCACCGGCGAACTGTGCAGCTGATTCACCCACGCTTCCTTCTTCCAGAATGCGTCGTAATTCGGGTGCTCCATCACGTCATTCCAGAACGGCAGCGAACCGTGCAGGTAGACCTTGTTTGCCCGCGTCAGCGGCCCCAGCCGCAGATACCAGTCATAGGTGTCGTAGGTATCGAAATCAAAGTGTGTGTTCTTGCCCTTGTCCGCTTCTTCGAGCACCGAGTACTCGAACGCATAGCTCTCCCGCAACGCTCCATAGCGATGCATATCGTCGTTCATCCACTGGTCCACAGGAGAAGCCTGCTCGCTCACCGCTTTCAGTGCCGGGTGGGGATGCAGCAGCGACAGCCCCGCGGTCAACCCGTCATAAGACACACCGTAGATTCCCACCCGCCCGTTGTTGTTCGCAACGTTCTTCACCAGCCAGTCGATCGTGTCGTACGCATCATTCGTCTCGTTGGCCTGCTTTGGATCATTCGCATCGTACTGTTCCGTCATCTGAAAAACGCCCTCGGACTTAAACCGCCCCCGCAGGTTCTGCAGCACGAAGATGTAACCGTCCGCGGCTAGTTCTTTCCAGTTCGTCGGCACCCAGTCTGCGCCATGTTCGGCCGCCGCCTTGTCGAATTCCTCCTGCGTCGGCACTCCATAAGGAGTCCGCGTCAGCAGAATCGGCAGCGCCTGCGTCTGATCGCGCCGCGCAATCACCACCGTCTGCAGGTGGACGCCATCGCGCATCGGCACCATAAACTCCCGCACTCGCCACGCGCTCTGCCCCGTCGCTGCGGCAGAAGTCTGCGCGTGCAGGCCAGCCGTAGCCAGGAGCGAAAAGGTCAAAAGCGCGAGAGCGCCGGGAGCCATCCTCCGCACCCCGGCTTTCGCATTTCGCGATGTTGAACATGAAACAGAAGCGTCGAACCGGCGCAGGGCCATGGGCGGAACCTCACAGAACGATGGCATTCGATTGAAGGAAGCGCGGCCAGTATACAAATCAAACCCGCCACCGCGAAAAACGCCGCCCCCAGCGCCCTGCCACCCACTTCAATCGTTCTTCGGATCCTCTGTACCCTCTGTATCCTCCGTGGTAAACCCCTGCCAAACGCGCTCTCATCCACCCGATTTATCATGCACCCAATGCCGCCCATACCCAACGAATCGGAGAGCCGACCCCCATCGCCACCCTCCCTGCAGGGCGCTGTCCTCGTCCTCATCCAGTTCGACGTGTGCGAGGAGATTCGCCTCGATTCCCTCCGCCAGGCCATCGGCGCGCGGGTCCTCGAGAAGCCAGGAACCAAGTACCTCGCCCCGGCCTATGTCCGTTATCAGCGGCCTCCCGTGGCCGAACCCATCGATCCGCTTCAGCTCGAAAGCGGCGAGCGCCTCTCCGGAGAAATCAAGTACTACGACTATGGCGTCGTCAGTCTGATCCTGCAGCTTCCTTTTGCCGGCGACTGGGACTCGCTCGTCCGTCTCGCCAGCCGCTGGGTCTGGGACATCGACTTCGTCTCCCTCGCCGAACCTATCGTCCGCCGGAAGCTCGAACGCACCCCCACCGCCATGGTCAAGCCTTACTCCCGATGGCTCAGTGAGGACTACTTCATCTTCCACGCCAGCGAAATCGCCGGCGCCCCCGCCGCCACCGAACTGACCCGTCAGCATGGACCCAAGATCGCCCAGATCGTCCGTGGAGATCGGCTGCCCCTATCCAATGCCGAGTGCGCCGAAGTCCTGAATGCGCAAGTCTCTTATTACGAGAACGATATGGCCGTCATCGGCTGGAACGCTGCTTTCCTCTACGACTCAAAGGCCGGCGCCGAGACCGCCATCCAGCTCCTCGAGTACGCCAACTCCCAGCTCCTCGAATTCCGCCACTACGATGAGCTGCTCACAGGCGTGCTCGACAGCGTCTACGATTCCCTCGATCAGAAGGCGGGCGTCTTCGCCCGCTGGCGCATGGCCGGCCGCGCCACTCGCCTCCACACCGTCCTCCTCGACGTCGCGGAACTCACCGAACGCGCCGACAATGCCATCAAGTTCCTCAGTGATATGTTCGCCGCGCGCCTCTACCGCCTCGCCGCCACCAAAGTCGGCGTCCCCGATTACAAGGATCTGGTCGCGCGCAAACTCAGAACTGCCGAAGAGCTCTACCGCTACATGATTGAGCAGTTCAACCAGAGCCGCGCCTTCCTCCTCGAAGTTACCGTCGTCCTTATTCTTCTCATCGAGCTCTTCTTCCTCTTCCGCGGCAAGCCCTTCTGACCCATTGCCAATCCTGGTTGCGGCTGCATATTCACCCTGATTCGAGGCCGCCGTAACATAACCCGCAGCATTAAACCTCAGCGAGATCTACTTCTCCCCCAGTCCCCGGTCCTTCAGCATGGCCCCAATCTCCGGAGCTCTTCCCCGCCACGCCTCATACATCTTCTCCAGATCCTCGCTATTACCGCGCGAGAGCACCATCCTCCGGAAACGATCGCCGTTGCCGCGGGTCAGGCCGCCATTTTCTTCGAACCACTGGTACGCGTCGTCGTCCAGCATTTCCGTCCACTGGTAGGCGTAGTACCCCGCGGCGTAACCGTTCGCCCAAATGTGCAGGAAATAGCTGGATCGGTAGCGCGGCGGAACATCGGGCAGCGCCACCCGCGACCTCTCCAGTGCCTCCTTCTCGAACGCGTCTGCGTTCTGGAGCGGCGCACCCGCCGGCAACGTGTGCCATTCCATATCCAGCATGGATGCTGCAAGCGCCTCTGTCAGCAGATAGCCCTGGTTGAAATCGTGCGCCTTGCGCATCTTCTCCGCCAGATCTGCGGGCATCGCCGCGCCCGTCTTGTAGTGCTTCGCGTAGTGCTCAAAGACCGCCGGATAAGTCGCCCAATGCTCGTTGAACTGCGACGGGAACTCAACAAAATCGCGAGGCACATCCGTCCCGGAGAGCGTCGGATACTCCACGTTGCTCAGCATCCCGTGCAGCGCGTGCCCGAATTCGTGGAACATCGTCCGCACATCGTCCGAGCTGATGAGCGCCGGCTCTCTCGGCGCGGGCTTCTGAAAATTCGCAACGTTGTAGACCACCGGCAGCTCGCCCAGCAGACGGCTCTGATCTACAAAGCTCGACATCCAGGCGCCGCCATTCTTGTTGTCGCGCTTGAAATAGTCGCAATAGAAGAGAGCCAGCGGTTTTCCGTCTGCGTCATGAACCTCGAAAACCCGAACATCCGGCTGCCAGACGGGTATGTCTTTCCGCTCGGTGAATGTCAACCCGTAGAGCAGATGCGCCGCGTAGAAGACGCCGTTTTCCAGCACATTGTTGATCTCGAAATAAGGCTTTAGCTGGGATTCGTCCAGATCGTACTTCGCCTTCCGTACTTGCTCCGCATAATAGTTCCAGTCCCACGGCTGCAGCATGAACCCACCGTGCTGCTGATCGATCAGCGTTTGGATCTCCTGTCCCTCGGCCTTCGCCTTGGCCGTCGCCGGCGGAATCAGCTCATTCAGAAAGTGCAGGACCGCCTCCGGAGTCTTTGCCATCTGGTCCTCGAGTACCCAGGCAGCGTAAGTGGGGAACCCCAGCAGCTTCGCCTTCTCCGCCCGCAGTTGCGCCAGCCGCGCCACTACCGGCCGTAAATCGTCGCCGGGCCGCTCCGCACGCGTCCAGCTCTCCTCAAACAACGTTTCGCGTGTCGCGCGGTTGCTAAGTTCGGTTAGGTTCGGCTGCTGGGTCGTGTTTTGCAGCGGAATAACGTATCCCTCGACCTTGCGCCCGGTGGCCGCCCGTGCCGCAGCCGCGATCTGCACATCACTCAAGCCCGCCAGCGCCGCCCGATCCGTCGTTGTATACGCTGCATTCTTCGTCGCCGCCAGCAGGCCACGGGTGAACTCGTCCTCCAGCTTCGAGGCCTCTTCGTTCAGCTTCTTCAGCTTCTCCTTGTCGGCCTCGCTGAGGGCCGCACCGGCATGTACAAACTCGTCATAGGTGATCTTCACCAACCGCTGGCTCTCGGGGTCCAGATGCAGGCTTTCGCGCTGGTCGTGGATCGTCTTTACCCGCGCGAACAGCTTCGCATTCAGGTAAATCGAGTCATAGTGCGCGGCCTGCTTCGGAGCCAGTCCCTGCTGCACCTTCTGCAGATAAGGATCCGTATTCGCCCCGGTAACGCAATCGAGGGCCGCCTGCGCCCGATGGAGCAGTCGCCCGGTTGTTTCCATCGCGACAAACGTATTCTCGAATGTGGGCGGCTCCGGATCGTCGGCAATGGCGAGGATTTCTTTCTCCTGCTGCGCCATCCCCGCTTCGATCGCCGACTGATAGTCCGAGTCCTGAATGCGGTTGAACGGCGGCGCATGAAACGAGAGCGAACTCGGCGCGTAAAAGGGATTCTCCGGCCCGAAAGCCGCGGTCTGAGCAGGTGCGGATGTCTGAGTCATGAGGAATATGGCGGCCGCGAACGCAATCATGGCGAAAGACGGTCTCTTGCAAATCACAGCTGTGGCCCCCTGGTCGATCCCAACAACCGAAGGGGCATTCTACCGTCAGGCCCCGGTGCGCGAGGCGTCACTTTGGTTTCGGCATGCTGCCCGGTTGTCTCCTAACGCTTCAGCATATCGATTGGCGCGTCGAAATCCGTCGCGCGGAAATGCTTCGCCAGCCCGGGATGTCGCCGCTCCACGACGCGATACATCTCCCAGGCCACCTTCCGGTACGAGAAATGTCCCTGCGCCGCCGATCGAAGCTCGGAGATGTACAGCGCTTCGCCAAAATCCATCTTGAACAGCGCTCGATTCTTCGTCGCCAGCGGCAGCACATACTGCGCCGATGCCGCCGCCTCCGGAGCCGCACCCGCAGCAATGCTCCGATATGCAGCATGAGCGGCCCTGACCGCTTGCTCATACATCGGCTGCACCCCAGCCTCCGGAACGCCCTCCGGAATTGCATAACCGTGCGCCGCAGTGAAGCTTTGCAGCACCTGTACGCAGCGCCGGTGCCGATGCATGTCGCGGAAGCCGCCAATATCCATCAGAATGTCGAACCGCAGCGCGTGGCCCGACGCGAACTCCCGCAGCAGCTCGTCATGCCGTCCGCGATGGCGAACGCCCAGGTCGATGATCTCGTTGCAGCGCACCTCGCTCAGCGCCGCTACGTGGCGATGGATCTGCCGGTAGGGATAATGACACTGCCCGTAGAGCAGCGTCGTCGCCAGCTCCACCTCCAGCGACTCCACGTCGTCCACCAAATCCACCAGCGGAGCCTCTTCGATCGGCTCACCGCGAAGCAATTCTTCCACCGCCTGCCGCAACTCCTCCTTTGTGCGCGTCTGGTAGTCGTTCGGCGCTGCGTACTTCACCAGCGTCGGCGCCGTCTTTACCTCGCGCGTCAGCAGTGCCGCCGCCCGCTCGCCCAGCGCCGGATCCAGCGCCGCAATCTCCCGCTGCAGCACCGCCAGCTCATCACCATGCACGTTCCACGCCGCTCCCGACGCCGCTGCCTGCAGCTTCTCGCCCAGCTGCCGCACCTCAGCCACCGGGCTGGACAGCAGACGGGAGATCTGCGTTTCCAACGTGCGCGCATTCACAATCTGGCCCAGCGAAGTATTCGTCGCCAGCGGGAGCAGGTACCGCGCCACGTCGAACGCGCGCGCCCGCAGCGTGCGCTCGTAGCTCTCCTGCTTCATCTCCTCCGGCTTACGCACCTGTTCCTTCAGCGACGCAAACACCGCCTCCGAAACGCTGTGATAGCTCGCAAAGAGATGCTCAACCGACTCTCGGAACAAACCGGCCGAGGCAGCATCCCCGCCGAATTCCGGCATGTACCAGCCACTCTTGCGGAAGTTCTGATACCGCGTCGACCGCTCCTGGCCATCCCACCGCTGCTCGTCCACCAGCACGATCGCCGCCAGCAGCGAAAGCCTCTCGATGGCAAACGCCACATGGGCCAGATCGGCAATCGACCGGTGCCCATACTGGAAATAAAAAGTGTTCAGAAACTGCTCGGCCCGCTGGCTGCTGATCTCCCGCAACGACTCCTTCATCGACAGCGCCGAGCGCGAGTACTTCGCCATCGCATACGCCAGCACCTCCGGATCCGCTCCGTGCACAGCGAACACTTCGGTCTGGTTGTTGCGGCGCGCTTCGGGTTCCGCGGCCTGGGGTGCCGGGGCTGGAGGAGTTTCTGTCATGGGAGGCATGCACGCATGCTAAACCCAATGCCTGCGGAATTCCGCCGCGGCGTTTCCGGAACCAAGGACGTCAACGGCCATGACCGTCAGCATGATTGTTATCTCCCTGAAAAGAAAAGAACGAGTACCATTAGGAGTGTTTTTGGCCGGATTTTTCCCCCTGATCAGCTCGGTTGCATGAACAAGATTCTTTCCACGACCGCACACCGTCCCTGGCCTCTCCCCAAATCCCCCTGGGTCATGACCCAGCGCTGGAACGATCTGCTGTTTGCCCACTGGCCACTGCCCGCCGCCGAACTCAGCCATCTCATCCCGCCCGAGCTCTCCATCGACGTCTTCGACGGTTCCGCCTGGGTGGGTGTCGTTCCCTTCTGGATGGACCAGGTACGCGTCCGTGGAATTCCCCCCATCCCTGGCGCGAACCGCTTCCCCGAACTGAACCTGCGTACCTATGTGCGCGAGCGGCACTCCGATCAGCCCGGCGTCTATTTCTTTTCCCTCGACGCCGCCAACCCGTTTGCCGTCGCCGCCGCGCGTATGCTCTACCGGCTTCCCTACTACTGGGCGCGAATGAAGATTACCCCGTCGAAGGATCGGACCTTCCATTACAGCAGTGAACGCCTGCTCACCCGGAATCCGGCTCGCCTCGTCGCCTCCTACCGCAGCCTCGGAAAACCCTGCGTTAAGGGTGGCCTGGAGAGCTTCCTCACGGACCGCTACGCTCTCTTTACCGCTGCCCGCCGCGGCCATCTCTCGCGAGTCAACATTCACCACCTCCCCTGGCCGCTTGAACTGGCGGAGGCGGAATTCGAAATCAACAATCTGCCCCAGGCCCATGGCATTCGCCTGCCGGATACCAAACCCCTCCTGCAATACAGCCGTGAGCTGGTTGTCTATATCTGGTCTCTGGAAGGCCTGCCCGCTCTCACCGGCCGCCGCGCCACCGCTCCCATGCCCGCCGCCGGTTCGGGATGAGGAAAACCTGACCAGAAAATAATTCGGGTGTCGACGACCGTTGCATCCGCAATCCCGCCGTTATTAGGCTCGTTGGACCCGCCCGCATGCTGCTGTAGGCTATAGCTATGCCGTCACTTCAGGAAAGAACAGCTCTGGTTACCGGAGCTTCGCAGGGGATCGGCCGCGCTTGTGCGCTGGCCCTGGCAAAAGCCGGAGCCCGCGTCGCGCTGGCGGCCCGCAATGAAGACAAGCTGAACCAGGTCGCTGCCGAAATTGCCTCACTGGGCGGAGCCGCTGCCGTGTTCGCGCTCGATCTCGCCAGTGAGAGTTCCATCAAAGCATGCGCGAAGGCGGCCATCGCTCATTTCGGCAGTATCGAAATCCTGGTCAACAATGCCGGCATCACCCGCGACACTCTCGCCCTCCGCATGAAGCGCTCAGACTGGGACGACGTCCTCCAGACCAACCTCACCGGCACCTTTCTCATGACCCAGGCAATGCTTAGCCCCATGCTCAAGGCCCGCTGGGGACGCATCATCAACATCACCAGTATCGTCGGCGAAACCGGACAGGCCGGACAGGCGAACTACGCGGCCAGTAAAGCCGGACTCATCGGTCTCACCAAATCTCTGGCCCGCGAGCTGGCCTCGCGCAACATCACCGCCAACGCCGTGGCTCCCGGCTACATCGAAACCGCTATGACCGCCGTTCTAGATGAGAAGCAGCGCGCGTCCATGGTGGCCCAGATCCCGCTGGGCCGCCCCGGCACCGACGCCGACATCGCGGCCGCCGTCGGCTTCCTCGCCTCCGAGGAGGCGTCCTACATCACCGGCCACGTCCTCGACGTGAACGGCGGCATGTACATGGGATAGGAACCGAAGCGTCAGCTACCATCGTGGGTTGCCATGAAAATCCTTACTGCGGACGAGATGCGCGCCGTCGATCGGATCACCGCCGAGCGCTTCGGCGTCGATTCGCTCGACCTGATGCGGTCAGCCGGTGCCGCCGTAGCGCGCTTTGTCCTGCGGGAGTATCCCGACCGACGCCGCATTGCCGTGCTCTGTGGCAAAGGCAACAACGGAGGGGACGGCTTTGTCGCCGCGAGAGAGCTGGCCAACGCAGGCTGTGCTGTAAGCCTGCTGCTCCTCGGCCGTCCCGCGGACCTCAAAGGCGACGCCAAAGCGGCGTTCGGCGCCATGGGTCTGGTACCCGTACTGGCTCCTGATAACGCGACGCTGGCTACACCCGAGGTGCAGTCGCTGCTCTGCTCAGCCGACCTCCTCATCGACGCCGTCGTCGGCACCGGATTCACGCCTCCCCTGCGCGGCATCGCCGCAACCTTGCGCGATCGCGTGAACGCGCTCGCCATTCCCGTGGTCGCCGTCGATCTCCCCTCCGGCTGGGATGCCGACTCACGCGCACTCACGATGGAAGGCGCCTTTCGCGCCAGTGCCGTGGTCACCTTCACCGCTCCCAAGCTGGCTCATGTCAGCGGCAATCTAACTGGCGGTACCAGCGGGCCCATCGTCGTTGCCCCTATCGGATCGCCCAACGAGACCATCACCTCCTCGACCGGCCTCACCTGGGCAGGCTCCTCGAAGGTCCTGACCGAGCAACCCCGCACGCCCGACTCCAACAAGGGCCTCTACGGTCATGTGCTTGTGATCGCCGGCGGCCGCGGCAAATCGGGAGCGCCCGCCATGGCCTCTCTGGCCGCGTTGCGCGCCGGAGCCGGCCTGGTCACCGCCGCTGTGCCGGAGTCCATCCTGCCCTCCGTCGCCGCGATCACCCCCGAACTGATGACCTTCCCTCTCCGCGAAGGACCTCACGGCGAAGCGGACGTCTCCAATCTGCAGCCCAATGTCCTGAAACGCCTCACTGAACGCGCCACCGTCATCGCTATGGGGCCCGGTCTCGGCACGGAACCGGAAGCCTTCGTCCTCGGCCTCATCGAAAAGACCCAGCTGCCGCTGGTCCTGGACGCCGATGCGCTCAACATCCTCGCCAAACACCCGGGGAAGATCGACGGCCGGAAGCGAACCGTAGTCCTCACGCCCCATCCTGGCGAAATGGCCCGGCTGGCCGGCATCAGCACCGAAGAGGTCCAGGAAAGGCGCGAGCCCCTGGCGCGGGAGTTCGCGACGAAGCATCACGTCACGTTGGTTCTCAAAGGCTGGCGCACCCTCATCGCGCATCCCGATGGACGCATCGCCGTCAACACCACCGGCAATCCAGGAATGGCCAAGGGCGGCAGCGGCGACATCCTCACCGGCATCGTCGCCGCCACCCTCGCCCAGCATCCCGGTCATCCGGATCAGGCCGTCGAAGCCGCCGTCTACCTGCACGGCCTGGCTGCCGACTTCGCGCTACGCGAGCAGGACGAGCACACTCTGCTCGCCACCGATACCGTTGATCATCTTTTTCGCGCTTTTCTCTTCCGCCCGTGGGACCCGGCGGACTATGTTTGGATAGAGGGAATTCCTTCCTCTGCCGCGAGGGGCCAATGACCCAGACAGCCGAACTGAAGACCTGGCAGTTCGAAAGCCACAGCGGCAAAGAGACCATCTCTGTCGGTCACCGTATCGCCCAGTTACTATCCCCGCCGAAATTTCTCATTTTGCGCGGTGATCTGGGTGCTGGCAAAACCACCCTGGTGAAAGGCATTGCCGAGGCGCTCGACGCCGCCGAACCCGATGAGGTCACCAGTCCCACATTCACCCTGATTCACGAATATGAGGGATCGCGCACCGTGGATGGCCATCGCGAGCCGGTCATCCTCTATCACCTCGACCTCTATCGAATCCAGAACGAGCGCCAGCTTGATTCTCTGGGTCTGGACGATCTTTCCGGTTCGGACAGCCTGGTTCTCGTCGAATGGGGCGAAAAGTTCCCCAGCGTCCTCAAGCGCAGCCAGGGTGAAATCGAGATGCGCACCACGAGCGGCGATTCCCGTAGCATCACGATGACCCTGAAAGACTGAAGGCCGCCTCCGCGCCTGTTTAGAAGTGGTGGATCCGCTCCGGTTGCGGCACATCCACTGGCCGCGTGGCTTCCCTCTCCAGCGAACGGCTCACCAGATCGCGCGATCCCAGCCCCACCGCAAGAGCCAGTCCCAGCACGATACCTCCGAACAGAATCCCGAATCCCAGTTCCACAATCTCCCCGCCCAAAGCCAGATGGTCGAGCACCATCGCGCCCGTGAACACCAGGATCATCCACCGCACGCCCATGCTCAGCAGCCGGGCATAGCTCAGGTTCAGGTTGACCCCCGTGATCAGCACGCTGCGCGAGACGAAGCGAGCCAGCACGTTGCCCGCCAGCAGGAGGATCGCTGCGCCGACAATCCGCGGCACATACCCCAGGATCCACCCGGAGACGATGTGCTCCGACGTGCCCGCCTCGAACGCGGAAACGCCCACCATCACTCCCGCCGTCACGAAGCACCAAAAAACTACGCGGCTCACCAGCATGGAAGGCGTGGCACGCGGCGACCATTCCGCGATAGCGTTAGCGCCCCGGCCCATCCTCTCATCGAAGCGGAACAGCATTAAAATGCGGCGAACCACCAGCGCCAGCAGCCATCCAATCAGAAGAAAGAGCAGGAAGGCCACGATAAACGCAAGGATTCCGGGCAGCAGCGTCGCGACCTGGTTCACGACCCTGACCATCGACGAGTGCAGCGATTGTTCGACCTGCTCCCACATACCTATCTCCTTTCGATCGCGCTACGGATTGAAGCGGTCCGGCCATCTCCACCGGGACAACAGATACGGCCTCTTTTCTTCCCACGCGCGGGCCAGTTGCTCCTGACGCTGTTCCAGCGCAGCGCCGCTCAGCTTTGAAACTTCCTGGATGTACGAAGCCACCCACCCCAGGTAGAGCGGGGTGAGCGCGCCCAGCAGATGCACGCGGCTGATCGTACGCAGTCGGTACGCCAGCGCAAAATCGTAGACAATGCCCGCCCACAGTTCGTCAGGCATGCGGAACTGCTCCGGAGTCACTCGCGTCAGCCGTCGCAGCTCCAGCAGCACATTGGGCGGCAGAACCAGCCGCCAGACCTCGTCCAGGTTCCGCGACCCCAGCAGAAACGAATCCAGCATCGGTTGCGGATCGACCGGCTCGCCGTCCGGCCGCTCCGCTGGAGCGTTGCCCCAGACCGGCGTCGCCTGCGAACCGCGCACCCGCTGCCAGTGCGGCGCACACTGCTCCATCTCCTGAAACAACGATCCGACAATCTGCCCCAGCACCGCACTCAGTTCCAGGCCCTCCGCCGCTACCCGATGATGCACATCGATATGCACCTGGCCGACCGCCTGCTGCGGAAACTGCGTGGCCGACACGGTCACCGGCCATAGTAAAGATTGTCCCGTCCCGTTCGATCCCGCGCTTTGGCGCAGAAGATGTCCACACATCGCTCCCGATGCTGCAAAATCGAATGCGATCGGATAATGAACGCGCTTGCCGAACAACGCCCGGCTCAGTGGCGACAAAATCCCGGTGTTGATCAGCCCTTCGTACTTGCCGGCCGGATAGATGGGCATGGCCAGCACGCACTGCCGATCGAGAACCCCATACGCGAACAGCTGCAGCACGTGGGCTTGCAGCGCCTCCAGATCTGCTCCCAGCACAATGCAGGCCCGAGCATTGAGCGACGCCGCCAGTCCCAGCACGGCTCGCTGGTGAGCCGAAACTCCGGACCAGAATTCTCCGTTCGCCGGAGCCAGCGATGTAAAAGGCAGGAGAGCCACCCGCCGCTCGTCCGCGTTCTCCTCCGCCGCTTCGCCTCCGGCCGCTGTCCCGTTCGTCCCCGGCCACGCGAATACGATCCGAAGCGAAGCCAGACTGGACCCCAGTTCCGTCGCGACCTGTTCCGCGCGAGTCCGCACATCCTCGGGCGGAACCACCCCTGCGATCCCCACGACCAGATCGGCGGAGCCGATCCGCTCCACTTGCCGTTTTGTCTCTTCTGAAAATTCGATGGCCGCCATTCCGGTCTCTCTTCTCACAAGGGCAGCGACAGGATGCCGTGCAGCGGAATCCGAATCCACGCCGGACGGTTGTTCAGCTCGTACACCAGCTCATACAGCGCCTTGTCGAGCATATAGATTTCCAGCAGCGCGTGGAAATCCTCAGCGGCCTCCGGAACCATCGGAGCGCCCTGTACGCTCTCCCGGTAAAACCGCAGAAACTCGCCGGACACCGACGACTCCCACAGACGCGCCCAGGATTCCAGCTGAACATAATCTTCCGGACGGCGTGTGGTGTACTTCGTCAGTGCGACAAACGCGGCATAGCTGAACGAGCGCAGCATCCCGGCCACGTCCTTGAGCGGCGAATATTTGCTGCGGCGCTCGGTCAGCGGCCGCGCCGGCTCGCCTTCGAAGTCGAGAATGACAAAATCGCCGCGCGATCGCAGAACCTGCCCCAGATGGTAGTCCCCGTGAATGCGAATCCATCGTCCCGGATGACGCAGCGTCCCCGGCGCGCGGAACTTCGCCAGCAAAGAACCGCGCCGGCTCAGAACCAGTCCTGCCGCTTCCACAACATCGTCGGGGAGCCGCGAAAGACTTGTCTTGAGCAGATCGAATGCGTGCGCCGCATGACCCGCCAGCTTGTCGCGTACCGCATCGAGTTCTTCGGCGCTCGGCTGGATGGGCGCAAACGCCTGTTCTTTCCCGGACGCCAGAGCCAGGTGCATCTCTGCCGTACGCCGCCCCAGCGTTGCCGCCGCGTCCAGATACATACCGGCGTGCTCACGAGCTGCCAACGTGCCCTCTTCCCTGAGTGTATGCACAACCCGCGATCGTGCTGAAGCGGTGCTCTCGTAATAGCGATCGAGCTCCTCCAGCGTCCACTGCCAGCCGTCGCCCTCATTCGGAACCAGGCCCTGCAGCAATGCCAGCGTAGCCGGCTCCTCGTCTCCGCGACGCACTTCGATGCAGCCGCCATAAGGAGCGATATTCGGGAACCGCGCCCTCTCCGTGAGAAACCGCCCGATCTCCACGTCGGGATTCACCCCCGGCTGCTGCCGCCGGAACAACTTCATGATCAGCCGGTCGCCAAAGATCGCGGAGGTGTTGCTCTGTTCGGCGCTGCTCAGGCGCGCCGGCAGAACCTGCGTCCCGCGCAGCGTACTCAGCACCGAACTGGGCATACCCACCAGCACGCCGCTGCGCGTCCTCAGTTCCCTGCCGCCGTCAATCATCTCCAGCAGCGCCGCCGGCACGCTCGCGCTCAACATGCCTTCATGCAGGACCCCAGTCAGCACCGCCGATCCAACGCTCGCCACCATTTGCTGCGGAGCCGATTCCCGCAACCCAGCCGCTGCTTCCCCGAAACTCATCGCCAGACAAAGCAGCCAATTGTCCGGCTCGCCTTCGAGGTATTCGATTTTCACCCACAGCAGGGCGGCATGATCTTCATCGAACGGCATGGAGTCAGTGATCTGCACGCGCACGATGCTCCGCGATTTACCCCCGAACCACCGTTGCCGCTGAATATATCCGCGCAGCATCTCCTCCATTCGCCGCACCCCGTCCCCGGAGAGAACGCTCTGCCAGTCGCGCTCGCCGTCAACGTAGAAAGCCTGATCGCCATCCGATGACAGCGCCGACGCCCCCGTCAGCGATGGCTGCAGTTCCAGCCACAGGAATCCATAGGGCCCAAGGGAAAGCGAGTAGGGTGACCTCGTAATCGTCGGGAACTCCACATAGCCCAGCATCTCCACAGGAGTCATGCCTTCCAGGTCGGACAAATCAAGTTGCACTGGCTGCGCGAACCGGGAAAGATTGGCCACGCACAGCACCGTCGCCTCAGGGCTCTGCCGGATATACGCCAGAATCTTTCGATTGGAAGGGTCGAGGAACCGCAGCGATCCACGTCCGAATACCTGGAACAGCTTGCGCAGCGCGATCATGTTGCGCATCCAGTTCAGCAGCGACGACGGGTCGTTCTGCTGCCCTTCAACATTGATCGCCTCGTAGCCCCACACGGGATCCATGATCACCGGACTGAACAGCTTTGCCGGATTCGCACGCGAGAATCCCGCATTGCGGTCCGCCGTCCACTGCATCGGCGTGCGCACCCCGTTGCGGTCGCCCAAATAGATGTTGTCGCCCATCCCAATCTCATCGCCGTAATAAAGAATAGGCGTCCCCGGAAACGAGAAAAGGATGCTGTTCAGCAGCTCGATGCGTCGCCGGTTGTTGTCGAGCAGCGGCGCCAGGCGGCGGCGAATACCAATATTGATTCGCATCCGCGGATCGGCGCTGTAAGCCAGATACATGTAATCGCGCTCGTCGTCGCTCACCATCTCCAGCGTCAGCTCGTCATGGTTGCGCAGAAAAAGCCCCCACTGGCAGTTGTCGGGAATGGCCGGGGTCTGCGCCATGATGTCCGTGATCGGCAGCCGGTCCTCCTGGCGCAGCGCCATGTAGATGCGCGGCATCAGCGGAAAATGAAAAGCCATGTGGCACTCATCGCCATCGCCGAAATACGGTCGCACATCGGTGGGCCACTGGTTGGCCTCCGCCAGGATCAGGCGGCTTTCAAAGCCTTCATCAATCGCCGTCCGCATCGCTTTGATTACCGCGTGCGTCTCCGGCAGGTTCTCGCAGTTGGTTCCGTCGCGCTCCACCAGATACGGAATTGCGTCGATGCGCAGCCCATCAGCCCCCATATCCAGCCAGTAGCGCATCACTTTCAGCACTTCTTCCAGAACGGCGGGATGGTCATAATTCAGATCTGGCTGGTGCGAGAAGAAGCGGTGCCAGTAATACGCCTGCGCCACAGGATCCCACGTCCAGTTCGACTTCTCGGTATCGGTGAAGATGATCCGTGCGTCCTTGTACTTCTGATCCGTATCGCTCCAGACGTAGAAGTTCCTCTCATCTGAACCCGCCGGCGCCTGCCGTGCGCGCTGGAACCACGGATGCTGATCGGACGTGTGGTTGATGACCAGCTCGATCATCACCTGCAGCCCGCGATCGTGCGCCGCATCCAGAAACCGCTGGAAATCCTCGAGCGTTCCATAGCTGGGATTGACGCTCATGTAATCGGCAATGTCGTAGCCGTCGTCGCGCAGCGGCGAGGGAAAAAACGGCAGCAGCCACAGGCAGGTCACGCCCAGATCCTGCAGATAATCCAGCTTCTCCGTCAGCCCCTGGAAGTCGCCCAGACCATCGTTGTTGCTGTCAAAGAAGGCCTTGACGTGCACCTCATAGATGATCGCGTCCTTGTACCACAGCGGATCGGCCGCACTGCCCGGTTTGCGCACAATGATCGGGGTATCCTGCATCGGGGTCAGGCGAGCCTCACTGGTAGTAATCGAAGTCCTTTTCAGAACGCACTTTTCGGAGCACGCGGAAGAGGTGTGCCGGCATCCGCTCCGGCACCAGCTCAACGTAATTGCGCGAATCCTGCCACAGATAGCGAATTCCGGTCAGCGTGTCCAGAACCTGGAAGCTCTCGTTCGGACGCAGATGCAGCCGCTCCAGGTCAAGTGTCACCCATCCCGACTGTCGATGGAAATAGTCAAGGTTCACCACTGTCAGGATGGCATTGTTTCCTTCCCGGCTGGTCTTGCTGTAGGCGATCAGGTACGGATTGTCGGTGGGATGGAAGAACAGATCGTGGTTCGCATGCAGCGCTGGATTTTCCCGGCGCGCACGATTCACGGTCGCTATCACACCGGCGATGCTGTGCGGCGCGTTCAGATCCCAGTCGCGGATCTCATACTTTTCCGAGTTCAGATACTCCTCACTGCCTGGACGCAGCGGCAGGTTTTCCCCCAGTTCAAACGCCGGTCCATAGATGCCGTAGTTCGGGCCCAGCGTCGCCGCCAGCACAAACCGGCACAGGAAGGCCGGCCGTCCACCCACCTGCAGCGCCTCCGGCAGAATGTCCGGCGTGTTCGGCCACAGATTCGGCCGCATAAACTCGCAGACCCGCTCTCTCGTTAGTTCGGTCAGATATTCCGTGATCTCCTGCTTCGTATTCCGCCACGAGAAGTAGGTGTACGACTGCGAGAAGCCCACTTTGGCCAGACGCTGCATCACCCGCGGCCGCGTAAACGCTTCCGCCAGGAAGAGCGCGTCCGGATAGTCCCGCTTCAGCTCGCCAATCACCCACTCCCAGAACGGAAATGCCTTTGTGTGCGGATTGTCCACGCGGAAGATGCGCACGCCCTGCTCCAGCCAATAGACGAAGACGTCGCGCAGACCGTTCCACAAGCCCTGCCAGTCGCTGCTCTCGAAATCCAGAGGATAGATATCCTGATACTTCTTCGGCGGATTCTCGGCGTACTGAATCGTTCCGTCCGCGCGCTTTTTGAACCAGTTCGGATGCTCCTGCACCCAGGGATGATCGGGTGAGCACTGGAAGGCGATATCCATCGCCAGTTCCATCCCCTTGTCGGCGACGGCGCGCAGCAGATGAAGAAAATCCTCGAGCGTGCCGAGCTGGGGATGGATCGCCGTGTGTCCACCCTCCTTCGATCCGATGGCCCAGGGACTGCCGTCATCTCCGTCCTCTGCTGTCACCGAGTTGTTCTTCCCCTTGCGGAAGGCGTGGCCGATGGGATGGATCGGCGGAAGGTACAACACGTCAAATCCGAGGCCGGCAACATAGTCCAGCCGCTTCTCCACGTCGCGGAAAGTCCCGTGCTTTCCCGCTTCGGATGAGGTCGAGCGCGGGAACAGTTCATACCAGGCCGAATAGCGCGCCCGCTCGCGGTCCACGGTCACACGCAGCTCGCGCTCGTAGCGCGTCTCCATCGCCGGATCCAGATACTGGGCCATCATCGCTGTCAGCGCGGGATCGAGCGCTGTTGTCTGCGCTCCGTCGAGGTCCTTCGTGCCACGGATATCTGCAGCCCAGCGGCGCAGCGCATCGGCGTCGTCGCGTCCGGCGCGGACCGCGGCCTGTTCCACCAGCTGCGCTCCGTTCAGCAGGTCGACGCGGATGTCCTGGCCGGCGGCAATCTTCTTCTCCAGATCGCTGCGCCAGGTATCGAAGTGGTCGATCCAGCCTGCAACTGTGTAGAGATACTCGCCGATGCGGCTGACCGGAAACTCGCCGCGCCAGCGATCGTTGCCCAGCGGCTGCATGGGAAGCGCGGTCCAGTCGGCCAGCTCGTAAAAGCGGAAGAGGAGCCGCGCTGCAACGTGGTCATGACCGTCGGCGAAGAGATCCGCTTCCACGCGAACGCTGTCGCCTACGATGCGCTTAATGGCAAAGCGGCCCGAGTCGATCTCCGGCTCGACGCTCTCGACCACGACGCGTTTCCGTCCATCCGCGGGTTTCTGCATGAAGTTCGATCGGTGATCCGGCTAAACCGGAAGAGCATCGGTTCCGGTCTGCCTGCGGGCAGCGCGCGAGCGCGTTTGCCTGCGGGTTCTCTCGGATTATACGAACTACAAAATGGAATTTCCGCTTATGTGAATGAAAAGCGGGACGATTTGGTTGCCGCCGCGAGCGCATGCGCCACGCAGAGCGCGAATCTTAATTATCCGGCAACATGCTGGATTCTTCCGAAGCCCGCAGCCGCACCAGCCGATCGACGGTGTAAGGCGCGCGCTGCGTCGCCGTGTGATAGTGGCGCACCTGCAGCTCGCCGAGCAGGCCCAGAGCCAGCAATTGCGTTCCAGCCAGGATCATGACAGCAGCAATCACGAACAGCGGCCCATGCTGATCCATCACATGCTGGTGCGTGAAGACCTTCAGGGCCAGCAAAAAGGCCGAGATCGCGCTGCCGCTGAAAATACCCAGCGCGCCAAACAGGCCGAAGAAGTGCAGCGGCCGCGTCATGTACTTCAGCAGAAAGCGGATGGTCATCAGGTCGAAAAAGACCCGGAACGTCCGTCCGATGCCGTAGTGCGACTGGCCGCGCTCCCGATTCATATTGGTGATCGGAATCTCGCAGATGCTCGCGCCATACCAGGAAGCGAGGGCCGGAATGAAGCGGTGCATCTCGCCGTAGAGCGGGATGTTGTGGATCACCTCGCGGCGATAAGCCTTGAACGTGGTGCCGAAGTCGTGAATATCGACGCCGGAGAGCTTCGCCATCAGCCAGTTGGCGCAGCGCGACGGAATGCGCCGCATCACGAAGTTATCAATGCGGTCCCGGCGCCAGCCGCTGACCACGTCGTACCCCTCTTCGAGCTTTTCGAGGAAGCCCGGAATCTCGTTCGGGTCGTGCTGCAGGTCGCCGTCCATGGCCAGGATGAAGTCGCCTTCGGCGTGGTCAAAGCCGGCCGCCAGAGCCGACGTCTGGCCGAAGTTCCGGCGCAGCTTGACGACCAAAACCCGGCTGTCCACAGCCGCAATCTCTTCCAGCAGGCGGCAGGTTCGGTCGTTGGAGCCGTCGTCCACGAAGACCAGTTCGAAGGATTCGCCCACATGCTCCATGACCTCCTTCAGGCGGTCGTAGAGAGTGGTAACGTTTTCTTCTTCGTTATGGAAAGGGACGACGATGGAATACTTCGGCATAACTCTAAGATTATAGACTTCGGTTTCCGGCGAAACGGTTCAGGAATCTCCGCGGATTCGATGGATGAAGACCGTTCGTCACCGGGAAAAACCACCCTCCCCCCCCGGGGAGGTGGTATGTGGCAAACGTCTGAATCCAGAGGGGTTCTGCGAGTGTCGCTTTGGTATGTGGCAAACCTCTGAAAACAAGGGGGTAGCGGGTAGCCTTTAGCCAGTGGCCGGATGCGGATGGCGGTCAGGCGAATCGCTGCGGCACCCAGCGAAAGACCACCCTGCCAGGGCGTTTTTCTTATTTACTCCCCTATTATCAGAATACCAAGTCCGGGCGGGTTTCCTGCCAGCCTTTTTGGTCTGGAAGTCTCGCTGCATCAATGCCAGGTACCTTGGTAAGGCTTGACACGATTTCCACAGAGGGGGAGGCAAATGTGTATTCGGCAGATGCAGGTCTGGGTCAGCACCCTGAGCGCCTCCCTCCATGGCTGAAGCCGCATGGACGAGCGAAGCTGCCGTATTGCCGACAAGCCGGCAGGAACGATATCAATGAGCTCATCAGCCGGTTGGCAACAGCTGACTACTCGAGGTCATGGATGCAGCTTCCGCTCCAAATTCGGCACAAACAGAGGCTGGGCGTCGGCTTCCAATCGATGCGCCGCTGCCAGCGCCAGTTCATAGGCGGCTCGTGCACTGTTTTTGTCGCCTAATGCCGCCTGGGCGTCTCCCAGGGCCATCTGCGCCAGCAAATTCTCCGGCTGCAAAGCGACAGCCTTCTGTGCCGCAACCAAAGCCTTTGTGGGCCTATTCTCCCTGAGCAGGATATTCGACTTTTGGACTGCTGCCAACGCCGCCGCTTCAGGCACATGGAAATCGCCATGGAACACAAACACACTGTGGTCGATCTGCTCCGTCATCGGCATCCACCGAAATCGCTCGAAGACATTCAACTGGTCGCTGGGCCAGTCACAGGCTTCCAGATCGTCTGCGCTTAAAAGGAGGTATCCATGGATGGTTTCCGGCACGTCGACCGGCAGGATCTCATATCCGGTATGGGCCGTGGGCAGCGGGTGGCAGGGAATGCCGTAGGCTTGTGGACGAAGAACCGGGTAAGCGGAATAGGCGAACCAGCACTCCTCGCCGGGATGGGCGTCAACCCATTGCCTGACGTGTGGCAGTTGCTGGGCCCAATCCACATTGGAATCGCTGAGGTATTTGTGTGTGTTTGCCGCTCCGCCCCAGGCTTCGTTGGCGTACGCCATCTCCGCCGGAAACACGGCCAGGACAGAAACGACATGAAACGCCACCAATCCTCCACCGATCCAAATCCACCGCCGGCTATGCTGCACGAGCGCTGTCAGACCCGCTGCCGCCAGCAACGCGGACAGTGGATACAGGAACAGAACATGACGAGTACCGATGTTCATGCCGCTGAGGATCGCCGCAGTCAAATAGATAGCGCCAGGCACAACGAGGTACGCCAATTCTCTTCTCTGTCTGAGCCGCCTGCTGATCAGGGCAATAGCGGCCAAAACCATCAGACCGATCAAGCCCAGAGTAGTTTTAATGGACAACGCGACTGGAAAGTACCACCAAACACCGTGAGCATAGTCGTGCCCCAGCAGGAAGATGGGATACTGCTGCGCTGCATAGTGGATGTCGGTCATCCCCATCAGGTAGGACTCCGGCAGCAACCGCCAGTTGGCGAGATGTCCTATCACCCAACTGTTCATGCCGGTGAGCGGTGCAGCGTATTCGCTCAGCGTCGGGTTCATCACCAGCCCTGCCGGTCTGGCCGCATAGCGAAAACCGTAGAAAGCCCAGAGCACCACAACCGCGAGGACCACGATGGCTGCAAATCCGCCCAACAGTGTCCCAGCCATCCGCTTGCGCTGTCCCCGCTCGGCACAGGCGATCTCTGCCAGCGCCAATCCCAGCAAGATCGGAGCCAGCAAAATCCCGCTGTGTTTGGCCGACAGCGTGAGTCCAGCGGCCAGGCCGGTGAGCAACAGACGAATCACCGACGGCTGCCTTGCGTAACGGTAGAAGCAATAGATCGTGACCCGTAAGAAGCAAGCCCCTCCGATATCGGTCGCGCCCAGATCACTGTTGGCCAACACATTGGGCTCGAAGACCAACAACAGCAAAGCCAGCAACCCAGCGGACTGGCCAAAGAACTCGCTTCCCGTCAGAAATACCGTCACTGAGAGGCCCAGTGTAAAGACACCTGCCGCCAGACGCATGCGAAAGAGCAGGCGATGTCCTGGATCATTGCGTTCCATAAAGTCACGCCCATCCAGGTACGCCTCCGCCTTGAACATTCGCTGTTGCAGCGGAGGCACCCAAAGCTTCTTCTGCAGCAGAGGCAGTGTCGCGACCAGCTTTACCAGCGGCGGATGCTCGGGATTCAGACCGTAGTCGCCGCTATGCCACATCATGTACCCGGCGAAAATATGGTCGGCCTCATCGAAGCTGAGCGACTCGCCATGAACGATGATCGCAACCAGGAGCATCTGCAGGATGATCAATGCGCCCGCAACAGACCAGACAGACAGCTTCCTATTCATCGACCCTACGCCTCCACAGGTTTAGGTGTGTAATGCAGTCGCTGATGAAAACGCTATGTGCAATGACTCGCACCTGCATTATAGGGAGTTCCGCGAAGGACCTTTTCCCGCACGGATTGCTCCGCGCCTGGTCGCGTAACGTACCAGCGACCGATATGCCCCTGGCTTGATTGTTGCGCACGATTGAGAAACAAAACGCGCTTCACTTTACCGTTACTCACGCCGGACGAGTGACCAATCGCCATTGCACTTATCCACAGCAACGTTCTGGATGGATTACCGGAATTCCGGAAACAAAGTTCGATGCGCTTCGTGACCAGGAAAAGCAACCGCCCACGCCATTTGACTCCCGGCTACGCCGGCTCGCTCAGGGCGGGGTCTTCCGATTTGCGGTGCGAATCGTCAGGATGACAGGTTGTGGGCCGGTGAGCTTCGTACCCTGTCACCGGCCCTCAAGAGCTGTGCTGTCGAGGGAATCCGCAGCTGTAAGGGCCGCGCCCTTTCCAATCTTTCCCGAACTGCGTCACTCGGCGCGCAGCACCTCTGCCGGATCGACCGAGGCGGCGCGCCGGGCGGGCAGGTAGCTGGCCAGCAGTGCGGCGGCCGCGAGGATCACCGGAACCGTGGCCCAGGTGACGGGATCCAGCGGAGTGATGCCGAAGAGCAGCGAGCCCATGGATTCAGTGAGAAGGGCGGCGGCGGCCAGTCCGATAACCCCGCCGATGCCGGTGAGGATGAGGGCGGAGCGAACGAACATCCAGCTCAGGGCGTTGCGAGGAGAGCCGAGGGCAAGGCGGATGCCGATTTCACGGGTGCGCTGGGAGACCGCGTAGCCCATGACGCCGTAGATACCGATGATGCTGAGGGCCAGGGCCATCGATCCGGCGATGGCCAGCATGGCGAGGGTGAACGAGGTGCGGGCCATGGACTGGTCGTAGAGGTCCCCCATGGTGCGCACCTCGTCGAGGGGAAGGTTCCCGTTGACGGACCAGACGGCCTGCTGGAGGCGACTAATGAAGGTGGCGGTGCCGGCCTGGGGACTGCGGATGACAAATGTAACGGCGCGAAGGCCGTCCATTTCGGGCGGGGTCGAGAAGCGGTCGTAGTACACCGCGGGCCAGTAGACAATCGGCGGCGCGACCTCCGCGACGCCATGCACGTGCACGTCGCCGACCACGCCGATGACCTGCTGCCAGGGAGATTTGGAATACTTCCTAACCCGTTTGCCGATGGCGGCCGCGGCAGAGCCCCACTCTTCGCGCGCGTAGCCCTCGGAGACGACGATGTATGGACTTATTTCATCGAGATCATTCCAGGTGAAGTCACGTCCGGCTACGAGGGGGATGCCCATGGTGCGGAAGAAGCCGGGAGAGACGTAGTTGAAGAGGCGGAGGGGAGCTTCGCCGTTGGCTTGGGTCTTACCCTCGACCTCGATCGTGTCCCAGTTGGGATCATCGTTATCCATGGGCACGTCGGGGGCAAAGCCGACGGCGGAGACACCAGGAATCGCGGCGATCTGGTCGGCGATGTTTTTCTGGGCTCGGGCGACGAGGTGGAGATCGGGGATCAGCGGCTCGGGCATCCAGATGCCAAAAGTCTGGATGTGCGCCGGTTCGTAGAAGCCGGGATCGACACTGCGGAGCGCGGCGAAGGTGCGGATCATGAGGATGGCGCTGATAAGGAGCACGAGCGCCATGGCAGTTTGCGCGATCACGAGGATGTTGCGGGAGCGATGGCTGGAACGGCTGCCACTGGCCGTACGGGCGGCGGAGCCGAGGGTAAGAGAGAGGCGTGCGCGAGCATAACGCCAGGCGGGGATGGCTCCAAAGAGGAGGCCGGAGACGACGGCGAGCAGGACGGTGAAGGCCAGAGAGCGGGCATCGAGTGAGGTTTCGCTCAGGCGAGGCAGATTGGCAGGTCCGAAGGCGACAAGCAGGCGCAGTCCACCCCAGGCGACGACGAGCGAGAGCAGACCACCGAGGAGGCCCAGGGTCACGCTCTCCAGCAGAAGCTCGCGGGCGATGCGGGCACGACCCGCGCCGAGGGCGGCACGGATGGAGAGCTCCTGCTGGCGCGAATCGGCGCGGACGAGAAGAAGATTGGCGATGTTGGCGCAGGCGATGAGCATGACCAGGCCAACCGTGGCCATAACGATCCAGAGAACGCTGGAGATATTGCCGATGACCTGCTGCTTGAGCGAGCGGAAATGAGGCGCGATATGCCAGACCTGGTAGTAATGGGGATTGGTCCCGGGGCCGTTGGACCAGGAATCCATCCAGACCGGAATCAACCGGGCAAAATCAGCGTCGGCCTGGGCGATGGAAACGCCGGGTTTCAGGCGGCCGATGCCGTTGAATCCGAAGCCGGCGAGAATTTCGTGGACGGGATCGAGGGCGAGGGGCAGCAGCAGATCGAATTTCTGGTCGGCGATACGGAAATTGCGGGGCATGACGCCGACGATGGTGCGGGGCTGGGCATCGACCTGGAGAATGCGGCCGATGACGCTGGGATCTCCGCCAAAGCGGCGCTGCCAGTACCCGTAGCTCAGCATGACCGCTTTCGCGCCGCGAGGATCCTGGTCGGCGGCATTGAACCAGCGGCCGGCGATGGCGGGAACTTCGAGGGTTTCGAGGACGCCATCGCTCACAGCGGTGGTCTGGACCTCCTCAGGGCGGGCGATGCCCGTGATGCTCGCAGCTCCGTTCGTCCAGACGCCGATCGACTGCAGAGTCTGGTTGTGGCGGCGGAAGGTTAAATACATGGACGGAGAAAGCTGGAGGCCCGAAGAGAAGTTGGCGAGGCCGCCGGCGCCGGGCGCGTTGAGCCAGAGGGCGACGAGGCGATCGGACTCCGGATAGGGGAGCGGCCGGAGCAGGACGCGATTGATAACGCTGAAGACGACCGTATTGGCGCCGATGCCGATGGCGAGCGTGAGCAGAATGGTGGCGGCAAATCCGGGAGCTTTGCCGAGGCGGCGGAAGACGAGCTTGAGATCGGCGAGCAGCGACTCCACGCGCGGCCACTGCCAGGCTTCGCGGCTGCGCTGCTCGATGAGGGTGGCGTTCCCGAAGGCGCGGCGGGCGGCCTGTTCCGCCTGAACGCGCGGCATGCCTTCTTCCATCAGCTCTTCGACCCGTTCCGCGATGTGTTCCTCAATGGAGACGGAGACGTCGTCGTAGCGCCGGCGGCGCGAGAAGAGCGAGCGGAAGGAGCGGAGTGGGGACATAGGCGCCTCCTTAAGTGCGAGCCACTGCGAGCACACGGCTGATGCCGGCGGTCATTTGTTCGAAGCTGGACCGCTCCTGCTCGAGGCGGTGGAGGCCGGCTTTGGTCAGGCGGTAGATGCGCGTGGGACGACCCTTGGCGGAGACACCCTCTTCAGAGGAGAGCCATCCTTCCCGGAGCATGCGCTGCAGAGCCGGATAGAGCGATCCCTCTTCAATGCGGAGCAGATCGTCGGAGGCCTGCTGGATGTGTTTCACCAGCGCATAGCCGTGCATGGGTTTCAGGCGGAGCGACTGGAGGATCATCATCTCCAGGGCGCCGGGAAAGAGATCGCGCGGGGCGGGCTTCCGGTCCATGAGAAGAGTCTAGCACCGACATAACTATTTTTAAAATAGCCTTTTTAGCCTAGCCTACCTGCCTGCAAGGGGTCAGATGCGGAAGCGCGCAGCCGGATCATTGAAACCGGCCGCGCGCTCCGTGTCTGGATACTCGCCCCCGGTCAGAATGCGTAACGCAGCATGAACTGCATCTCGCGATCGGAGGAGTAAGTTTGCCCCTTGGTCGTGATCTCCCCAAAGGTGCCGCTGCCGGGCGTGGTCATGCCGGATGCGTTCGCGGAGGTGTCGAGGTTGGGGTGATTGGTGAAGTTAAAGGCCTCGGCGCGGAAGGTGAGTTCCTGATTGTCGTGCCCAGGCACAATGTGAAAGGGCTTCTGCAGCGCGATGTTCCAGCTCTGGAAGCCTGGGTTGTACCACTCGTTGCGATTGCCGCGAGGGGCGAAGGTGCCGGAGGCCGGAGGCGCGGGCGAGCCGTCGGGATTCTCAAAGGCGGTGGGATCGAACCAGTGCGCCGTGCCGAAATGTCTGCCCATCTGCACGGGGTGGACCGGCGCCCACAGCTGCCCTCCCGCTCCTGGGCCGACTCCCGCATAGTCATTGCCGTCGGTGATGGAGAAGGGCTGTCCACTCTGCGCCTGGGTCACCCCGGAGAGCTGCCAGCCACCCAGGCTGTTGCGAACGATCCAGTGCGCAGCGTGATCCGCGTAGGCCATGTTCCACACGTAATCCACCACCAGCACGTTGCGGAGGTCGAAGTCGGCGGGGCCGTAGTCAATTCGCGGATTGTAGACGTCGGGCAGTTCATAGCCGCGTCCGGAGCCGGAGTCGAGCAGCTTCGACCAGGTGTAAGCCACGCCGAAGAGGAGGTTGTTGGTCATGCGCCGCTTCAGATTCACCTGCATGGCGTTGTAGTTGGAGCTGCCGCGATCGGAGGACTCGATGATGGAGGCGAAGCCCTTATAAGGACGCAGAGCGTCCGGCGCGGTGACGCCGGGATTTGCCTGGATCGTTCCGGGCGGCAGCTCATTGACATTCTCCAGCTGCTGCAGGTGAAGGCCCCTGCGACCGACGTAAGAGAGGGTGAGGGTGGCAAAGCGAGGGATGTCCTGTTCAACGCTGGCGCTCCACGCCCAGGCTTCGGGGCTGGGCAGGTTGTAAGCCTGCGAGGAGAGCTGCAGCGGATACTGATTGGCGGCCACGCCTCCGGGATTGTCGACGTTGCCGTTGGTGACCGACTCGGCGGCCTGGAAGGGCGGATTGCCACCGAGCTGGATGTCGTCGTTCACGCCAAGGCGCTGCACGAAGCGGCCCCCGCCGAGACGAACGACCGTGCTGGGCGTGACCTGCTGTGTAATGCCAAGGCGCGGCTGGATGTCGCTCCAGACGATGGGCGAGTAGCTCGGGGAGTAGTTGTGAAACAGGGTACTGTACTGGCCGCTGAGCACCGATGCCGGGAGGTGACCCTGCGCCGAGTGCGGGAACCCGCTGCCAGGAATCACTACGCCGTCGTAGGGGTTGCCGCCGGATTCTGTTCCGGTCATCGGATCGACCGTGGGAGCGCTGGAGGGATCGTAATCAGCGGCGTTGAACATCGACTGGTTGCCCCACAGCGTGTAGTAGGGCTGGAAGATGCTGTAGCGCACGCCGTACTCGATCACGGTGTGCGGGGTGGCGCGCCAGTTATCCTGGGCGAAGAATTCGGCGGTGTTGGCGCGGAAGAGCGTATAGGATTTCTGCCCGATCTCGCCGTAGGAATCGAACAGGCCCAGCGCGGTATTGGCCACGGCAGCGCCGCTGGTGGGCTGGTTGTTGTGCAGAGCGGTGAAAATGAACTGGCCGTTCTGATTATTGGTGGCGCCGGGCGTGGTGCTGCTCACGTCAATCTGATCGAAGTTGTTTTCGCCCGAATACTCCCACAGTCCGCCGAAGGTCAGCGTGTGCCTGCCGATGATTTTGGTGAGGTTGTCCGAAATACTGGTGACGATGCCGCCGGAATGGGAGGGATAGGGGCCGCCATCGAGGGTGGTGAAGTTCTGAATTTCGATGGTGGGGATCTTGGTGGGGAGCAGCTTCTGCGCTGCGGGAAACAGGTAGGGGAAGTTGATGCCGTACCTGGTCCGGTCGTAGAGGCCGCTGGATAGATCGTCTGTGATGGTGACGTGATCGGTGGAACCGGAGACGGTAAGGTCGTTGACGGTGGTGGGGTTGATCGTCCAGGTGTAGTGCAGCACGCCGACTTCGTCCGGCCAGTTCCACACCTGCGGAGTGCGGTTGAAGTTTCCGGAGAATGGGTTGTCCTGGTAGTAGGTGTAATGCAGGAAGGAGAAGCGCAGCTGTTGGTTCTGCGCCGGCAGATAGTCAACGGTGACCGTATCTTTGCGCTGGTTTTGCGGATAGGGCGCCGAGTCTTCCCAGTTATAGGCGGGCTGATTCTGATTGGGCGCCGGGAAGGCGTTGAGCAGGGCGAGGCCGTTGGGGCTGAGCCCTGCAGTGATGACGTTGCCGGGATAGGGCGCGCCCGTGGACGGGTTCACGATCTGCACCGGAGCGGAAAAGTTGTTGGGGCCGAGCAGCTCGCTGAAGTTTCCCGTGCGCATGAGGGCCGTGGGCACGATGCCGGTCTGTGTGGGCGTCTGCCGGTAGCGAAGAAACTCCTGCGCGACTACGAAGAAGAGCTTGTTGCCGAGGCCCTGCCAGACATGGGGAATCGCGACAGGGCCGCTGAAATCCCAGCCGAACTGGTTGTAGCGGAAAGGGACCGGATGACCGGAGGTGGTCGGGTCAGAGGACTGCTTGCGAACCCAGGTATTGGCGTCAAAGAAGGAATTGCGCAGGTATTCGAAGGCCGATCCGTGGAAGTTATGGCTCCCGAAACGCGGAACCTGCGCCAGGATGCCGCCCGAGGTTCCGCCGTACTCCGCGGGGTAGGTAGTGGAGAGGATCTGCATCTGGCTCACCGTATCCACGTCGGCGACACCGGTGGTGGTCCCGTTGCCGCGGGTGCGGATCATGGGCGCGCCGTCGAGGGTTACGGCGATTTCGTCATTGCGCGCCCCGCTGATCTGCGGGCCGCTGAAGTCGGGAGTGAAGTTGAACGAGGTGAGAGGCGCATTGCGCGTCACGCCCGGCTCCAGCTGCGACAGGTAGATGGGATTCCGTCCGTTGAGCGCGATCGAGCGGACCTGATCGCTGGTCACCAGCTGCCCCACGGAGGCGGACTGCGTCTGCAGGGTGTTCGCGTTGGCCTGGACCGTAATGGTGGTGGCGGAGCTGCCGGGCTTGAGCGTGAAGTTCAGCTGACGGCCAATGTTGGGGTCCACCATGACGTTGTTCTCGATCTCCGCCTGAAATCCGGAGGCCGTAGCGGTGACCGTGTAGCCGCCCGGAGGAATGTTGGTGATGGTCCAGCCGCCGTGCGGATCGGCGGTGGCGGAAAGGGTCTGGCCGGTGGCATCATTGCGCGCCGTGACATGTGCGCTGGGAATTACCGCACCGGTGGGATCGACAATGGTTCCGGCAAGGGATGAAGTGGTGTTCTGGGCGAAGAGCGATCCCGGCGCCATGAACAGCAGCGTGACGGCGAACAGCCATGCCCCGGCGATGAGACCGGCTCCGGCGAAGTAACCGAGAGAAGTCAGGTACGAATGTCCGGCAAACGGACGACAGCGCGCGGACAGAGGTTTGAGCGGAGAGCGACGTGTGCGCCCTGTGGATAAAGACAGCCAGCGATGCATGCAAGACTCCCGGAATAGCCCTCCGGCACAGCAGCTGGCCGCAGCGAGGGCATCGAAAATGGGAACGTTACCACGGCCCCCTTTATAGCCAGCGCCAGGCTGTGTTGTCAATTTGGTTAATACGCCAGATTAAGCCACGCGCTCATCCTGGCAGAGATCGGCGGCTGCGCCCATTGTTCGCGAAAAGCGCGCCAGGTTGGGGATCCCCGTGTTGTCTTCGCGCTGTAGTGCCCATTCACCTCAAAATCATCGGACTGTAATTCACCAGGACTTCATCTCGGATTGAGTCGTTTCAAGTTATACCTACGGCTAATAACTTTCCTGTAAATCCAAACACCCAAGGGATGGCCCTTCCATGCCTCTAAGGACCTCGTTGTGTCTGTTCGTTGCTCTGTCGATCACCGGGATCGCCGCGGCCCAGGATGTTCCCCGCTCTTCTCACGTGTGGGTTGTTACAGAAGAGAACCACAGCTTCGAGGAAGTGATCGGGAATCCACAGATGCCGTATTACAACAGCCTCCTCAAACAAGCTGGGCTGGCGACGCAGTTTTATTCCGACGAGCACAGTTCCCTGCCGGCTCTGATGTGGTTCGTGGCGGGCGCGGCGGTGGAAACGGACAACGACACGGTATCGTGCCAGCACAGCGAAGACAACGTGGTGCGCGAACTGCTGAAGCGCGGATACAGCTGGCGCTCGTATCAGGAGGCCATGCCTTCGGCCGGCTATCAGGGACTCTACGGCGGTCCGAACAATGTGTATGCGCGGCGGCATAATCCGCTGGTCGACTTTACCGATGTGTGCCCGGGGACCGGTCAGGACAGCAACAGCGTGCCGTACACGCAGATGGCAACGGATTGGTCCGATGGAAAGACCGTGAACTACGCGTACATCACGCCCGATCTGCAGGACGACGCGCATGACGGAACGCTGCCGGAGGCCGATGCGTGGCTCGCGGCGCATCTGCCCGCGATTCTGGCGCGGCCGGAGTTTGGTCCCGGAGGCGACGGCCTTCTGTTCGTCGTGTGGGATGAGGCCGACCTGACGAACGATAATCGATGCTCGGCGACGGTGAGCCAGGGATGCGGGGGGCACACGGCGACGCTGGTGATTGGTCCGCAGGTGAAGGCGGGCTACCAGTCCACGGTCACGTATCACAACGAAAATGTGCTGGCGACGGTCTGCGCGGCGATGGGATTGTCGCCCTGTCCGGGCGCGGCGGCAACGGCTGCGCCCATGGCGGACTTCTTCACGTCCAACAGTTCCGGAGATCCAACGAACAGCGTCGTGATCGCCTCGCCGGGAAACGGAGCCACGATCGCAGGACAGGTGCATCTGATGGCGACGGCCTCCGAGAGCCAGGCGGTGAACCAAATGGAGGTGTGGGACAACGGGACGAAGCTGGGCTGGTACGGCGGCACGGCGGTGGACCAGATTTACAATCTGGCGCCTGGCCAGCACACGACCACGGTGCTCGATGTGGACGCCTCGGGCCATGTGCTGCACGGCAATTCGGTGACCTACACGGTCCAGTCGCTGACGGACGGGGTGCAGGTCGTGGCTCCGGTGTCCGAGGAGACGATTAGCGGAGCTACGGTGCATGTGGTCGCGCAGGCGAACGAATCGACGCCGATCAGCCAGATGCAGGTGTGGGATAACGGCGTGAAGCTGGGCTGGTACGGCGGCTCGACAGTGAACACGTACTTCAGTCTGCAGCCGGGACTCCACAGGGTGACGGTGCTGGATCTGGACGATCGGTATCAAATCCTGCACCAGTCGAGTGTGACGTACACGGTGCAGTGAAAGAGACGAGCTTGCAGCCCGCAGCCTGGAGATCAGCCGGTCGCTGCGGGCTCACCCTGCAACCACGGGTCGTCCGATTAGGATGAAGAGATGACCTGGATCGGATGGGCCCTGCTGGCGGCGGTGTTCGCGGCCGCCACGGCGTTGCTGGCCAAGGTAGGCGTGGCTCACGTGGACTCGAATCTGGCGACCGCCGTTCGCACCACGGTAGTCGTGATCTTCGCGTGGAGCATCGCCATTGCTCTGGGCAAGCATGGAGAGGTCCGGAATCTGGACGGGCGGACGATTTTGTTTCTGACCCTGTCGGGACTGGCGACGGGACTTTCGTGGCTGTGCTATTTCCGCGCCCTGCAGCTGGGGCCGGCATCGCGGGTAGCTCCGCTGGATAAGCTGAGCGTGCCGCTGGTGATGGTGTTTGCCTGGCTGATTCTGGGCGAGAAGTTCAACTGGATGGCATTGGTGGGCGGCCTGCTGATCACAGCCGGAGCGATAGTGATGGTTCTGGCCTGACGGGATTCGCCGGCCACGGCCTTATGCCGTGAGCACTTCGACGGCGACGCGGGCCACTTCCTCGCAGGCGGCGCGATCCACATCGCGATGGGTGACGAAGCGGACGGCATGGCGGCCCATGGTGCCGGACAGAATGCCGCGGGCTTTCAGCTTTTCGACCAGTGCGGCGGCGCTGCCCTGGTTGGGCAGGGTGAAGATGACAATGTTGGTGCGGACCGCGTCGAGATCGATCTGGGCACGACCGGTGGCGGCGATCCGCTCGGCAATCATGCGGGCGTTGGCGTGATCTTCGTGGAGGCGCTGCGGACCCTCTTCGAGCGCAATTAAACCGGCTGCAGCGAGAATGCCCGCCTGGCGCATGCCTCCGCCGAGCGCTTTGCGAATATTGCGAGCGCGATCCATCTGCTCGTACGTGCCCACGAGCATGGAGCCGACCGGGGCGCCGAGCCCCTTCGACAGGCAGAACATCACGGTGGCGAAGCCGCGGGTGAGGGTGCGGACGTGTATGCCGAGTGCGGCGGCGGCGTTAAAGATGCGGGCGCCGTCCAGATGAACGGGCAGATTGCGTTCCGCTGCGCCGGCCCAGATTTCTTCCATCACTTCCAGCGGCGTGACGGTACCGCCCGCCATATTGTTCGTGTTTTCCAGAGCGATCAGGCCGGTAGAAGCGCGGTGATAGTGCTTGCCCGTAATGTGCGGCTCGATGGCGCTCCAGGTGAGGATGCCGCGTGGCGCGTCGACGGTGCGCAGCTGCACGCCGGAAAAGGCCGACGCCATCGCCATCTCCCACTCAACGATGTGCGCATGGCCTTCGACGATCATTTCCTGGCCGTGCTGGGTGAGGAGGCGGATCGCCGTCTGATTGCCCATCGTGCCGCTGGGCAGGTAGAGCGCGGCTTCGCGGCCGAAGATCTCGGCAGCGCGCGCTTCCAGGCGATTGATGGTCGGATCTTCGCCGTACACGTCATCGCCCACCTCGGCCGCGGCCATCGCGGCACGCATGGCAGGCGTGGGTTTGGTGACGGTGTCGCTGCGGACATCGATCAGTGCGGCGGGGGTGCGGACGGCGTCTTCGGAAAGTAGAGAGGTTTCGGTAGCCATGGTGCGTCTCCCCTCATTGTAGAGGGAGACGCAGCCCGCAGCCGGTGGCCAGTAGCCGGGAGAAAAAGCCTCAGGCCACAGCCGGCTCGGTCAGGAACCGCTCGAAGACCTCATTCGAAAGCAGGCGTCCGCGCGCGGTGAGGGCCACGCGATCGCCGCCGGAGAAGGTGACCAGGTTCTCATTCTCGAGATCGGCCACGGTGGCGAGGGAATCGCGTACGCCTCTGGGGGAAAAACCGCTGCGCAGAGCGGCGAGGCTCACGCCTTCGTTCATGCGCAGGCCGAGAAACCAGGCTTCCTCCAGCTCCTCTTCGCGGGTGAGGATGCGAGGTTCCGCCGACGCCGGACCGCTGAGGTACGCGTCCAGATCGTCGGTAGCGGCGAAGCGCACCGCGGCGCCGGCATGGGTACGCAGCATGGAGTGAGCGTCAAGCCCGAAGCCGAGGTACGGCTGGCGGCGCCAGTATTTCAGGTTGTGGCGAGACTCGCAGCCAGGACGCGCGAAGTTGGAAATCTCGTATTGCGCGAGGCCGTGGCCGGCGAGGAAGACGATGGCCTCCGTGTACATGTCGGCAACCAGATCGTCGGAGGGAACTTCCTGCGCGCGATAGCGGCCGCCGCCCGCGAGCACTTCTCGACCCAGGCGCGACTCGTCATCGACCTCGAGCATGTAGAGGCTGGCGTGATCGACGCCCGAATCGGCGAGTACGCCCAGCGACTCGAACCAGGAATTCATGGTCTGGCCGGGCAGACCGGCGATCAGATCGACACTGATGTCGCTGATCCCTGCCTCGCGCACGCGGCGGATGTCATCAAGGGCGGTGGCGCGGGTATGCAGACGGCCAATGGATTTCGCTTCGCGATCGATGAACGACTGCACGCCGAAGCTGATGCGGTTGACGCCGCACTCCAGAAGCATGTCGAGTACGGCAGGATCGAGCTGGCCGGGAGCGCACTCCACGGTGATCTCCGCGGTGGGCAACACGGCGAATTCGCGGCGCAGGCTGGTGAAGAGGCGGCGGAAAAGTGCGGGAGCAAGCAGCGACGGTGTGCCTCCACCAAAGTAGATCGAGTCGGCGGCACGGGGCAGCACCGCACTCCAGGCAAGTGCATGCGTGCGACTGTGGTGCAGGTCTTCTTCCAGGCGAGCGACGTAGCGTTCGTGATGCGCGGCGGGAAAAACTCCGGAGGCGAAGTTGCAGAACGTGCATTTGGATCGGCAGAAGGGGATGGAAAGATAAAGACCGAGCATTTCCATATCTCCATTGTCCCACCGCAGCGCAGATTCATTTTATTTGTGTCAGTTAGCCCGCTTCGAGCACCGGAATCCACCGCAACAATTCGCGTGGAGAAGCGTTCGAGAGGTCCAGAACGACGAGATGAGCGGTTCCAAATCGAGAGCAGTTCGAAGAGGAACCCGAGGAGGTCTCGCAATGAAAAGTATTCTTCGCGCATTGGCATTGAGCGGCATCCTGGGATTGGGCGCCGCAGCAGCGCAGGCTCAGGTGGGCTTCAGCGTCGGCGTTGAGCCGGCAGTGGTCGCCGTATCGCCTTCTCCGGGAGTCGGCTATGTCTGGACACCCGGCTACTACTATGGCCGGGTGTGGATGCCGGGCCGCTGGGCGTATCAGGGATACGGCGGCTATGTGGGCGCTTACGCGGGCGGCTATTACGGCGGTTACCACGCACGCGACAGCTACCGTGCCTATGACCGGGACGGCGGGCGGGACTTCCGCGGCGGCCATGGCGACTTTCATGGAGATCGCGGCGACTTCCACCACAGGTAAGTCAAAGATGAGGGCCGCGTCCCCAAAAACCGGCCCATGCGCACCCGTTGAGGCTCCCCGCCTCCGGGTGCGTTGCCGTTTCCAGCCCTAGAAACAAGCCTCCCCGGCCGGTTCCGGGGTTATGCTGTTGGGAACCGGTTCCCTGCCGCCTGCGTACTGTTCTGTGGGAACTTTCCGGAGGCTTCTATGGCCGGGCTTGTCGGTGTCGGGCTTTATTTCCTGCCCTCCCTCATTGCGGTGGCGCGCCGCACGCACAACGCCACGGGGATCTTTCTGCTCAATCTGTTCCTGGGCTGGACGGGCGTGGGATGGGTCATCGCCCTGCTGATGGCGATCTTCTCCTGCCCCTGGTACCCTTATCCCCCGCAGTGGCACTATCCGCCGCCTCGTCAGTGGTAAAGGATGGAAGGGTCCGTCGCGATTCATGCGCGGAAGCCCTTCCTTTTGATTGGTTTCGGATGCCCCGGATCTCCGCAACATTTTGCGGCGTCTAACGTTAGTAGAGGCAGCGCGGTTTTCCGGGAGTTCGGAAGCCGCGGTCGGGTCGCAATAAGAGAAAGACAGCAAGCGGTCCGAGGGGAGGTTCGATCATGCGCGTTCTGCGCTCAGTTTTGTTCGTGGCATTGCTGGCGGCGCCCCTGGCGCTGGCCCGTCCGGCTCAGGCTCAGGTGGCTGTGGGCATCGGCATCGGTCCCGCGGTTGGCTACCCGGGCTATGGGGTGGGTGGACCGCCGGTTTGCGATTATGGCTACTACGCCTATTACCCCTACTCCTGCGCTCCCTATGGCTACTGGGGAGCCGACTGGTTCGATGATGGCGTCTTTATCGGCGCCGGGCCCTGGTATCGCGGCTGGTACGGACGGCCCTGGGGCTGGGGTTATGGTCGCGTCGGCTACGGCTGGGGCGGCTGGGGCCGCGGCTATGGCTATGGTCGCGGGGGCTACGGATATCGCGGCGGCTACGGCGGTCGTGGCTATGCTGGATTCCGGGGCGGCTATGCCGGTGGCTACCGTGGCGGTTATGCGAGTGGATACCGCGGCGGCGCAGGTGGCTATCACGGCTATGCGGGCGGAGCCCGAGGCTATGCGGGTGGAGCCCGAGGCTACGCGGGTGGAGCCCGAGGCTACGCGGGTGGAGTCCGAGGCGGCTACGCGGGCGGAGCCCGAGGCTACGCAGGCGGCGGAGTCCGCGGTGGCGCAGTGGGCGGCTTCCACGGCGGTGGCGGCGGTGGCTTCCACGGGGGCGGTGGTGGTGGTTTCCATGGCGGTGGTGGTGGACACGGCGGTGGTGGTGGACACCGGTAATCCCCGCCATTACAAACAGAGCCCGCTCTTCGGAGCGGGCTTTCTGCTTTTGGAGCGAAGCTAGCGGGGGTCGGCGCGAAAATCGCCGCGCGCCAGAGCCATCGCCATCAGGGCGATTTTCCGGGCGGCGTCGGGATGGGCGAGGGAGCGGGCCTTCTCAGCCATGGCGCGGAGACGCTCCGAGTCGCCCAGCAGATCCACAAGCGCGCCCTGAAGCTGCTCCGCCGTGAGATCGGGCTCAAGGAGAACGCGGGCGGCTCCCGCCTGGACCATCACTTCAGCGTTGCGCCGCTGGTGGTCGTCGGCGGCCTGGGGAAACGGCACGAGTACAGCGGGCTTACCGGCGGCGGCCAGCTCGGCCACAGTCGAGGCGCCGCTACGGCACAGGACCAGGTCCGCGGCTCCGAAGCGGCGGGGCATGTCGTCAAGAAAGGCAGCCACCTGCCATCGGTCGGCAGGAGCGCCGCTGGCCTGATACGCGGCCAGGGTTGCGTCGGCATGGCGAGCGCCGGCCTGGTGCAGGATGGTCAGCCCGGACACCTGCGCGAGAAGCGACGCGGCAATCTTCGGCATCACGCTGTTCAGCAGGCGCGCACCCTGGCTGCCGCCAAAAACGAGCAGATGCGGGGGGGCGCCGGCGGGACGCGGAGCGAGATGGAAGAAGTCCGCGCGAACGGGGATGCCGGTGAGGCGGGCTCCGTGAAAATACCGAGCGGCGGGCGCGAAGTTGACAGCAGCGGCTCGCACCCACGCGCCAACCATGCGGTTGGCGAGCCCGGGCACGGCGTTGGGCTCAAAGGCAAGCGTGGGAATGCGCAGCAAAATGGCCACGCCCATCACCGGGCCGGACGCGTAGCCGCCCACCCCGATCACCACCGCCGGGCGGAACTGGCGCAGCAGCCGCAGGCACTGCAGGAGGCCGAGAGGCAGATCGACGAGGGTGCGCAGGCGCGTGCCGAGCGAAACATGATTGAGCTGACCCACGCGGATCAGCTCCAGCGGATAGCCGGCCTGAGGGACGAGGCGCGATTCGAGGCCGCGCGCCGTGCCGACAAAGAGCATCTCCGCGCCGTGACGAGCCTTCAGTTCGTCAGCAATGGACAGCGCGGGGATGATGTGGCCGCCGGTGCCGCCGCCGGCAATGAGGATGCGAGACCCCCTATCAGCCGGCATCGGGCACCTGCGCGGCCAGGATCGCCACCGGAATCGAAAAAAGAATAATGCCCGCTTCCCGGCGAGGCTGCACGTCGAGAGCATGGTCGGCCAGCGCGTCCTCGAACATCGCGCGCAAACGATCCTTGTCCCGCTCGCCGCCGGGTGGATACGAGCGGGCCAGGAACGAATCCAGATCGAGAGCCAGCCGAGTCTGCTCGAGGCGCGGCTCCGGCAACCCAACGGCGGTGAACAGCGCACGAAGTTCCTCAGCGGGCATCGCCCGGGTGTGCGAGGGATCGCGCAGCTTCTCCATGGCATTAAAGGCGGCGGCCATCGCGGCAGCCGGTGCGCTGTCGGCGACGACAATCCGCGCGCCTGGGGCGGCGACGCGGCGCATCTCGCGCAGAACCTGCAGCGGCTCCGGAAAATGATGAAAGGCGAAGCGGCAGGTAACGATGGTGAAGGATCCGGCGGCATAGGGCATCGCTGTCACGTCGCCGAGATCCCACTGCAGGTTCGTAAGGCCTGCATCGGCCTGGATCGCCCGCGCCTGATCCAGCATCGCCGGCGTCAGATCGATGCCGGTCGCGTGCCGGACCAGCCGGGCCAGAGCACATGCCAGAACCCCAGGCCCGGACGCCACGTCCAGAGCGGTGTCGGCCGGCCCGGCCTGCGCCATCCGCAAAATGCGCTCGACAATCTCCTCGTTGCGCGCCGCGGGCGAGTGCGCGAACTGCGCAGCCTGGCGCGTGAACTGATCGACAACTGCGTCGCTGTGTTCCATTGGGTTCCAGAATGCGGGATCGCCGGGTTGTCAGTCCACTTCCCGCGTAATGTTCAGCAGCACGCCAATCAGCATCAGCATGATGAACAGCGAGG
>DASRRO010000106.1:0-19537 GCA_035656855.1 Acidobacteriaceae bacterium | reverse complement strand
AAGCGGTGCTGACGGTGTCTTTGGCGCTCGAGGTCCATCGGGGCTCGAGACCCGGCGCTCCGAAAGCCTGGCCCTGTCCTTCTATCCATCGATAACGCGAGTCAACATTTGCCATCGAATCAGCTATTTTCTCCGAATCTTCAGAGCTCCGCGTAACGATTGGATCAATTCATGGGCCAGAAAGCGGCAAAATGATCGGAGCTCGGCTACGTCACCTGCCACATCGCGTTGACATCCGGGTGGAACTGCACCTGTCCCATCGCGTGACCGACTTCCGGATTCTTCATGAACTGCTGCCACACAAAGCCCGTGCGCAGATTCTCGGCCATGAGCATCATAATCCCCTGATCGATGCCCAGAATGTCGGGGGCGAACCAGTTGGCGTGGGGCTGAAAGGCGTCGACAAAGCCGTACCGCGTATACACCTTCTCCTTGAACTGCTCGCGCATGCTCAGCAGCACATGCGTGCATTCGGCGGGCAGAAAGACCACTGAGCCGCCCGCGGCATTCGGCACCAGAGTGCCATCCAGCGGACCCATCGCCGGGGGGCCTCCCCACACGCGGTAGCCATCCCGCGAATCCGACGCACTCACTCCCCACAGATTCTGGTCCCACCACGGAAATCTGCGGCCTTCCGTCAGGCACCACAACTGGTGCGCGCTGGTCGCCGCAATGGAATTGGTGAAGTAGTTCGCGTGCAGATCGGCCACGTTTCGCAAATCGCACCACGCGTGGGCGTACTGATGGATGAAGATGGGCGCCACCCCGCTGATGAAATCCAGTCCCCCGAATTGCACGACCGGCCGTTGCAGATCGTTCCAGGTAGTGGCGGGAATGGGGTGCGTCGGCGAGCCGATCGCCAGCAGATACAGCACCAGCAGTTCGGAATAGATGTCCCAGCGATGGTTGAGAAATCCCTGGTCGGGCAGCCACCCCATCGAGAGCGTATTGCCGCCGTTGAGCATCCACTCCCAGTCGATGCGTCGATAGAAGGTCGTCGCCAGGCCTTCGATGCGGGGATTGCCGGAAAAATATTGCCGGCAGGTGAGAATGCCGCACAGCAGCCAGCAGGTGTCGATGGAAGAGAGCTCGCTGCCGAACATGCGCTGTCCGCTCTCCATATCGATGAAGTGGTAGAGAAATCCATGCTCGTGCGGGCAGTCTTCCAGCAGGAAGGCCAGAGTCTTCTCCACCCGCTGTTCGCAGTCGTAAGGACGCAGGTAGTTCCGCTTGTGAGCGATGCAAAGCGCAGTCAGACCGAAGCCCGTCGCCGCAATGCTGGAGACGCGACTCATCGACAGGCCCACAGCCGGTGCGCGATCCCGAACCATCCCGGTACGCGGGCTGGCTTCGTTATAGAAGAAGTCGCTGGCTCGCCCCTCCAGGTCGTCCAGCATCGCCTCCCCGTCTCTCGTCACCTGGGTAAACGGGTGATTGATGAATGCCCCGGGCGCGTGCGGATACTTCTCAGCGGCCTGCGATTCCGGCTTTGGCCCCTGTCCCGCCTTAACTTGCGGCGCCTGGTTCTGGTTTTGCCCCAGAGCCAGTGCGGGGGCGCCCAGCGCCAAGACGCCAGAGGCACCCGCTCGACGCAGCAGTTCTCTTCGGGTTATGGGAGACGGAGCCAATCGAGGCTTGTTCTTATCCTGAAAATATCAACAGAATTGCAGTCCGTCAGCCGATCGAGATCTCCACTCATCGTCACAACCGACGCGATCACCGACAGTCCTTTTCTCAATGTATAGGAGCCGCACGCGCAGGAACGCCCTGGCCACTGAAAAACCGAAATTCGGCCGCGCTCTGCCGCCTGGCGACCCTGACCTTGCACCCTGCAGCCATCTCGCTGCATCCAGTATGATCGGAGAGCAAATTTTTGCGCGGGTCTCCGCCAACTTTTCGCGAGCTGCCCGCGTCACCCCTCCGCATAATCGAACCATCAACCTCGCCCAAGGAGGATGCTTTGGCACACGAAGTTCCACCCCTTCCTTACGACTATGCGGCTCTGGAGCCGCACATCGACGAACAGACGATGCATCTGCATCACGACAAGCATCACGCCGCTTACGTCAACAACCTCAACGCGGCCATTGAAAAGCACCCGGATCTCGGAAAACACTCCGCCGAAGACCTGCTGCGCAACCTCAACAGCGTCCCCGAAGACGTTCGCACCACCGTCCGCAACAACGGCGGGGGCCACGTGAATCACAGCATGTTCTGGGCCATCATGAAGCCGAACGGCGGCGGCGAGCCGAAAGGCGCCATCGCTGAGCAGATTAAAAAGGACTTTGGCAGCTTTGACGACTTCAAAAAGCTGTTCAACGAGACCACAGCGAAGCAGTTCGGTTCCGGCTGGGGCTGGCTCATCTGGGATGGCAAGCTGAAGATCATCACCAGTGCAAACCAGGACAGCCCGCTCATGCAGGGCCATTTCCCGATCCTCGGCAACGACGTATGGGAACACGCCTACTACCTGAAGTACCAGAACAAGCGCCCGGATTATCTCGCTGCCTGGTGGAACACCGTCAACTGGGACGAAGTTAACAAGCGCTTCGAAACCGCGAGGAAGTAAAAGGGCAACCGCTTCGAATGCCCTTTCTTTCGCATCAGGCGAAAGGAAGGGCATTTCCATCTCCGGGGACGTTTATGATGATCCATTCCGCACGACCCGCAACTCTGTGGAGGAATGTCGTCATGCGCCGCTCGCGCTCTGCGCTTTTGCTTCTGCCTCGCCGGTTGTCACCCCTGGCGATCGCGATCATGATGTGCTTCGGCCCTACCGCCATCGCACAGACGACTCCCTCGGCACCACCGCAGCACTGGGTCGGCAGCTGGGCCACATCCCCCTTTGGCGGCGATCCCTGGCACACCATTCCCACCCTGGTTGATTCCACGCTCCGCGAGATCGTCCATACCTCGATCCCCGGCAAAGCGCTGCGCGTCCGCTTCACGAATGAATTCGGTACCGAGCCGCTGCGCATCGATGCGGCTACCGTTGCTCTGAGCGCCGGGGAATCCGCCATCCAGCCGGGTTCTCTCCACGCCCTCGCCTTTGGCGGCCAGGCTTCCATCGTCATCCCGGCGGGCGCCGAGGTGGTCAGCGACCCGGTGGATCTGGCAACGCCTGCCTTCGCCGACCTCGCCATCAGTCTCTTTCTGCCGCTGCAGCAGATCAGCAATGTCTCCGTCCATTCCGGCGCGCAGCAGGTCAACTACATCCAAACCGGCAGCAACGTCGTGAGCGCACCCACACTCACAGGCGCCACGACCCTTCCCTCCTGGTATTTCGTTAAAGGCGTGGATGTCGAGCCCGTTGCTCCTCATGCCGCTGCGGTCGTCGCGTTTGGCGATTCCATCACTGACGGAGCCTACGCGACCGATAATGAGAACCACCGCTGGCCCGACTATCTCGCCGTGCGCCTGCACCACGATCCGGCCACCGCGCACCTGTCGGTGCTAAATGAGGGCATCGGCGGCAACTGCGTGCTGATTACCTGCGTTGCCTCCAACTCCCTCGCCCGCTTCGACCGCGACGTGCTTTCGCAGTCCGGCGTCAGGTACGTCATCGTGCTGGAGAGCATCAACGATATCGGTACTCTGCACGACGCCAACCGGCCCGACTACAAGCTCACCGCCGAGGATCTTGAACAGGGCCTGCGCCAGATCGTCGCCCGCGCCCACGAACATGGCATCAAGGTCTTCGGCGCGACTCTCACCCCTTATCAGGGAGCCGGCTATTACACCGACAGAGGCGAAGAGATCCGCGAAGCCGTCAATGACTGGATCCGTACCGGAGGCGCCTTCGATGGCGTGATTGACTTCGACAAAGCCACCCGCGATCCCGCGCACCCGCTCGTCTATGCGCCCGCTTACGACAGCGGCGATCATCTGCACCCCAAAGATGCCGGCTACGCAGCGATGGCGAATTCCATCGACCTCAGCCTGTTTCACTGATTCATGCCCGCGAGGGTCGGATGCGTCTTCACTTTTCCCCTCCCTCATGCACTGGCACGGACTGCTCACAGTTGAATCCCGCGCTGCCATCGTGAGCGTTCCGGGACTGATCACGATCGTCCTGTTGCTACCGGAAACCAAGGGGAAGAGCCTCGAATAGCTGGCCTCCGAGCCGGAGATGCCGATCGAGCGCGCGGAGGCCGATTAAACCGGTCCAATTCCTGAGCAGGACTTCGTCAGCCGGCACAACCGCAGCTTTTACCGTGGAATTGTGTCTAATGGATCAGAAAGGTCCTTCCGAGCCATGCGTTTGCCTGTTCTTGCCCTGCTCCCTGCCCTTGCTGTTCCGGCGGCGTTTGCCCAGGCCCCCGGCATCCCTGCGGGCTCGTCCCAATACGCGCTCGTCGAAGCCGACAGCGGCAAAACCGTGGGCTCCGCCGAAGCCTCCGTTGCCACCCTGCCTGGCGGCTACCAAATCACTTCGCACGGGGATCTGAAGATGGCGAAATTCACCTACTCTTTCTCCAACGGCAATCGCCTCGACAGCCAGCTCAACATCGTGCGCGATGAGCTCACCGGATCCGTGAATGGATCTCAGGTGACTTTCAACCTCGCCTCCGATGCCACGGGCCGCCAGTTTCAGATCAACATCAACGCCAGCGGCAAGACCACGACCAATACCGTCGATCGCCATCAGCATCTCGCGCTGCTGCCCGACCTCGATCCTGCCGCCTATCTCGAAATGGCGCACTTTGCTGTGGAGCATCCGCCGACAACGTGGATCATTATCCCCAAGCAGAATGGCCTGCTGGTGCCGGCCCAATACAACGCCGATCCGGACGTGCACGGCACGATCCAGGGACAGTCCACGATGGTCCACCATGCCAGCGTCACGGTCAGCGAGCAAAACGGCATCACCGTCGAGCTCTACTACGCGAACGACGGCCGCTTGCTCGAGGCCGATCTCCCCGAGCAGAACTTCTACGTCATTCGCGACGACTTCCGGCTGCAGAACCGCCCGCACTACACGCCACCGCGCGGAGTCGCTCCCCCGCCTGCTGCCCAGCAACCCGCCGAAAACGGATCTCCGCAACCGCAAAATCCATAAGGGATGATTACGCGCGCCGCAGGCCTCGGTCTTTCGAGTGATACAACTCGGCTCGCCCGTCCGCATATTCACGGAACGCCTGCAGCTCGCTCCTGGCCACCTGATAGCACTCGCAGGCCAGCGCCTCCAGACCATCGCGATCGGTGATACGAACCCGCCCTCGGCTGTATTCGATCAGCCCGAGTTCCTGCAGCTTGCCCGCCACCACCGTCACCGCCGGGCGTTCGACACCCAGCATGGCGGCCAGAAAATCCTGTGTTAACTGCAGGACGTCCGCGCTGGTTCGATCCCGACACAGCAGCAGCCATCGCGACAGCCTCTGCTGAACGTTGTGTCGCGCATTGCATCCACAGGACTGCGTCGCCTGCAGGATCTGCGACTGCATGTAGCGCAGCACCAGATCATGGAAGCAGTCCAGCCGCCGGAATTCCTGCTCCGCGACTTCCTTCGAAGCCACCCAGGCATGCCCGGGTACCTGCACAGCAATGTGGTTGCGGCTCTTCCGGATCCCCATCAGGGATGGAGCGCCGATCGCCGACTCCCAGCCGAACATGCCCGCCTCCACCTGCGAGCCGTCTTCGAACATCGTCGTCATCGAACCGATTCCCTCTTCAAGAAAGAAGATGTTGTCGATGCGCGATCCGGGATCCTCCAGAGTCTGCGCCAGTTCCAGCGGCACTGACCGCAACCGGAGCCGCTCGATTGCATCTGCGTCCAGGTGTTGCAGAATCACATTGCGAAAGTTCACTGAGCCGTTCCCCCTCTCTGCCCGTCGCTTGAGGAAGCAGTTGTTCGCCAGGCATCAAAAAGTTGCCTGCCTTTCGTTCGCTTCCATACATACGATGCCTGTTCGCGCATTCACAATAAGAATCAGATGGCAGGGCCGCTGTTGCAGTCGGCGCCATCTTTGGACGCTTTATGCTGACCGCAATCCAAATCGGTGCTGATCCCGCCCTCCTCTGGAGCCGCGCCGCCATCGTCGAAACGGCCGGCTTGCGCGTGGTGAATGCCGCGGACGTTCCTCAGGCCCTCGAGCGTATCCGGGGCGTGCCCTTTGATCTGGTGGTCCTGTGTCATTCCCTTCCCCGCGCTCATCGGCTGCAGGTCATCGCCGCTACGCGCCGGCGCAACCCCTCCGTCCCGATCCTGCTGGTGGGGGGCGGTTATGGCGCCCACACTGCGGTAAAGGATGGTATCGACGTCGTCCTCGACTCCGAGCCGCAAACCCTGCTCCTGAGCCTGCGGCGCGTTCTTCGGTTACCCGAAGCAGAAGGGGCCGCGCCGGCACTGGGCGCGCGGTGCAACAGTGCGGCGGGTCAGGCCTGAGGCCGACCAAAGGCCCGCAGGAGATTGTCGACCAAACGGCACGCACGCGGGATGGCCTGCCGCAGCGGCCCGGAGATCTCCGTCCCATATCCAAAGCGCCCCGCACCAATGCTGAGCGCAAAGGCGTGCGCCGGCAGATGGCCGCACAGAGACGCCGCCATCGCCAGCAGTGCCGGCGGATCCAGCCGGTGGGTTTCCGGCGATCCGGAGGACGCCGTGACAGGAATGACACGAATGGCCCCGGGGTCATCGCCCACACAGGCATCCACAAAGATCACCAGGTCGGTAGCAGCCAGATCGGCTGCCATCTCCGGCGTGAATTGCTGTGCGGCCACGATCCGCAGACGCGAGGCGGGAAAGAGTTGTTCCGCCGCCTCTGCAATCCGCAGACCAACCCCGTCATCCTGACGCAGGGAATTGCCGCAGGCGAGAAGCAATGCCGGCTGACCAGTACCATCGCATCGCGCTTCCCGAGCGGGTCTCAGAGATTGCTCTAACGACTGCGATCGTGCGGGTCTCTGGGGCGTGTTGGTTGTATACGCGTCCATGACGCCCTGGCCTCAGCCCCTGCGCACCTCGCGCACCAGCGAACCATCCGGTGCGCGGAGTTCAATTGTCAGCGGCATCCGTCCCATCGCATGCGTGGAACAGCTCAGGCACGGATCGAAGGTCCGCACCACCGCCTCCACTCGGTTCAGCATGCCCTCGGCGATGTTGTCCCCCTGCACGTAATGGCGGGCCGTCTGCAGGATGCCCCGATTCATCGCAGCGTTGTTGTGCCCCGTCGCAATCACCAGATTCGCCCAGCGAATCAACCCATTCTCATCCACCTTGTAGTGGTGGATCAGCGTGCCGCGCGGCGCTTCCGCAACACCGACACCTTCCAGGTTGTTCACCGAGGCTGTAGCTCGCACGTGTTTGTCGAGAATGCTCGAATCGGCCAGCAGAGCCTCAACCTTCTCCGTCGCATGCAGCATCTCGATGAGCCGCGCGTAGTGATAGTGGAACGAGCTGAGCAGCGGGCGCGGCGACATCGCCCGAAACTCCCGCCATTCCTTGTCGGCCAGGGGCGTGTCGCAGCGGCCGGCCAGATTCAGCCGCGCCAGCGGTCCCACTCGATACGTCCCTCCCGGATAGCCCAGCGGTTTGTAATACGGAAACTTCATGTAGGTGAACGGCTCGACCGCCTCGCCAATGAAATCCGCATAGTGCGCCGGATTCAGCTCGCCGGCAATGATGTTTCCTTCCGAGTCAATCACGCGCAAAGCGCCGTCGTAATATTCGGCCAGCCCCCGGTCGTCGATCAGGCCCATGAACAGCGTCGGGAAATTGGCAAAGACCTCGATCTCCGCCGCGAACTTCTCCACGCTCTGCCGAAACCACACCAGGGTCCGCTCAATCGCGGCGATCGCGGCCGGAATCAGCACAAGAATCGCGTCGCGTTTCTCCGCGCTCAGCGGCTCATTGACACCCCCCGGCACTGTCCAGCCCGGATGAATCCTCCGCCCCGCCAGCATTTCGATCACGCGCTGTCCAAACTGCCGCAGAGCCACGCCGTCGGCGGCAATCGATGGGTGCGAGTGGGCGACATGGAGAATGCTGCGCTCGTCCGCCGGCGCATCCATGCCCAGCAGCAGATCGGGGGAGGACAAATAGAAGAAACTCAGCGCATGCGACTGGATCAGCTGCGCCAGATTCAGAATCTGCCGAAGATTCGCCGCTGCCGGGGGAATCCGCACCGCCAGAATCGCATCGCACGCCTTCGACGAGGCAATGAGATGGCTGACCGGGCAGATACCGCAGATCCGCGCCGTGATGTCAGGCATCTCGTAAAACGGACGCCCTTCGCAAAACTTTTCAAATCCGCGCAGCTGGGTGACATGGAACGTCGCGTCCTGCACAATGCCGGCTTCATCCAGCTGAAGAGTGATCTTGCCGTGCCCTTCCAGCCGGGTGACGGGATCGATGACAATCGTGCGAGGCATGGGCTCTCCAATCAGCCGAAGTGGGCGACGCCGCCCAGTGTGGGCACATGGCCTGCCAGCAGTTCCGACAGCACCTGGTAGATCGTGTCCGCCGAGGGCGGGCAGCCGGGAACAAAAACATCGACCGGCACCACCTCGTGCACCGGCCGAACACGATCCAGCAGCGCCGGAACCCCGACCGTTGGCACCTGCTTCTGCAGATCCACATTCTCCAGGTAGACCCGCTGCAGCACCGGGAGCGGGCCAACCATGTTGCGCATAGCGGAGACGTTGCCCGTCAAGGCGCAGTCCCCCAGCGAAACAAGAATCCGGGTATGCTCGCGAATCTTCCGGATCTTTTTCAAATCTTCTTCGCTCGCGACCGCACCCTCCACCAGTGTCACGTCGACGCTCTCCGGGAAGGTCTTGCGATCCACCAGGGGGCTGAACACCAGACGGAACTGGCTGCTCAGTTCGATCAGCCTCTCATCCATGTCGAGCAGCGACATGTGGCAGCCGGAACATCCGTCGAGCCAAACGGTGGCCAGGGTTTTTAGTTCGCTCATGGCTGCTCCCCTTCCCGCATGATCCGCAGATACGGCAGGAAGTCCGGATGCTTGTGGACCTTGGTTCCCGCGCGCGTTTTCTCAAACAGCGCTCCTGTCGGGCACACCTGCACGCACTTGCCGCAGCTCGTGCAGCTTTCCGAATCGCCCCACGGCTGCTTCAGGTCGGTAATCACCATTGACTGCGTGCCGCGGCCCATGACTCCCCAGGTGTTGGCGCCCTCAATTTCCGAACAGACGCGCACGCATCGGGTGCACAGCACACAACGATTGTGATCGACAGTGAATCGCGGATGCGACGCATCCACGGGCAGCTGCGGATACTGGTAGGGGATCTCGACGTGGGTCAGACCCAGAGTCAACGCCAGGCTCTGCAGCTCGCAGTTGCCGTTGGCCACGCACACGCTGCACACGTGGTTCCTCTCCGCGAAGAACATCTCGAGGATCATCGTCCGATAGCGGTCGATTTTCGGAGAATGGGTGACGACCTCCATGCCCTCTTCGACCCGAGTGACGCACGCCGGCAGCAGCCGCCGTGCCCCTTTCACTTCCACCAGGCAGAGCCGGCACGCGCCCACTTCCGAGAGCCCCTCCAGATGACACAGGGTAGGAATACCGACGTTATGCTCCCGCGCCGCTTCGAGGATGGTTTGATCGGCGCGCGCGCTGATGTCTTCGCCATCGATCACCAGAGTACGAACATTCGTATCGGCGCTCATGCGTGCACCTCCCCGCGGGGAGCGTCCACTGCGGCCGAACTCAAGTCGCAAACCCCCGCCGGACACCGCTTCTCATCAATGTGCGCCAGGTACTCGTTCCGGAAGTAGCGCAGCGTGCTCAGCACCGGGTTCGGCGCGGTCTGCCCCAGGCCGCAGAGACTGGTTGCGCCCACGACCTCGCACAATTCGATTAGCTGGTCCAGGTGCCGGTGCGTTCCTTCCCCTTTACAGATCTTGGACAGCAGGTTGTACATCTGCACCGTCCCCGCGCGGCAGGGAATGCACTTTCCGCACGACTCCGTCATGCAGAATTCCATAAAGAATCGGGCTACCGAGACCATGCACGAGGTATCGTCCATGACGATCATGCCGCCCGAACCCATCATGGAACCGGCGCTGATCAGAGCGTCGTAGCTGATGGACAAATCGAGATGCTCGTCAGGCAAACATCCGCCCGAAGGTCCGCCCGTCTGCACCGCCTTGAACTTCCTTCCGTCCGGAACGCCGCCGCCGATGCCGAAGATGATCTGCCGCAGCGTCATCCCCATTGCCACTTCCACCAGGCCAGTGCGCTGAATCTTCCCCGTCAACGCGAAGACCTTCGTCCCTTTGCTGCGCGCTGTCCCCATCGACGAGAACCACTCACCTCCGTGCCGGATAATCGGTGCCACGTTGGCGAAGGTTTCCACGTTGTTGATCAGCGTCGGCGCGCCCCACAATCCTGAGACCGCCGGATACGGCGGACGCGGACGCGGCGTTCCCCGCTTGCCTTCAATCGATGCGATCAGCGCCGTCTCTTCTCCGCAAACAAACGCCCCGGCCCCGAGGCGAATATCGATGTCGAAACTGAACGTCGTCTCGCAGATACCGTTCCCCAGGAATCCGCGCCGCCGCGCCTGCTGCAGCGCCACCGTCAGCCGTTGCACCGCCAGTGGATACTCCGCGCGCACGTAGATGTATCCCTTGCTCGCACCGATCGCATACGCCGCGATCGCCATGCCTTCAATCACCCGCTGCGGATCGCTCTCCAGCACGCTGCGATCCATGAACGCGCCCGGATCGCCTTCGTCGCCATTGCAGATCACGTACTTCTGCGCGCCCTTGACCTTCGCGACCGTGTCCCACTTCAACCCGGTGGGATATCCGCCGCCTCCGCGCCCCCGCAGCCCGCTCCTGGAGATCTGCTCAATCACCGACGCCGGATTCATGTCGGTCAGAGCCTTCACCAGCGCTTCATAGCCGCCCCGCGCCACATACTCTTCGATCTCCTCCGGATCGATGTGTCCGGAGTTCTCCAGCACAACATGATGCTGACCTTCGAAATAGCCGCCCAGATGCGGATCGAGCCGCGCTACCGGCTCGCCTCCGAGTGACGCCACAATCTCCTTCGCGTCGCCCTCGTGCACGTGCCCGTAACGCGTCTCGTTCGGTTCCACCAGCACCATCGGCCCGGCCGCACACAAACCCATACAGCCGGTGCGGCGCACATGGCATTTCTTCCCCGAGCCATCGGCTTCTTTCTCAATGGCGGCTTTCACCCTGTCGCTGTGCTGCGAAAGGCAACCCGTCCCCATGCACACGTTCACCTGGTATTCGTACTGGTCCCGCTCTTCCACCTGGGTGGCGGCAATCTGCTCCAGTTCCTCGACGTTCATTGCTGGATCCACCTTTCGAGCTGCTGCGCCAGCTGCGGTCCTTCCATCTGTCCCGAAAGCTCCCCGTCCAGCAACACCACTGGCGCGCGCCCGCACGCGCCCACGCATCGCGCCGTTGTAAAGGACACCTCTCCGTCCGGCGTCGTCTGTCCCGCTTTGATGTGCAGCAGCTTTTCCGTTTCCGCCACCAGCTTCTCCGATCCCTTGATGTAGCAGGCGGTTCCGGTGCAAACGGTGCAGGTGTGTCGGCCCGGCGGCTTCAGACTGAAGTAGTGGTAGAACGTCACCACTCCATACGCCTGGCTCAGCGGCACCCGCAGCGATCGCGCAACAAACTTAATCGAAGGCTCGTCCAGAAAACCGAATGAGGACTGCACCGTATGCAGCGTCTCAATCAGCGCATTGCGCGAATAGCCGTGCTTGCGCATCGTGCCATTCACAATTCTCCAGCGCTTGTCATCGGAGGGCAGAGGCGGACGTTCTGCGTACAGCGGCATGTTGTACCTCCACCGACTGCCCGGGGGCAATCGTGGCCCGGACTCCGTCCACCAATGCTGCCGGGAAATCTGTAGCCGATGCAGGTGGCCGGATTCTCTGCGCGCCGCTCCGGTGGCTGTGCGTGAAAAGCCCGGAATCGGCAACGCGCTTCAGGTACAGGTTGCAGTGCGCAGGCAACGATTGTCGGTGACAATCATCACTGGAGACAAGAAGAAAGTGTGATTGCCCTCGCGCAGGCAATTAAAAATCCAGCCAAACTCCTCAATCGCAAGGAACAGCCACCTCAGTTCTCCGCAATTGTTCCCGATCGCCAATCACCTCCAGACCGGCGATGCGCCCGTCGGCAAAGGTGAACCGCAGCACGCGGAAGAGCCGCCCACGCGGGGCCACCACGAGACCCACCGCGCCGTCTACCAGCGCCACACGCGCCAGACGCGCGCCATTCGCCGTTCGAATCGCCTCCCTCGCCCAGCCCTCGGCGCCATACACCTCCGGCAATCCACGCGGAGCCGCGGCTGCATCAGCGCGCGCCGCAAACTCCGGGGTCATCAGCGTCACCAGCTTTTCCGCGTCGCCGGCCCGCAGCGCTGCCAGAAATCCCTCCACCAGCGAACGCTGCTGCGCGATCTGCCCTTCAGGAACACTTGTCACCCCGCGCACCCGCCGTCGCGCCCGGCTGGCCAGCTGTCGCACCGACTCCGAGGTACGCCCCGCGATCCGCGCAATCTCCTCGAATGGCACATCAAACACGTCGTGCAGCACAAAGGCAATGCGCTCCGCAGGATTCAGCCGATCCAGAACCACCAGCGTCGCCAGCCCCACAGATTCCGCCAGCATCGTTTCCTGCTCCGGATCGATGGCCCGATGCGCGCCGGCTGCCGCTTCAGATCCCGGTGTCTCCAGCGATTCCTCTCCGCGCGATTTGCGCGACCGCAGCATGTCGAGACACACGCGCGCCACCACCGTCGTCAGCCAGCCCGGCAGGTTTTCTACGCCCTCCGCGCCCGAACGGCTCAGCCGCAGCCATCCCTCCTGCACCGCGTCTTCCGCCTCGCTCAACGAGCCGAGCAGGCGATAAGCCACTCCCTGCAGATGTCTCCGATTCTCTTCGAACCGCTCCGCCAGCCATTCATGCTCGTTCATCAGGCCTCCTGCGCTCCCGTTTCGACAGCGATACCGCATCGCCGGCTCGCCGGACGCAGCCACCACGAGATCATCGCGAGGGCGGCAATCACCAGGGGCGCAATCACGGCTTTGCCTTCGCCGCAGGCCGCGTGGGACATGGCTGCACCCGTCATGTCGAAAAAAATCCCGGCGTATGCCCATTCTTTCAGCCGCGTGAACCCAGGTGCCAGCAGCGCCGGAATCGCCAGCAGCTTCCATAAACCCAGGATGGTCAGGATATAGGGCGGATAACCCAGCCGAGTCACAATCCCCACCGCGTAATGCGTGCGCAGGACATCCAGAAAGCCGCCCGCCCCCAGTTCGGCGCACAATACGCCGGTCACCACCCAATAGCCCATGACTCTCCCGGTTCCTCTTTGTTCTCCTTGCACCATTGCTCTGTCCGCCATCTCGTCACATCCTCCCCGTTCATTGCGTCATGGTTATGACGAATGAAAACCACTCCCTGTGACAAGGAGATACACCATGCAGGCACGAATGAAGAATCCCGTCATGATCTTCCCCAGGGCGATGCAGGCGATGCTCGCTCTCACTGCGTCCACCGACCAAAGTGGACTCCCCAAATCCACCATCAAGCTCATCCATCTGCGCGTAAGCCAGATCAACGGCTGCAGCGTCTGTGTGGACATGCACGCCCGCGAGCTGCGACAGGACGGCGAGACAGATGACCGCCTCTTCGCCGTCGCAGCCTGGCGCGACGCGCCCTACTTCACCGATGCCGAGCGCGCAGCCCTCGCCCTGGCCGAATGCGTCACCCGCCTCAGCGACCGGCCCGACCCGGTCGCTGACGACATCTGGAACGAAGCCGCCCGCCATTATGACGAGAAGGGCCTGGCCGCCTTGTTGCTGGCCATCGCCGCCATCAATGTCTGGAATCGCCTGAATGTCCCCATCCGCCAGGTTGCCGGCGACTGGACCAAGAATGCGGAAGCGAAGGAATGGATGGAAAAGCACGTCTTCGCGCAAACAGCCTGAGCTGCTGACGTCAAAACGCAAACGCGATGCGGGGCACCATCACGGCGGCCCCGCATTGACCCGTTCTGGCCCGAAGCGCGGCTGTCTGGATGGCCAGTCCCGCGAAGCGCGTACGCCGGGACGGCTAGTCCCGTGTGCGCCTGGACGGCTGGTCCTCACCGATGTCTTCGTTCCAGATCTCCGCATGCTCGCGAATGAACCCGCCGAGCATGTCTACGCAATCCTGGGAGTCGAGATCGATTACGTCAATCCCCAGTTCTCGCAGCCACTCGATCCCGCCCTGAAATGTCCGGCTCTCCCCAACGATCACTGTCCGGAACCCGAACTGCCGGACCAGCCCGCTGCAGTACCAGCATGGCGCCAGCGTCGTCACCATCACCAGCTCGCGATACGAGCGCTGCCGTCCTGCGTTGCGGAACGCATCCGTCTCCCCATGTGCGGAAGGATCGCCGTGCTGCACCCGCCGATTGTGCCCGGAACCGAGCAGCTTTCCTTCTCGCGTAAAGATTGCCGCTCCAATGGGGATCCCGCCTTCGGCCAGCCCCACGCGCGCCTCGTGCATCGCCGCCTCCAGCATCGTCTTTGCATCGAAATCCGATTCCATCGCTCCTCACCTTAGCAGTTCCCGCCCCTGCGGGCTCGACCCAGGGCAGCGTACTCTGGGCAAAGAGCATCCACCTGCATTGCCGTTCAATTTATTGGAGAAACCATGACCCCTACGGGACCCTCACAGCCTGACGCCGACCTGCAGAAAGGCGCCGTCGAAGACACTCGGCAGAAGCCCTCGCGCCCCGGCGAAGCCCACGACCGCCTTGCCGATCAGCTGCCCCATCGCGACAACAACGAAGAGATCAAGGACAACGACTCCGACTTCCCTGAGCCCGGCTCCAGCCCCGAACATTCGTGATCGCGACGACTAAGAGGGCTCAGCTTTCCCAGGATCGCTGACAACTTTCCTGCTATTCGCTACGGGCTACAGGTTACTGGCGCCCTGTCCCCCGCACCCTGCTCCCTGTACCCTGCTCCTATGCTGGTGCTCGCCTCTGCCTCCCCGCGCCGTCGCGATCTGCTCACCCAGGCGGGTTTCACCTTTGAAGTCCTCACCGGCTCTGTTAACGAAGGTGTGCGCCCGGGCGAGCGCCCTATCGGCTACGTCCTCCGTCTGGCTCGAGAAAAAGCCGATGTCATCGCCGCCTCCGCAGAATTTCAAACCCTGGCAGAACGCAGCGCGGAACCCCATGTGATCCTTGGGGCCGACACCACCGTCGTTGCGCCCGACGGGGAAATTCTCGGCAAACCCGAGAATGACTCTGACGCCGGCCGAATGTTGCGCCTCCTCGCCGGCGCCACGCACCAGGTCGTCACTGGCGTGGCCCTCCTCGTTCCTCAGGCCGGCATCGCCGAAGTCGCCGCAGAGGTGACCCACGTGACCATGCTCACACCCAGCGACGAAGAACTCACCCGCTACATCGCCACCGGCGAGCCACACGGCAAAGCCGGCGCCTACGCCATCCAGGGAATGGCCGCCCGCTGGATTCCCCGTGTCCACGGCTGCTATTTCAATGTGGTTGGATTACCGCTGGCACTCGTCGCCAGCATGATCGAAGCTGTCGACCTGCGCCTCCGCTCCGGCGTCACTTCGCAAATCGTCGTCCCCTGAAAAGCCGAAATCGGCTCAAGATCCAACCACGGCGGTTGCATCGATGGCAATTCGCGTCTGGACGGCCAGTCCTCGCCCGCATGGCAATTGCTCAGCTTGCCTTCGGCTGCCCTTCCCCATCGTGCGGCTCTTTTGCCCCGATCGCATGATCCGACGTGGGTGCCGCTTCCGGCCGTCCCTTGACCACCAGGCCCAGAACGATCAGCAGCGTGACTGCCAGCAGCCCGATCTCGATCAGCTTCAGCATCGAACCATCCTTTCGCACTCAGGTGGTGCGGATCATCTCCGCCAGCAGCGCCGTCCGCGGCGCCAGATCCTTCAGCAGCACCGACTCGTGAGATGCGTGCGCTCCTTCGCCCACCGCGCCCATGCCATCCAACGTAGGAACCCGCATCGCCGCGGTAAAGTTTCCATCCGATCCACCGCCCGTTGCTGCTTCTTCCAACCGAAAGCCCAAACCCTCCGCGAGCTTCTGCGCTCGCCGAAACAGCGCCACCGTCGCCCGGCTCCGCTCCATCGGCGGCCGATTCATTCCGCCTTCCACTTCGAGGACGCAGCGCCGGTCCCGAACGCGCAAGCCGCGAAACCGCTTCTCAATCCGCGCCGCGTCTTTCGCCCGCGCAATCCTTACGTCCACTTCGGCCTCGGCCTCCGCGGCCACCACGTTCGTCCGCGTTCCTCCTCGAATCACACCCGCGTTCACCGTAAGTCCCCGATCCAGCTCGGTGAAGGTCCGAATCGTTTCCAGCTGATGCGCGAGCTCGTGGATCGCGCTGTGTCCCCGCGCGAAATCCACTCCCGCATGCGCCGCCACACCTTTCAACCGCACCGTATAGTCGCCCACGCCTTTGCGCGCCGTTTTATAGGCGCCGCCTGGTCCCTGCGCGGGCTCCAGCACGAAAACCGCTGCGCACTCCCGTGCCAGCTTCTCGGTAATGGGCCGCGACACCGGACTCCCCACTTCCTCGTCGCTGTTCAGCAGCATGACGATTGGACGATGCTCCGCCCCCATCGTGCGCAGAATCTCTATGGCGGTCATCGCCATCGCCACCCCCGCCTTCATGTCCAGAGTTCCCGGACCCCAGGCGAGTCCATCCCCAATCCGAAACGGCATCTTCGCCAGCGTCCCCAACGGCCAAACCGTGTCCAGATGACCCAGCAACATCAGCGGCGCGACCTTCTTCTTCGCACCAAAACGCAATTCCAGCACATCGCCAAATGTCTTCTGACAATGCCGCCGCATCCGCGCTCCCAGATCCGCTGCCATCTCCGCAACGGCGTCGGCGCACTCGTCCACCGCCTTCTTATCGTCGCTGGGAGACTCAAGAGTCACCAGCTGGCGTATCTGATCGAGCAACTTAGACTCTGCCCCCCTGCAAGCATCCAGGACACCGCGATGATCGTATCTGTCTGTCTTTGTTGTGCTTGCCCGCACAGGAATCTCCTTTGGTACCGTGACTTTGGGTATCTGGGGTGTGGCAAATTTACAACACCACAACTTTTCTGTCCTGGTTGTAATCTATGTCTTCATCGAGGCAAACGCTTGGCAGAATCATCGCACCTGGAAAACACAATTTCCTCCCCGATTGAATTCTCCGGCGTTGGTCTTCACAGCGGCGCGCCGGTTCGCATGCGCCTGCTCTCTGCCCCGGGCGGATCCGGTGTCGTTTTTCGCCGCACCGATCTTGATGGTTTCGAAATCGCCGCCATCGGCCGCAACGTGGCCAAAGTCAGCTACGCCACCAGCCTCATGCGCCAGGGCGTTCTCATCTCCACCACCGAACATCTGCTCTCCGCCCTTCTCGGCATGGGCATTGACAACGTCATCGTCGAGCTCGATAACCTGGAACTCCCCATCCTCGACGGCAGTGCCCTTCCCTACGTCCAGGCCTTTCGCGAAGTCGGCTTGAAAAGCCAGCGCCGCCGCCGCGAATACATGCGCATCCTCAAGAGCGTCGAAGTGCGCGACGGCGACAAGTTCATCGGAGTCTACCCCGGCGACGGCTACTCCGTCTCCTACCAGATCGATTTCCCCCCGCCCATCGGACAGCAGGGCTACGTCGTCGATCTGGCCACCGGCGCCTACGAACGCCAGATCGCCCCAGCCCGCACCTTCGGCTGGCGCGAAGATGAACAGAAGCTCCGCGATATGGGTCTGATCCGCGGCGCGTCGGAAGAAAGCGTCATCGTCCTCTCGCGCCAGCGCGTCCTCAACGGCTCCCTGCGCTTCCGCGATGAGTTCGTCCGCCACAAGGTTCTCGACCTCATCGGCGACCTCGCGCTCGCCGGCCACCACATTCTCGGCCACGTCGTCGCTGAGCGCGCCGGACACGCCATGCACACCGCGCTAGTTTCGCGCCTGCTCCGCGATCGCTCCGCGTGGAAGGTGGTCACTCTCGGCGCGGAGAGACAGAAATCCAAAGTCGCACCAGTGCGCACACCCAGCCTCGTAACAGCATAGTTCTACTACTCACCCAGAAACAAGCGGACAGTACACCACACCAACCGCTCCGCTGCGCTCTCCGTGTCCTCTGTGTTGAACGTGTTTCGCTCGCGTAGAGCAGCGGCTCCAAAGGGGAGAGCAGCTACCGCGCCGGCTCCCCCGTATCCCGGAACCGCACCCCGGCCAGACTCTCGCCCGACGCCAGCACCCCGCGCAGCTTCACTGGATTCTCCCCGCTCTCCCGCACCGCGGCCTCGAGCACCCGCATCGCCTCACTCGGCCCAGCACTGGACGGCAGCCGAAAGATCCATGGCACATTCGTCGACGTCAGCGTGCGATCGTCAGCCAGCGCCATCACCGGCACAAACGTCTTGAGCGCCAGCTGCTCCGCCAGATGCCCGCAATCGCGATCCAGCGCCAAGACCGCCAGAGCATGCTCGTCTTCCAGAGCGTGAACCAGTTGCGTCGCCGCCACGCCCCAGTTCTGCCCGCTCTCCACCGGAATCATCCTCCACATCCCCGAACCCAGCGCGTTGCGAACCTCGGGCGAAGCCGCCACATCCGCTGCGTGCGGCCCAAACAAGACGATCGTTGCTTTGCCCCGCGGAAGATTCGCCTCCTGCGGTCCCAGATAGCGCACCCCATCCTCGCCCACCCGCGCATACGGGGACTCCGCGCCCGGCGAACCGCTTCGCAGGCCAGGGCCCCTGCCCTCCTCCACATCGCTTCGCCGGACCACAGCCGCGGGCGATCCACCCGCCGGCGCGGCATCCATCGTTGACGGCCGGTACATGATCTTCCCCTCGTGCACCGTCCCCAGAAACATCGGCCTCACATTCTTATTGTTGGGATCGAACACCATCGACCCGGTCACGCCGTCATACCGGTACACCTGATCCAGCGCATCCTGAATCCGCGCCCGATTCAGCCCCGCCCTGCAGATTGATTCCAGCAAAATATTCATCCCGTCGTAAGCCAGCGCGGCGAAGGCCTCCGGCTTCTCGCCATACTTGGCCTCATACTGCTGCTGGAACGTCACCCACTTCGCATCCGTCCGCCTCGGGTCGTAGGGGTACACGGCCTCGAATCCCTCCGCCGCCGAACCTGCCTTCGCCAGCAGTTCGTCCCCCAGCGTTCGATAGCTGCCAAAGACTCGCTGGTGCATCCCCATCTCGCGCATCTCTTTCAGAATCTCCGCCGCTTCGTCCTCATCCGCCCAAAGCACAATCGCATCAACGCGCGAATCGCGAATGATCCGCAACCCTCGACGAAAATCGGTATCGCCAGGCAAATATTTTTGCTCGATCACCAGTGGATGTCCCAGCCGCCGCGCCGCATCGCGAAACTTTCCCACCCCCATGCGCCCATAGCGGTTGTTCACCCGCAGCAGCGCCGCCCGCTTCAGGCCGAGCTCGGTGAATATGTGCCGCGCCAGCGTGAACGACTGCACCCGATCGTCCTGCAGGTCCGTAAAAAACCACGGAATA
>DASRRO010000105.1:0-4482 GCA_035656855.1 Acidobacteriaceae bacterium | reverse complement strand
GGATCGTTCCTCACGCTCATCGCCACATCTTTCAGCAGCGTCATCACTTCGTCGGGATTCGCCGAGAAATCCACCGACACGGTGATCGTCGCCAGGGTGTAATCCCGCGTCACGTTGGCCACAGTCGTGATCTGCGAGTTCGGCACGATGTACAGCGTCCCATCGCCGCCGCGTATCTGCGTCCGCCGCAGCGTCATCGCCTCCACCGTCCCCGTCACCCCGGCAATCGTCACCACGTCCCCGACGTTGTACTGATCCTCAACCAGAATCAGAAACCCGTTGAAGCAGTCCTTCACAATGTTCTGCGCCGCCAGTCCAATCGCCACCCCCGCTACCCCCGCGCTGGTCAGCAGGGGCCCCAGGTTGTAGCCAAAGATGGGCAGGATCTGCAGCGCCGCCAGCACGCCGATGATCGCCAGCCCGGTCGCACGAATCACTGAGGTCAGCGTCGTCACCTGCGCCAGGTGCCCTGCGGTATTCGATTGCCGGCTCGCAACCCGCAGAATGCGCCCGGTAATCAGCTTCAGCAGTCGCGTCAGGATCCAGAACAGCAGTGCGACGCCCAGAAGGTGTTCCAGCTTGTCGTGCAGAAAGTCCTGCAGGTCCAGGCGATACTTGTCGCCGAGCCCGACGAAGAACTCCCCGCGTCCCACAAACAACAATGCAGTCCACATATTTTTTCCAGAATACCCGCTTACTACTTTCCCCCACTTTTCTGCATCTCCCACCGTATAATGCTGGCACTCCAAAGCTGAATCCCCGTCCAGAGGAAATTTCCCCATGACCGCCCTGCAAAGGATCACCCTTCGCATGCGCGCCGGCTGGTTCCTCCTGTTCGCCGCCGCTTTTCCCTTCCTCACCCCCTCCACCCACGCACAGAACGCGCCCGATTCCCGTGCGTCCATGACTCTCAGCACCGATAACCCCGGCTTCGCAGACGTCTCCGGCATGGATCCGGTCAGAAACCGCATGATTCGCAATGTCGTCCGCGAGCGCAGTGCCCTGCGCCAGAAGGCCATCGTCGACGATACCGCCCAGCTTCTCGATCTCGCCCAACGCCTCAAGACCGCCGTCGACAAGAGCGATAAGGATCAGCTCTCTCTGAAGGTCATCGACACCGCTGCGGAAATCGAAAAGCTCGCCAAAACCGTCAGGGAAAAAATGCGCAGCCCGGACTAGGCAGGACTAGCCCAACCCAGGTCAGACGACCCCCAATTCCGGCAGGGCCGTCTGCCTCGTCAGCCCCTCCTGCCTAAGGAACCGCGGCCGTATAGATGTTCGAGGCCGCGCTCTCCACCCCTGACGCGTCCACACTGGTCACTTTGTAGTTGTAGGTTGTGCCGCTTTGCGCGTTCGGGTCCTTATAGGTCGTGGACGGATTCGCCGACGGATTCAGCAACTGATAGCTGCCGCTCCCGCTCGCGCGATAGATGTTGTACCCCGCCACCGTATCCGTGGAGCTGGCCGGAGCGTCCCAGCTCAAATCCACCGCATAGCTCGAAGAGCCGGCCACCCCGCTGCCGCTCATGCTGATCGTCACCGCCGAGCCATTCGAAGCATTGCTGCTGATGGTGACGCTTCCGCTCATCGCCCCAGCCGCCGTTGGATCGAACTGCAGATCCAGCGTGGCGGATTGCTTCGGATTCAGCGTCACTGGAAGACTCAGACCTGCTGCGCTGAAGCCCTTCCCCGTCGCCGTGGCCGACTGGATCGTCAGGGCCGCCGTACCGCTGTTGTTCAGCGTCACGGGCTGTGTCGACGTGGTGTTTTCCGCCACATTGCCAAAGGCCACCTTGGTCGCGCTCACCGTCAGCGCGGCCGCTCCCGACGCCTTCAGACTCAGGAGAAAGGTTTCCGAGCTCCCTCCTTCACTCGCCGTCAGCGTCGCGCTCTGCGATGAGGTGACTTCAGAAGCTTTGGCAGTAAACGATGCAGTGGCCGCGCCACTGCGCACTGTAAGCGAAGCCGGAACCGCGACAGCCGAGTCACTGCTGCGCAGGCTCACTGTAACGCCCCGGCTCGTGGCATCCGCACTCAGCGTCACGGTGCAGGAGTCGCTGACCGCTCCGGAGAGCGTGCTTTGGCTGCACGTCAACGCGCTCAGTTGCGCGCCGCCGCTCGATCCGCCACCGTGCCGGGAACGTGCTGCGAAGCTCGACGCAGGCAATAAGCCCGCCAGCGCCAGCACCAATAAGAAACACCACAGTCTGCGAGAAGACGCCGCGCGCGGCCGTATTGCCATGGCACGGGTAGGTAAGGCCTGTCTCTGTGCCGGTACGCAGCCAGCCATATGGCGGCCGCAGGGGGGAGGAACAAAACGCAACTTCATCGGGACGATCCTGGTCCACGCCGAAGCACACGAACCCTGTCCGCGCCAGGAATCAGGTTCCTGCGCGGTCATCAAGACTCAATTCAGGGCGAGGTGATCCTGACGTTTTCCGCCTTCGCAGGGGAGGGGACTCGCCAACCGTTCTGAGCGGAGCAGGATCAACAGGAGCTCAGTACCGGCCTACCGCTGGCACATTTGTACGCAGCAGGGAGCGACCCCTGTCGAAGCGGGACACTACCTTTCTCTCTCAGACTGAGATCCCAGGCCGGGTCAGGAGGTATTGCGGGGCTGGGCGAATCTGGAACAGCGTTCGTGCTGCTACTCAGGACGCGGTGACTGCGCGGATTACGGGGCGATTTTGAATCCCTCTTTCAGGAACCGGTCCGGTCATGCATCCGGCTCCCTTCAGCGAGGCCCAGGAAACTTTGGTGCCGTGATTTCATGATGACGCAAGGTACTGTCATAGGGTTGCCTAAAGTATCTATAGCCAGATCGCCATAACCGCTCACCGAACATGATAATTTGCATCAACGACACCTTGTATTGAACTGACAAACAAACTCTTATCGCTGCCTTCTGGGTCTTAATCAGGGCATTACTAAAGTTGCGATCCCTTTGTTGAAGACTCCGTTAACCTGACTGCCAACGGCGTTAGCATCCACTCCAACCCAAGCTCATTCCCGCCCCGCCGTGTTCCCGGCGTCTCCCGTCCTGCTCAGGACGCTTCGCCCGGACTTGCGGTACCCTGTCAGGCATGCAACCGCGCATTACCGGCACCACCATGCCTGTGCTCGAGTTCGTCCTCGAGCCCAACGACGCCATCATCTCTGAAGCCGGCGAACTCTCCTGGATGTCCGCCAACGTCCAGATGACCACCCACACCCAGTTCGGCGGAGGAGGAGGATTCTTCGGCGCCATTAAACGCGTCGCCGGAGGCGGCAGCCTCTTTATGACCGAGTACCGCGCCATGGGCGGACCCGGCGAACTGGCCTTCGCCACCCGCGTCCCCGGCCACATCGTGCCCGTGGAAGTCGCGCCCGGCAACGAGTACATGATCCACCGCCACGGCTTCCTCTGCGCCACCTCCGCAGTCACGCTCGGCGTCGGGTTCCAGCAGTCCCTCGGCGCCGGCATCTTCGGCGGCGACGGTTTCCTGCTCCAGAAAGTCGGCGGTCAGGGCATGGCCTGGCTTGAGCTCTCCGGCGAGCTGGTCCAGCGTGATCTCCGCCCCGGCGAAACCCTGCTCGTGCATCCGGGACACGTCGGCGCCTTTCAGGCCGGCGTCTCTTTTCAGATCACCATGGTGCGTGGCATCAAGAACCTCATCTTCGGAGCCGACGGCATCTTCCTCGCCGCGCTCACCGGTCCCGGCCGCATCTGGCTGCAGACCCTGCCCATCTCCAAACTCGCCCACCAGATCCAGGAGTATCTCCCGGCGGCACAGGCGCGCCAAACCAGTGAAGCCGGCCTGTTGGGCGGCATCGTCGGATCCGTCCTCGACAACATGAACCGCTAGAACGGGCCTATATCCCCGCTTGCCCCATCCTTGTCCGCAGCCTCATCGCGGACGGGATGGGAGGCCCCACGACTCGATCCTCCCGCTATCCCCGGTCCGCAACGCCATCGCGCTCCTGCCCCGGCTCCCTTTCCAGGCGCCCCTCCACGGAAGAGGGATGGCGGATCGTTACCCCCCGCGGTAGCCTCAATTCGCCGGTCGACCATGAAACGTCGATCGATCTGACTCGAACGGCGTCCCCCTCCCGAGCGCGAGTTGCCGGGAACTCCCCATAGCGCAAACCTTCCCGGAGGATGTCATCGCCACGCGATTGCAGTTAGGAGATCTGCTCGTCCAGGCCGGACTGGTCACCGCTGACGACATAACCAAAGCGCTCGATCGTCAGACCACCGAAGGCGGCCGCCTCGGCGAGAACCTCGTCGCCATGGGAGCGCTTACCGAGTCCGCGCTCGATGGGTTTCTGCACCACTTTCCCAGCGACCCCGCCAATCTTGCCGCCACCGGAATTGACAGTGTCGATCTCATGGGCATCATGATGAAGCTCATCTATTCCTCCCGCCTGCAGACCGTCCGCCAGGTCGCCGAAGCCATCATGCTCCCCACCCGCCTGGTGAACGAGCTGGTGCAGATGGCCGTC
>DASRRO010000104.1:0-5488 GCA_035656855.1 Acidobacteriaceae bacterium | reverse complement strand
GACGTCGCCGGCGGCGATGTACTCTTTGGTGCGCTTGACCGCGGCCAGGAAATCCTTCTTCGCGGTCCGGTACTTCACCTTCAGCTTGCCTGCCTGAGCCGGCCTGCGCGCACCCAGCTTCGGCAGCGGCTGCGCCAGCCGTTTCTCTAGCCGGTTCAGCCGCAGGATGGCGCGTTCGTAGGCTTCGGCGGCCTTGCCTCCGGTTACATCCGCTGTAACGATCAGCCAGATCTCTTTGCGCACATGGTCGAAGGCCAGCACCTCGTCGAAGAACAGCAGGCACGCATCGGGGACGCCGAGCTCGTCCTTGGCCGTCTCGGGCAAGCGCTCGATCTGCCGCACCGCGTCGTAGGCAAAGTAGCCCACCGCGCCCGCAGTGAAGGGGGGCAGCCCGGGCAAGCGCGCCGGTTTGTGTCCGCTCAGCGCCTGGCGCAGCACGTCAAAGACGTCGCCCTCCATCCTCGAAGTCTTCCGGCCCTCGACGACGGTAATGTGCCGTCCCCGCGCCACGATGCGCTTGAAGGGGGAAAGGCCGATGAACGTGTACCGCCCCAGTTGTTCGCCGCCCTCGACGGACTCGAGCAGGAAGCATTCCCGCTCCGTCCACGCGGCGCGCAGAAAGGCCGAGACCGGTGTTTCGAGGTCGGCTGTGAGCGTGCGGCAGACGGGAACGAGGGTGTGTTCTTTGGCGAGCGCCAGGAACTCCTTGCGGCTGGGCAATACAGGCTGGCTTTGCGGCTTCACAGAAACCAGTGTATCGAATGAGCGGAGCCGGATTGGGTCGATGCGGGCGTGGGATTTCGCGTCCCCGTTTTTGGCGTCCAGATCCTCGTTGTCTAGATACGGCTGGACGGAGGGAACCATCCCTCAGAGGCTAAAGCCGATTGTCTTGCGCCTATTTCCGGCACGGCTCAAGCCGTGCCCTTTCAAAGCACCGTTTATGCGACCAGGTCCGGATCCGCGTTCAGATCCGCATTCAGGTCTGCATTCAGGTTCGCATTTAGATCCGCGTTCAGGCCCGCACGCTGCGCGCCTGGTATTTGCCGAGCCAGGCCGTCATCTCGGCGGGCGGCAGAGCCCGGCTGAACAGAAATCCCTGGGCACGGTCACAGCCCCTCTGGCGCAGGAAGGCGAGCTGCGCATCGGTCTCCACGCCTTCGGCCGTCACCATCATGCCCAGCTCGTGGCCAAGCTCGATCGTCTTCTCCACCATGACGCGGTCGCTGTCGTTCGTGTATATGTTCTGCACGAAGACCCGATCGATCTTGAGCTCGGTTGCCGGGACGTTCACGAGCTGCTGCATCATGGCGTAACCGGTGCCAAAATCGTCGATCGAAAGCTGGATATTCTTCATGCGCAGGCGGGTCAGCACGTCGAGGGCGTTCGATGGGTCGTTCATCAGCCCGCTCTCAGTGATCTCCACCATGATGCTCGAAACCGGAACGCTATGTTTCTGGGCCAGGCTTACGAAGGTGTCGGGAAACTTCAGGTCGCGCAAGGAGCGCACGGAAACGTTCAGCGCCACGCGGGGCGGGGGATTTCCGTTGACCGCGAACTGTTGCACCTCCGACAATCCCCGGTCGGCGACGCGCCAGCCGAATTCGTCGATGAGCCCGAGCAACTCCAGGCGGCCGATGAAGCTGTCCGGGAAGAGCAGCCCGTGCTGCGGATGCTGCCAGCGGGCCAGCGCCTCCAGCCCGTCCACTTCGCCGCTGCGGATGTCGATCTGGGGCTGATAGTAGAGCACGAACTCGTCGTTCCAGATGCCGTTGCGCAGCTCATTGACCGGAAAGTCAATCCGCGCCGTCTGTTTGGCTGCCATTGCGCTCCGCTCGGGCACGTGGCCGCGCAGAAACTCTTCGAGATCAGCCAGCCGGAAGGGCTTTTGGAGATGGCCGGCGATGCGCAGGCCTAGGGCGTCGGCCAGCCGTTCGGCCGTATCGAGCACCCGCTTGCTGATCCCGCTCATGAGCACAATGCTGGCCCGGCATTCCAGTTTTCCGAGCAAACGCAGGACCTCGACCCCATCCATCCCCGGCATCATCAGGTCGAGCAGGATCAGGCTGACATCGGAATCGAGCAGGCAGGCCAGATCGGCGGCGTCGGTGGTGGCCCGGCATTGCAGTCCGAGGGACTGCGCGGCGGCCGAGACCAGCTCGCCGATGTCGGCGTCGTCATCAATCACCAGGATGTTGGCGGCGGTTGCCATCGGTCCCCATTCTGCCCTTTTTTGGCACAGTTCCACCGTGCCGGCGGCCTGCGCGAGGGCGAAGAGGTGGATTAGCGCAGACCTGCGCTTACTTGTCTACGCACTATATCGGCAAATTCCGCGCGTTGATAAGGCTTGTGGAGGAGGGGACCCCCCTCAAGTTTTCCACTTCTTTCCGCCAGGGCCTCGGCTGGAAATCCCGAAGTGAAGACAACTTTGATGCCCGGGCGCAGCTCGCGCACCCGCTGGGCCAGTTCTATCCCGTTCATTTTACCGGGCATAATGACATCCGTGACCAGCAGGTCGATAGGCCCGGCCCGCTCCAGGGCGGCGAGAGCCTCGAGGCCATTGCCGGCGCGGATCACCGTATAGCCCAGCTCGGCAAGATAGGCGTCGGCGATCTCCAGCAGCTCAGCCTCGTCGTCGACCAGCAGGGCCGTCCCACCCAGACGCTCCAGCGGCTCGGCGAGTTCGGGCTCCGGAGCGTTCTCCGCCGCTTCCGACGCCAGGGGCAGGTAGAGAGACACCGTGGTGCCGAAGCCCACCTCGCTGTATAGCCGTATGGCGCCCCCGGATTGCTTGATGAACCCATAGACCATTGCCAGCCCCAGGCCGGTGCCCTTGTCGCGCGGCTTGGTGGTGAAAAACGGCTCGAAGGCCCGATCCACCACCTCCCGGGGCATGCCGTGGCCGGAATCGCTGACGGTGATGCGCGCATACTGGCCCGGCTTCAGCTCTCCCGCCTGCACCAGGGCATTTCCGCCGGAAAGATCGGCGAGCTGGGCGCGGAGGATGAGCGATCCTCCTTTGGGCATCGCATCCCGGGCGTTCAACGCCAGATTGAGCAGCGCCGTCTCCAAAGCCGCCGTGTCCACAAAGACCGGAGGCAGATTCGCGTCGCATTGGGTCGTAATTTTGATCTCCGGCCCGATCGTCCGGGAGGCCAGCTCCACAACTTCGCGGATCGCATCCTTCATATCGACCGCCGCGGGATCGAGCTGCTCGGTTCTGGAGAATGCCAGCAGCCGGCGGGTCAGCTCGGCTCCGCGGACGGCCGCGCGTTGCGCCGCCTGCACCCGCTTGACGGCGGCCTCATTCCAGGCGACCATCCGCTCCAGCAGATCGAGATTGCCGACTACGACTCCCAGCAGGTTATTGAAATCATGGGCAATGCCGCCCGTGAGCTGGCCCAGCGCCTCCATCTTCAGGCTCTGGTGCAACTGGCGTTCGAGGTTCTTGGTCTCCGTGACATCGGAACCCGTGGTCAGGATGCATTCGACGCCATCCAGAACGATAGGCTCCAGAGAGAGATTGACGATCCGGGAGCCCCCGGACTTGGTCTTGAACTGGGCCTCGAAGGAGGTGACCCTGCCGTTCTGCCGCAGCATCTCGAACAGGTCCACACGCTGCTCGGAGATCGCCCAGATGCCCAACTCTGCTTCGGTCCGGCCCACTACCTCATTCGCCTGGTAGCCGAGCATCTTCAGAAACGCGTCGTTCACATCCACATAGCGGCCCTGGGTGACGGTACTCATGGCAATCGCAAGCGGGCTGGACTTGAAGGCTTTGGCGAACCGCTCCTCGGATTGCCGGACCTTCTCTTCCGCGCGCTTTCGCCCCGTGACATCGATGAGGGATTCGAGGATGCGGACCGGCCTTCCGGCGCTGTCGCGGTGCAGAATCCACGCGCTCGAGACAATCAGCGTTTCGCCGTCGTGCCGCCTGTGCACGAGTTCACCCTCCCAGCGGCCGGTGGACTGAAGCTGCTCTTCAAGTTTTTCAGGCGGCTCGGGAAATTCCGTGCGGAAGAGCTCATGCGAGACAGCGCCCAGAGCTTCCTTCGGAGAGAAACCGTACATCTTCTGGGCGCCTTCCGACCAGAAGACGATCCGGCCTTCCATGTCGCGGGCGATGGTCTGCGAGGCCTTCAGGAGCTCGGACTGTTCGCGCAGGGACTCTTCGGCCCGCATGCGATCGGTCACGTCGCGCAGGATGACCGTAAAGAGCTTGCGCCCGCGCGCCTCGACCTGCGAGATCGAAGCTTCGATCTGGAACTCCTCGCCGTTCGAGCGCTGGGCCCAGAGCGACCCAAGCTCGCCCATGGCGCGGCTGGTCATGCCGGTGGCCCCGAAGGTGCGAATGTGGCTCGCGTGCGACGCACGGAAGCGCGCCGGGAGGAACTCATCGACGGGCCTTCCCAGGGCCTTCGACTGCGGACAGAGGAACATGCGTTCCGCCGCCGCATTGAAGAGCACGATGCGGTGCCGCTCGTCCACGGTGATGATCGCATCCATGGCCGAGTCAAGGATGCCCGAGAGCCGCTGCTGGCCCTCGCGCAACGCATTCGCCGCGCGGATCGATTCCGTGATGTCGCGCGCGATCTTCGACGCGCCCACCACTTCGCCCCTGTGGTTGCGGATCGGCGAGCTTTTCACCGACACCTGCACCGTCTCGCCATTTTTCTTTCTTCTCGATACCTCAGGCTGCTGGACCGTCTCGCCAAGTGCCATCCGCCGCAGCACTTCGTCCTCCTCGTCCTCCTGGCCGGGCAGCAGCAAGATTCGAATCGAACGGCCGATCATCTCTTCGGAGGTGTAGCCGAAGAGCTTCTGCGCGCCGAGATTCCAGGTGGTGACCATGCCATTGAGGTCTTTCCCCATGATCGCGTCCTCAGACGATTCGACGATTGCCGCCAGACGCGCCCGCGCCTCAGCCACACGCCTGCGCTCCGTGATCTCGCGGTAACTCAGGATGATCTGGGCCGGTTCGCCGTCAGGACCGGGAATCGGCGCCGTGCCGACTTCAACGAAGGTGATCTCCTGGGAGCCCTTGGACCGCAATCCAGCTTCAAAGTTGCGGACGAACCGCCCGTGCAGGGCGAGCACGCAGGGCCGCTGTTCAGGGGGGAGCGGGTCTCCGGCGGCGGTGAATGCATCGGTCAGATCTTCAATGTGCTGGTCGGCGATCTGTCCGCTTGGCGGTTCACCGTTCGGGAATCCCACCAGGCGCGCGGCGGTCCGGTTCATGGAAAGGATGTTGCCCTGAGGATCGAGAATCGTGATGCCTTCGGCGAGATTGTCGAAGCAGTCGTAAAGTCCTTCCAATGCCGCACTCGGGTTCATCGCATCACCTGGTTCCGGATCTCGGGCGTCGGGGTTGGATGGGCGAAACCGGGGGATAGTATTCCCATCGAGCGGGCTAACTCACGCGGCCAGCCGGAGCTTTCGCCCCGGCGAGGCCGCCTGGAGAGACTGGTCCCGGGCGACGGCAGGCCGCGAA
>DASRRO010000103.1:0-5499 GCA_035656855.1 Acidobacteriaceae bacterium | reverse complement strand
AATCCCCCCCGAGCCGCGACACCGTGCTTCGAGCCGAAGAGTTGCTGAGCGGTGAGCTGATTCGCCCTGCATTCTCGCGTGAAGGATGACTGGCTGCTTCGAGGATCAAGGGCGGTGACGACGCTCGAGTTGGCCAGAGCTTTGAGGACGATGAGCACGTCTGCTTTGGTGAGCCGGAGCGCGAAGAACTGCTGGCTTACCAGGACATCATCGTCCTTGACGCAGCCAAGGGTATTGCCATCCGTTAGCCGGGGGTTGAGCTTACTTCCGGCGGCAGGCCAGGAGGGGGTGGTGACCTGCAGGACCAGGCCATCCCCGCTGTCATCCCAGGCAAGCGTGCCTTTGGAGTGGCCCCAGGGCGTGTCGCAATAAGTGGTGCAGCCTGCGATGGGAGGGTCATCGTAGAACTGGTCATTCCAGACGACGAAGTTGAAGTCTCCGTTGTAGATTTCGTCGAAGGTAGCGCCAACCGGATCGGTGAGGGTGTCGCCGAGGCAGTCGATGCCCTGCTGGAGAGTCTCATTTTCGCTGCTGGCGTAGACGAACTGCTGGCTGAATCCTGAGTAGTATTTTTCTGGCTGGCCGCCAAACTGGCAGGCGCGTGCGGCTCCCGCTTTGCAGCCGGGGAAATTGGCGGTGTTGAATTTGAAGGCAAACCACCAGTCGACGGGATTCTGTGCGCTGAGCAGAGGGACGGGCGGCGCGGGCGCAGCGTAACTCTAGGAGCCGCAACCGACCGCGCCGGAAATCATAAGAGCGATGCCAAGGAGCACGAGGATGCGGGCGATCCGTTGCGGAGGTCGCATACCTCGTTGATCGGCCTCTTCTGGCGGTTCTTCAGTGCGCTCGATCCGGAAGCCGGGGACGCTGATTCTGAATCCTGCACGAACAAGGCTCGATTCGAGCGCTGTCGTGCGCCTTCGGCAAATCATTGGTTCCAGATGGTGGCCGGCGGCAGTCCTGATTCGGCGCCAGTGAACATGCAGGATGGTTCCATCCTGGCCCGCATGTAAACGACTGTGGTGCGGGCGGAGGGAATTGAACCCTCACGGCCTTACGGCCTGCGGATTTTCATACCACTTCGACTTTCGCCGCCCCGCTGAGCGGGTTCGTGGTCTGGACTATACCTTCACCATCCCCCTCACGAGGTTTAGGTGCTGCCCGTCTAGTCTCTACACCTTCCCGGAAGTGATTCCGGGCTTGGCTCGGGATTGCCATTGCAGGGTTCCCCGACTTTGAGCAGTTCTACGCCGCCGGTTTCCCGATGGGCACTCAAGTTTGCTTAAGTCCGCTGCGTCTGCCATTTCGCCACGCCCGCAGAAAGTGGCCACACAAGCCAATCATAGAATAAGCGTGCTCGCTGGCCCCGTTTTAAGTCCGCTGCGTCTGCCAGGTTCGCCATCCGGGCGGCGTCCTTGTCCAGGCCCACTCCATTGCGCCTCAGGCGCGCTGTCCCGCTGGGGTGTCGGCCTCCGCAGCGTCCAGCTCCGCGCCGATTGCCGCGTCTCTCATGCGCATCAGCGTCATCACCGTAATGTCATCCGCCTGTCCGAATCGACGCGCGGCATCGGCAATTGCGTCAGCCCCACCGCGGCTCAACGCCTGGGTCCGCTCAAAACCGAACAGTTCGCCGCGCGCATTCTGCGCCTCCACCACGCCATCGGACATCAGTGTGAGCTGGTCGCCGGGTTGCAGCCGGAAGACGCACTCTTCATAGAAAGTCTCAGCCATGATGCCCAGCGGCAATCCAGGCTCGAGCAAAACTTCTTCGCCGTTATGGTAGGGCACCAGATGCCCGGCATTGGCCAGCGTCACTTCGCCTTCGCGGCCGATCCGCGCGCACAGGCACGTCACAAATCCCTCGTCATTCGTCTCCGTGAGCTGGCGGTTCAGACGCATCAGCATGGCAGCTGGATCCATGCCTTCGGTTGCCAGCGCGCGCAGCGCCCCCATCGCCAGTGTCCCGGTCATAGCCGCTTTCAGCCCTTTGCCGCTCACATCGCCCACCACAATCAACGTCGCGCCGCTGCCCTGCTTCAGCACCTGGTAGAAATCTCCGCCCACTTCTTCGGCCGGGAAATACGCGGCTTCGATTGCATAGCCAGCCACCGGAGGCAGCTGCGCCGGCACCAGACGCTCCTGGATCGCCCGCGCCGCCTGCAGTTCCCCCGCCGCCCGCGCCTGCTCCCGGCTCACCCGCGTAAAGCGGAAAAACATCACGACGCCGATGGCGAGCACGAACAAACAATCGCCCAGGTCGGACAGCTGCAGCGATACCGGTCCCACCGGAATCGGATCGTCCAGGAACGTCAGCCGCTCCCATCCCGCATAGATCGCCACAAACCCTACATCGAACAGCGCCTGCGTCGCCACCGGCAGCAGGCTCGGCAGAATCAGCCAGCCCGCCTCGCGATTGCCGCGCCGGTACCAGACCAACAGCAGCACCGGCAGCAGCAGGCCCGCGGGCAAAATCATCGCTGCTTCCGACAGGGGATAGGGGTCTCCCGAAAGCATCCCTGTGAGGATCAGCGCCTGCAGGATCAGCGGCGTCGGCAGCAGCCATTCGTAGATTCGCCACGCGCGCCCTACGCGTTGTCCGGCAAAACTGAACGTGAACTCGATTTGCAGAATGGTGAAGGCGTAGATCAGCGGATCGCCGAGAAAATCGTTCCACGCCAGCGGAATTGTACCCGCCTGCGAGTTGTAGCCCAGGCAATTCGAAACCCCCAGCACCAGCAGATACAGCCCCAGCCATCGATACTCCGCGTGCCCCTTCTGCGCGCGGTACAGCGCCAGCGCGGCAATCCCTGCCAGCATCACCAGCAGGTTGATCGCGGTCGTGGGGACCGCTGAGTACAGCCGCTGGCTCTCCATCGCCGCGCGCTCGTTTTCGATCGCCTCCGGCGTCCCCAGCGCCGCCGTCAGAAACAGCGGCAGATGAAATAACCGGTATGTCCTCGGCGCGCGGGTTCGCAGCGCCAGCTGCAGCTCCGTCGTCCCATCGGGCAGCGGAATCACCTGCTCTGTCGGCCGCTTCCCCTCCCATAACGTCAGCAGCTTCGGCCCGTCCGCCTTTTCGCCGTTGATGTAAAGCTCGTACGTGCCCTCTCCGCCCGCGAACAGCAGATGGAGGTGCGGATGATCCGGAGCCAGTCTCACATGCAGCCGGAACCACCGCCAGCCCGGCTTCGCCGCGCCCAGGTCATCCAGCTCGATCGTCTTCCAGCCGCTGTCATCGAAGTTCGGCTGGGCCCACTCAGGATTGTCCCCGTCCTGCTCCTTCCATCCCGGGTCGATGTCCACCGTTCCCGATTTCCAATGGGTCGCATCCACCTGCGCCTGTGCGGCGCGAGGCAGGATGGCACCGGCGGCCAGCATTGCCAACGCCGCCGCCCAGCAGAGCCGCGCCCCGCGCAGCCGCCACGCATGCGCTCGCCCTGGCCTGCGTCCTCGCTTTTCGATTGCCTGCATTTTGGGTAACTCAGTCTATCGTCCGCTCTTTTCCGGCGGCAACCAGAGACTCTGCGAGCTTGCCTGAGCGCCCTGGTCCGGGTGCACAGCGGGCTTCAGCGTTTCGCCGCGACCTGCCTCGTCTCCGCGCTCAGCGGAATCTCCACCGTCCCGATCCGCCCGCTCGTCACGTCCCGCACGGCCATGCGCACCGAAACATCCTCGCCCGGCACGTCGATTTCCTGCCGCACGCGCAACCCGCCCCGCATATCCTGCGCCATCTGCGCCGGCGTCAGCGTGACCTCCAGGCCCGCGTCGGTGGAATTCACCCGCTTGCCCTCCGCGCTATACAGCTCCTGCGCCACCTCTAATTCCGACCGCTCCATTCCATCCGGGAGATGGTTCCAGACAATCTGATGAGGATCGATCGAGTAGTCGATCACGAATCGCCGGACCGGAGTCCTGAGCGGCTCCGGTGGCTTCCCCGCGGGTCCAGCCGCCGGCTGCAGTCCGTGCAACTCCGGATCGCCAGCCGGCAAAGGCCTGACTTCAAAGATCACCTGCGACAAAGGCGGAGCCCCATATTCCAGGGCCGTCGTCATCGGGCCCATCTTTGCCGGCGACCCCGGCTGATTTGGATCCGTCGAATAGTATCCGCGGCGGTAGGCCAGCTGATATTTGCCTTCACTCTTCACGTCTTCCAACCGCACTGCGATCGCGTGATATGCCCCGTCCTCCTTTGTATCCGGGGGCGCATAGCCCAGCGTGTAGTAATTGGATCCATCCGCAATCGCCTTCTCCAGAGCGCGTCCCACGTCATTCGTGTTCACGAAAGCCTCGCCGCCTGTGGCCTCCGCTACATGCTGCATCGTGGTGTGCTCATCGTTCCACTGCTGCGGCATCCGGATATCGTCGTCTTCGCCGTCCTGTTGGGCGGCCTGGGTATCGGCGCCTATCCCCACTTCCGGCTTCGGAACGATATTGGCAACGTTGGCGTTCCGCAGCGTCATCATTCCCCGCGCGTCCACCGGATACACGGCTACCCGCGCTCGCGCCAGCCGCGCTTCCATTGCGTGCAGCGGCTTACTGAAATCCTCATACGGCAGACCCTCGCCCGGCTGCAGGTCCTCGGCAAAGCTGATCGGGAATGCTCCTGAAAACCAAATCAGGTTCTTTCTTCCCGGAATCGGGCTCAGATACCGGCCCAGCGCATCCAGCGCCGCAATCGTCAGTGCCGACTGGTCTGCTGCCCGGAAGGCCTGACGATCCTGCTCAAATGCCCGGACGGAAGCCAACATGGACATACTATCTGCGACGGTCGCCTGCTGGCCTACCATCAGGGCCTCGACCTGACTCTCCGCCGTGTCGTCCCCAGGATGAACCAGCGGGGATTGCTGCGCCGGCGCATGCGCCGGTGTCAGCGCCGCCTCAATGGCTCGGGCATCCGTCCTGAACCCCGACACCATCCTGAGCTGCGACGCCAGCGTGAACACCGCAATCTGTGTCCCCGCTGGAATATTGTGCAGGTACTTCAGCATCTGCGCGCGCACGAACTTCTGGTCATCCATGGGCGTGTTCAGCGCATCCAGCAGCAGCACATTCGCCGCGCTCGTCACGGTATATTGCGGATTGTTGCTGAACGTGTTCGGCGGCAACTGCAGCGGCTTGCTCGACTCCACTGCATCGGTCGCCTTGTGCTCCTCGAAGACGGTTACCTTCTGCGCGTGCCCATCCTCCAGCACGTGGAAATTTGACGCCTGCAGCCCCTCGACTGGCTGCCCCTTGTCCCGCACCACCACATCCAACAGCACTAAATTGGCGTGGGTGTGGAACACCACCTCCGGCTGGCCCGACGATGCCGGCGGGGCTGGATTCTCTGTCGCCGGCTTTTGAATTTGAGCTTTGCCAGCATGAAATGGCGCGAGCGCCAGGAATGCACCGCACGCGCAAGCGAACCATCGAGAGCGAATCATCAGCGTACCCCCTTGCTACTCAGAGCCCCATCGCTTCCACCTGACGGCCGGACACCCAGCAGGCTTTTCCCTTCCG
>DASRRO010000102.1:0-1662 GCA_035656855.1 Acidobacteriaceae bacterium | reverse complement strand
CGCGGATGCAGTTGGGACGCGCCTTCTCCATTCGCGCCAAAGCTACCCGCCTCGTCACCACCGGTCTCTATGCGCGCATCCGCAACCCCATCTATGTCTTCGGCTGTTTTTTCTTTCTCGGGCTCGCGATGTTCTTCCCCGCCTGGTGGCTCCTGCTCCTGCTGATCGTTGTTGTCCCCATGCAGATCGTCCGCGCCCGTAGAGAGGCCGCCGTCCTCGAAGCCACTTTCGGCGATGAGTACCGGCGCTACCGTCAGCAAACCTGGTTTTGAGGTCACAGTTCTGTGGCCACACACCAGGCGGGCAAACAATCTTTGCCTTCATGCCGGACGAACGCATCTATGGCCCGAATTCCTCCGCGAGACGGCCTGTTTTGGCACAAAATGCCGTCAAGCGGGCAAACCGGGCCACACTTTCCGTCTCTAATTCAGAGCTAGCCTGCCTCCGCTTCCCCGGGCAGCCGACTGCTTTGCGATCGGCTGATTGGTGCGGTCAGTCATAGGAATTCGGGAGAGATCGCTATGCAATTTATTACGCAAATGCTGCATATGGCCGAAGCACTGCTGGCCCGCGCCATGCAGTGGCTGCAGACTGCTTTTCACTCACTGCAGGCCTCGCCCTACCGTCTGACGATCTATGCCGTGGGCATCGCTGTGGCCCTGCTGCTGATATCCATTCCGTTGTTTCGTATCTTCGGCCGCCGGCGCGATGACGAGGAGCTGGATGACGAGGACTTGGAGCCACGTTCCTACTCCGTGCTGGGAATCGGGCCCTCGCTGGTGCAAAACGCAGATCGCTCCGTCCCGGAGCATCCGCGGTGGGCAGACGTTGCGCGGGCTCCGCAATCGGTGTCGCCGGCGCCTCAGCCCGTTCCCAGGGTGACGCGGATCCATTCAACGCCGAGCCGTCCACCGGCCTCGACGTTGTGCACGCATTGCGGCGCCACTCTTTCCGCGCATCAGGACTTTTGTCCCGCCTGCGGCTATGCCCAGCCGGCGCAGCAGAGCGTGGCTTTTCCAGCCTGAGCCGGTGCTATAGGGGCTTTCCATCTGGTTCCCTCAATCCGTCGGGCTGGCCGCCGTGAAATCCGAGCAGCATGGCTTGATCACGGGCTGAAACTCCATCATCTCTACGCGTGTGCCGTCCGGGTCGTAAAGATTCGCCTGCCACTTGCCGTCCTTGCCCATCGTCGGCCCATCGTGCCGCGGACTGAAGCGGATCGCGTCGTCGGCGTAGAGCTTGGTCACCGTCTTCTCCATGTTCGGAACGCCCAGCGAAAAGTGGTTCATCACGCCAAGCTGCCGCGCATCGATCCTGTCGGCGGGACCCGAGTCCGATCCCGGGCCGGTCATCATGTACTCCAGCCAGTCCGGGCCGTCCGGCACCTGTTGCGCCACCCAGTCCAGCTTGCCCGGATGCATCGCGCCGTACCAGTACGGCCGGAAGCCGAGCAGATCACGATAAAAGCTGTCTTCCTTCGCGCGGTCTTTGACCAGAAAGCCGACGTGGATGATACGCGGGCTCACCAGGTTTTCCGCCGCGTGGAAGGGATGGTGCGCCGCCTGATAAAACTCCACCCGGTTCTCCTCGGGGTCGCGGGTGAAGAACCATTTGCTGCCATCGGAGCCCGTCTTCACAGCCTCCAGATCGCGGTAATGATGC
>DASRRO010000101.1:0-1650 GCA_035656855.1 Acidobacteriaceae bacterium | reverse complement strand
GGGGAGCTCGAGGTTATCGAGTTCGACGATCACGTTGTCGATGCCGGTGCCGATGCAGGCCGAAAGCAGATGTTCTGTGGTGGAGATCAGGACGCCCTGGCGCATCAGGCTGGTAGCGTAGGAGACCTTGGCGACGTTGCGACCGATGGCCTGAATCTCAAAGTTGTCGAGGTCGGTGCGGCGGAAGACGATGCCTGTACCGGCGGGTGCAGGGAGAAGTCGCAACTGGACGGGGGCGCCGCTATGGAGACCAATTCCGGAAAAAGCGATGCTGCCGTTGATTGTCTGTTCCAGTTGAGCCTGCATGTAAGGCGTGGGCACCCCTGCCGTGTGTCTACCGCGAATAGACTACCCATGCTGGCAAAAGTTTCACTGTGGTAAAGATACGACATAAAGGCTGCGAAAATGACGGAGATGCAACACAATCCACCTGCATCCGCAAAGCTGCAAGCACCTGTAAATAAAAAAGATATAAAACTCCGCGACTGGGTTGCCCGGTTGAACGGCCAACTTGACGAAATACTGGAACGGGTATCCGCAGTGGTTCGTCAGGAAAGCCCAACGAGTCATTCTGACGCAGTCAACGCCGTCCAGGACATCGTGGCGAGCTGGGCGGCGGAGCTGGGTGGACAGGTGAACCGGCATGCCCGCAGCGGCAGCGGCGGCGTGCTCGAGTCCCGATTCGGGAAGCCCGACGATACGCGACGGCCGGTGCTGCTGCTGGGACACCTGGACACGGTATGGCCCGTTGGGACGTTGGCGCGGATGCCGTGGCGGGTGCAGGAGGGGTGGGCATTCGGTCCCGGGGTTCTGGATATGAAGGCCGGTGTGGTGATGGCGCTCGAAGCGATCAAGCTTGTGGGCGAGGTCGATCCGGATCGGCCGGTAGTGCTCTTGCTGAGCGGCGATGAGGAGACGGGGAGCCGCTTCTCACGGGAGCTGATTGAAGAGATCGCGAAGGGATGCCGCGCCGCATTTGTACTGGAGCCGGCACAGGGACCGCAGGGCGCATACAAGACGGCGCGCAAAGGTGTAGGGCAGTTTCGGCTGGAGATCGCCGGGGTACCTTCGCACAGCGGGGTCGATTTCGCAGCCGGGCACAGCGCGGTGCGCGAGCTGGCATGGCAGATTGAGCAGATCAGCGCACTGACGGATCTGGAGCGTGGGACGACGCTGAATGTAGGGGTGGTGGGCGGTGGCACGCAGTCGAATGTGGTTGCGGCCTCGGCGTGGGCCGATATCGATCTGCGGGTCAAGACGTTAGCGGATGCTGAGGCGGTCAGAGAGCGGCTGCAGGCGCTGCAGCCGCGCGATCCGCAATGCGCATTGCGGCTGACCGGCGGACTGAACCGGCCACCGATGGAGCGGACCGAAGGCACCGCGGCGTTGTTTGCTCAGGCGAAGGAACTCGCCGCGGAGCTGGGCTTCGCGCTGGAGGAGGCAGCGACCGGCGGCGGTTCGGACGGAAACTTCACCTCGGCGCTGGGGGTACCGACGCTGGACGGCATGGGTGCCATCGGTAACGGCGCGCACGCGGACAATGAATCCATCCGCATCGACTCACTCGTCTACAGGACAGCCCTTCTTGCTGCGATGATTGCAACGACAGTCTGAGCAGGAATGGCACCTTTGGGAGGCTGTCGATGACGA
>DASRRO010000100.1:0-24842 GCA_035656855.1 Acidobacteriaceae bacterium | reverse complement strand
GCGGAACCGGTTCATGGCAGTGCTTTGGGTGGGCATGGGGCCTGAGCGGGTTACACGCCGCCTTCGAAGACCTTTTTGGAGAGATAGCGTTCGGCGGAGTCGGGGATGAGGGTGGCGACGCGTTTGCCGGGGCCGAGGCGCGCGGCGATCTGGAGGGCGGCGAAGATCATGGCGCCGGAACTGGAGCCGGCGAGGAGGCCTTCCTGAGCGGCAAGGGCTTTGACCGTGGCAAAGGCATCGCGATCGGTGACGGCGACGATCTCGTCGGCGACGGAGCGGTCAAAGGTTTTTGGGACGAAGTGGACGCCGATGCCTTCGACCTTATGCGGCCCAGGCGCGCCTCCCTGGAGAATGGAGCCTTCGGTTTCTACGGCGACGGTAAGGATGCGGGGGTTCTTCTCCTTTATAAAACGCGCGATGCCGGAGAAGGTGCCTCCGGTGCCGACGCCGCCGATGAAGGCGTCGATGCGGCCGTCCATTTGCTCCCAAAGCTCGACCGCTGTGGTGTCGTGGTGGAACTGAGGGTTGGCGGGGTTCTCGAATTGGAGGGCGGGCCAGACATTGGAATCGGATTTGGCCAGAGCGATGGCCTTACGGATCGCTCCGGCCATGCCTTCGGCTTCGGGAGTGCGGTGGACTTCGGCGCCGAACCCGCGCATGAGGGCGCACTTTTCTTCGGCAAAGCCTTCGGGGACGTACAGGACGACGCGGTAGCCGCGGTTGACGCCGACCAGGGCCAGCCCGACGCCGGTGTTGCCGGCCGTGGCTTCAGTGATGATGGAGTCCTTGTGAAGGAGGCCGCGGCGTTCGGCGTCGAGGATCATGCCCAGGGCAGCCCGGTCTTTGACGGAGCCGCCGGGGTTCAGGAATTCGAGCTTGGCATAGACTTCGGCGCCGGTGTCCGGCGCGAGGCGACGCAGGCGCAGGACGGGTGTGTGGCCAATGAGTTGGGTGATGTCGTCGGCGGCGCGGAGGGAAGCGGAAGCGGCTGCTGGTGGCATAGGACTGGATAGTCTACCAGGGGGCAAGGTACAGGGTACAGGGTACGGGTGCCGGATTTGCGTTTTCGCCTTCCCAAGTCCCAACACCAGGGACATGGGGCACCCAGGCACAGGGCGTTCCAGCGAGTTGGTTGTGCGTACTTCTCTACTGGGGCGTGGCGGTGCGGTCGACGTTTTCGGCGACGCTGGATTTGCGACCGGGCTGGCGACCGTTCTGCGTGGGATAGTAACCGGTACGCGTACGGACGAAGAGTTTGGCATGGCGGGGAGCGTGCGCTTCCACGTGGACGGTGCGGTAACCGCCGAGGCTGGCGGCCCTGGTGGAGTGATAGCCGATTGTGTACTGGTTGCGAATATCCTGGGCTACTTCCGCGGCGATGCTGTCGACGTCAGAGAGGGAGCGAGGGAAGAAAGCGAGACCGCCGGTCTCGTCAGAGAGGAGCTGCAGGGCGCGCCGGGCGCGATGGGATTCCGCGCCGCGGCTGTCTTCGCCGAAGAGGAGGCCGATGGTGTAGATGACCGGGCCACCGAGGTCCTGGACTCGGCGGATGGTCTGCTCGAGATTGAGGGTGGAGGCGTTGTCTTCGCCGTCGGTGACGATCACGAGGACCTGCTTGGAGCGGCGAGCGCCGTGGGCGAGTTGGTCGGCGGAGGCGGCGACGGCGTCATAGAGGGCGGTGCCGCCTCGGGATTCGATGTGGCCTAGGCCCTCGCGGAGCTTGGCGATGCTGGAGGTGAAGTCCTGGTCGAGGAAGGCCTCGTCGGAGAAGTTAACAACGAAGGCTTCATCCTGGGGGTTGGAGGCCCGGATCAGATCGAGGGCGGCGGTATTGACCGCAGCGCGCTTGTCGCGCATGGACCCGGAGTTATCGACGAGGAGGCCGATGGAGACGGGGACGTCGGCATGGGTAAAGGAGACGATGGACTGGGGGGTATTGTCCTCCCAGACGTGGAAGTCGGCCTGGGTCAGATCCTGGACGAGATGGCCGTCCTGGTCGATGACGGTGCAGGGCAGAAGGACTTCGTCGACGTCGCGGGTGAGGGTGTAGACGCCTTTATTGCGCTTGATTTCCTCGTTGGTGTTGGTGTGGCCAGGGCTGACCATTGCATTATCTGCGGGGTCAGGAGAAATGATGGGGTCGTGATCGACGTCGAGGGAGGGCTGGCTTTCCGGCTGCAGGGGTGACGGCTGAATGGTCTGCTGGGCAGCCGGCTGAGCGGCCGGATGCTGGGCTGGCGCAGCGGATGGGGCGGTTTGCGCCGAGACGGCAAGTGATCCGGCAAAGAGAAGAAAACAGAGAAGATACAGTCGTCGATAGGGATAAGAGCGCATGGTTTCCGGGATATGCGTGCACCGTGAGCGGGGCGACCCCGAAAGCGGCGCCAGCTCTTTTTTCACTGTACGCCTTTTGGCTTTGCAGGGGCGGCCGGATGTCAGGCTCAAATCGTGCTCCGTTGCGGACTTCGATGCGCATTTGGGCGCAACGGCTTCCAGTGATAAGACGAAGAAGCCGGGAAAAAAGATAGAGGGTCGAGGTCGTGGCTACTGGAGGGGAGCGTAATAGCCCGTCCGGGCGTGGACAGTGAGTTGCGGGAGGCCCGGAGGCGGGAGGAGCTTGACTTTGACTTTGCGCCATTTGCCGTCCATCCGCGGGTCGTCGGTTTTGTAGCCAAGGACGTATTCGTTGCGGAGTTCGGCGCTGATGCGGGTGGCGATGTCGCCCATTTCTGAGAGGTCGTCGACGCGAAAGAGACGGCCGCCGGTAGCGTTGCTGACGTCATTCAGCAGAAGGGGTCCGTTGCGTTCCTCGATGGTCGCGGCTTCGGGATCGAAGATGCCGATGGAGTAAATCTGGACGTCGGCTTCTTTGACGGCAGAGCGGACTTCGTTTTCGGTGTAGCGGCTGTTGTTGTCGCCGCCATCGGAGACCACGAGGAGAGCCTTGCGGCGGTATTTGGCCTCTTTCATCTTCTCAAGGCCCATATAGATGGCGTCGAGCAGGGCGGTGCGGTGGCCAGGCTGAACAGTGGCGAGGCGTGCTTCGACGTCGTCGGGCGATGAGGTGAAATCGGTGATGAGATAAGGGCGGTCGTTGAAGCCGATGACGAAGAACTCGTCCTGGGGATTGGAGGTCTTCATGAACTGAATGACAGCGCCCCGGGCGCGCACCACCTTATTGCTCATGCTGCCACTGAGGTCGAGGATGACGCCGATGGAAACCGGGGCGTCGTCGCAGGCGAAGCTGCGGATGGCCTGGGAGTGGCCTTCCTCGTAAATGGCGAAGTTCTGCTTCTCAAGGCCGGTTACGAGGCGGTCCATCGGATCGGTGACGGTAAGAGGAACAAGAACGATGTTGGTGTCGACGCGGAACTGAATGCCGGTGCGCAGGGTGGCGCCAGGAGTGAGGGGAATGGACGGATCGGTTTTGGCAGCAACCGGCTGGGAGCTGACATGGACCTGATTAAGAGGATCCTCCTGGCCGGAAGCCGGAGAAGCGAGGAATGGAGCGAGCAGCAGGAAGAGCAGCGGAAGGCCGGTTCCAAGAGCAAGCCGACGGGGTCCCGGGGTGATGCTGGCACCAGGTTCGCGCCCAAAGATGGACGCCATGACCATACCTCACGTGTCAAGAATACTGGCACGATTGAGAGACTTCTGCAATAGCCACTCGAACCCTGGGAAGAGAGACAACCTGCAGTGGATACGAAGACGCCCGTTCAATGCCACTGCTGTATCCAGATGCCGGAAGCAGGAGAAAAGAGATATGCGAGCGGCGTGAAAATGGCGGGAGAACAAGCCATTCTGCGCCACAGGCAGAGGAGGGCGCTGCGATAGAATCGGTGGGAACCGACAGATATGGCACGCATCTTTCCCTTTCGCGCCCTTCGTTACAACCTTGCGCGGGTATCGGCACAGGACGTCGTCACGCAGCCCTACGACAAGATCACGCCGGCGATGCAGCAGGCGTATTACCAGCGAAGTCCCTACAACCTGTGCCGGATCATTCTGCGGATGCCGGAGCTGTTCGATAAGGAGGGGGACGCCTACGCGACCGCGGCGCGAGATTTTGCTTCGTGGCGGGAGGCGGGAATTCTGGCGCAGGAACAACAGCCGTGTGTTTTCGCGTACTCACAACGATTCCCGGTTCAGGGTCAGCCGGGCGTGGTGCTGGAGCGGCGCGGCTTTATCGCTCTGGGAGAACTGTATGACTACAGCCAGGGCGTGGTGTTCCGTCACGAGCAGACGCTTTCGAAGCCGAAGTCGGACCGGCTGAACCTGTTGCGGGCGACGCGAGCGCATTTCGGGCAGATCTTTATGCTGTATTCAGACCCGGTGCGCAGTGCTGAAGAGGTTCTGTTCGGTAGCGGGGCGGCTGGGGAGACGCTGCCGGAGATCGAGGTAACGGACGAGTATGGGGTGCTGCATCGGGTGTGGAAGATCAGCGATCCGGCGAAGATCAGCATGGTGGCGACCGCGATGGATGACAAGAAGCTGATCATCGCGGACGGGCACCACCGCTACGAGACAGCGCTGGCGTATCGGAAGGAACGGTCGCCGGGAGGGGTTCCCGAGAGCTGCGAGCGGATGGGCGCGGGACTGCCGCAAACGCCGTATCCGGAAGCGGCGGCGATGATGACCTTTATCAATATGGATTCCGAGGGGCTGGTGATCCTGCCGACGCACCGGGTGGTGTTTGGGCTGGCGGCGTTTTCGGCGGGATCGCTGCTTGAAAAGGCGCGGCCGTATTTTGAGATCGAGGAGCTGGCGGAACGCGATGCTGCCGCGGCGACGGCGCGGCTGAGCGCGGTGCAGGGTGAGAGGACAGCGTTTGTGGCGGTCATCGGCCAGGGCTGGTATCTGCTGACGGCTAAGCCGGAGGCGGTGGCGGAGGCGCTTCGGCATGTGCCGGCGAGGCAGAGAAAGCTGGATGTTGTGCAGCTGCATGGCCTGGTGCTGGAGAAGCTGCTGGGCATTTCGGCCGAGGCGATCCGGGACCAGACGCATCTGCGGTATCTGCGGGAGGCGTCCGAGGCGGCGGATGCCGCGACGCGCGGGGAGGCGAACGCGGCGTTCCTGATGAATCCCGTAACCCTGGAGCAACTGCGCGAAGTAGCGTTTGCCGGGGAAGTGATGCCGCAGAAGTCGACGGATTTCTACCCCAAGCTCCTGAGCGGTCTGGCAATTTATGCGCTGGACTGAAGTGCCGGTTTTGTTGGTACTGATGGCTGGATTGGGGCTGGCGCAAACGGCACCGAGTCCGAAGGCACCCGCGAGCGGTCCTTTGCCGCGGGCACCGGGATTGCCGCCCATCGCCGCACCGGCTCCCGCGGCGCCGGTCGGTCCGCCACAATTTGTGGTGGTGGTGGATGCGGCGCACGGGGGGGACGATACCGGGGCGAAGATCGGCTCCGGGGTTCTGGAAAAGGACATCACGCTGGAGCTGGCAGGCCGTCTGCGGTCGGTATTAAAGGCACGCGGGGTAGAGGTAGTGATGACGCGGCAGGCGGACACGAATATGACGCCGGTGGAACGGGCGCAGGCGGCTAATCATGCGCAGGCGGCGGCGTGCGTGGTGGTGCACGCTACAGCGACGGGAAGCGGGGTGCATCTTTACACGTCGTCGCTGAGCCCGGGGCCACGGACGGCGTTTCTGCCGTGGGCGACAGCGCAGGCGGCGTTTGTGACCCCGAGCCTGAAGCTGGAGTCGGAGATCGACTCGGCGCTGGCGCATGCGGCGGTTCCGGTGACGCTGGGGCGGGCGTCGGTGCAGCCGATGGATAACCTGGCGTGTCCGGCAGTGGCCGTGGAGATCGCGCCACTGGTGGCCGGTCATGTAACGACGGCGCGGCCGCTGACGGATGTGAGTTATCAGAGGCAGGTGGTGGATGCGCTGGCGGCGGCTTTGGAGCAGTGGCGCGGCGATGGGCGCAATCAATGATCTCGCGAGCGCACAAGTATCTGTTCGGGATGCTGCTGTTGGTCTGCGTGGTGATGGCGGCGTTTCTGATCCGGTTGCGGAACCGCGCGCAGGACCGGCTGCAGGCACAGGGCACGAGCGCGCCGCAGTCGATTGTGGAAGCGGTAGGAAGCCCGCCGAAGTCGGTGACACTGTTTGTCCCTAACGACCTGGACGACTCGATGACCACGATTGAGCGGACGATTCCGCTGCCAGCGGATGAAAATGCGGAGGCGCGGGTGCTGCTGGAGACGCTGATCGAGGCGTATCGGGCGCCGGGCTCGACGCACCCGATCCAGGTAGAGAAGGGCGTGGATGATGTGTACTTTGTCGCGGTGCCGCAGGGGAAAAGCACGGGCAGCCCGAGCGGGCAGATGGCGGTGGTGGATTTAAACGGGGCGCTGGCGGCGGCGCAGCCTTCGGGGATCGAACCGGAGACGCTGACGGTGCTTTCGATGATGGCGACGCTGCACGCCAATCTTCCGGATGTGACAGAGGTGCATTTCCTGGTGGATGGCCAGCCGCGGGAGACGCTGGCGGGGCACGCGGATTTGACGCGGACGTACCTGGCGGCGGAGGCAGAACAGCGGCCGAGTCCAGCGGAGCCCGCGGGTGCGGGGCGATGAAGATCGGAGTCTTCGACTCGGGGTTTGGCGGGCTGACGGTGCTGCGGGCGCTGCTGCGGCACATTCCGGGCGCGACCTATGCGTATCTGGGCGATACGGCGCGGCTGCCGTATGGAGCCAAGTCGCGGGCGACGGTAGCGCGCTATGCAACGTCGAGCGCGCGCTTTCTGGTGGAAGAGGAAGAGGCGGAGTTTCTGGTGATTGCCTGCAATACGGCGAGCGCTCTGGCGCTGGATGCGATTCGTGAGGCGGTCTCAGTGCCGGTGCTGGGCGTGGTGGAGACGGGAGCCAACGCGGCGGAAGCGAACTCTGTTACACGCGACGTGCTGGTGATTGCGACCGCCGCCACGGTGGAAAGCCATGCTTATGCGGTGGCGTGCGCGGAGCGCCAGATGCGGGCGATTGAGAAGGCGTGCCCGCTATTGGTACCTCTGGTGGAAGAGGGGTGGACGCAGCATCCGGTGACGGAGGAGGTAGTGCGGATTTATATGGGAGAGCTCATGGAGCAGGCAGAGGATGCGGGGATGCGCGCCGACACGCTGGTGCTGGCGTGTACGCATTATCCGCTGCTGCGAGCGACCATCGAGGGGGCGGTGCCACCTGGGGTGCGGGTGATCGACTCCGCGGAAGTGACGGCGCAGCAGGTGGCGGCTCGGCTGGAGGGTGACATACGGAATACGGGGGATCCGCAGGTGGAGTTTTTTGCGACCGACTCGGTGACGAAATTCAGGGAGCTGGGAACGCGGTTCCTGGGGCAGACGATCCCGGCGGTGAGGCTGGTGGATCTGGGGGGGTAAGAAGGCAGGGACCGGGTACAGGGTGCGGGGTGCAGGAAAGAGGGCTGGTCCGGGTTCGGGCCAGCCCTCTTATTTGTAGGAGAGCTCTTACTGCGGCTGCGGACGCTGCTCCAGGGAGGGCTGGGGCTGCTGGTTTTGCGGGGGAGAGCCGGGGGGCGGGATCGTGATGGTGACCGTGAGCGGCGACTGCAGGGTGAAATTGATCAATGTTTCGGAGGCGACCTGCACCTGCTGGCCGCGGGAGGCGGCGTTGATGCCGGTACCGGCGCCGGCCCCCGCGGCTGCGCCGATGGCCGCACCTTTTCCGCCGCCGGCGAGGGCGCCGATCACAGTACCGAGAATGGCTCCCCCAGCGGCCTTTTTAGCGGTGTTGGAGCCGCGGCCGGCGCCGCGCTGGGCCCATGCATCGGTCACGACAGGAAAGTGGCGATCGCGGAGATCGATGCGAGTGAGTTCGAGGGAAAGAAGAGCGCTGCCGGAAAAGTGCGCGGCATCCTGCGCGTCGGCGATGCGACCGAGGATGGGAGCGCCCTGGGGGATCACGACCGAGCCGTCGCGGACGAGGTCGGCGGCGAGGCTGGCGTGGAAGGACTGATTGACCTGAGCGGTTGCGCTGGAGAGGTTATCGTCGACGCGGACGGGAATGACGGTGCCCGCGGGGAAAGTGAATGTGCGAGCGATCGGCTGGGGCGGCGGAGGCGGCGTGGAGGGTTGTGAGGGTGGAGGCTGGGGCGGGTTTTGCGCCTCGGCTGATATAAGCGGGGCCGGCTGCGGCTGATACGGCGGGCTATTGTGGCGCTGTGCCCGCTCCCGCCGGGAGCGATCGGAATGACGAGGCTCACGCGCATGGCTGGGTGATTTTGCTGAGGCAACCTGGCGCGGACGCACTTCAAGATTGTTGACGACGGTGCGGACGCCGGGAACCTGACCAGCGTCGTTGCCGGCGAGCGCGCGCGAGGCGGGATCACTGGCGGAGCCGCTGAGAGTGACGACGCCGTTGCTGGCGGCGACCTTGATATTCTGAGGGGCGAGAGCGCCTTCGTTCTGCAGCTTTGCCTGTACGGCAGACGTGAGTCGCTGGTCCGAAGGAACAACAGAGGAAGTCGAGGTCGAGGACGCGGGGGAAGAGGGAGCGGCCGAAGGCTGACGCTGGCACCCGAGGCCGGCCAACAGAACCAGAGTGAGCCATCCCATAAGGCGTGTTGCAGTGCTCATGGAGATTCCTTTCCGTATGCAATCCGAAAAGAGAGTAAATCCAGGAAACGAGTGACGCGAATCGATGTATCGATTAGACGCGCCAGGCGATCTGGCAGCTTACCGTTTTGCGACGGCATCTGAATGGATGTAGTCACAAGGAAAACGACGCGTCAGCAGGGATACAGCGTGGCTGGCGCCCAGGAATCCGGGGACTGAGGAAGAAAGCCGCTTTATTTGCGCACGTTCAGGGTTCCCGGTACCATACACTGTCCGGGGATGCAGTTCATCTCGAAGGAGATCAAGTTATGTCAGAAGAAAAACAGTCGAGCGGATTCAGCTGGTTCCTGGCCGGTCTGGGACTCGGCGCTTTAATCGGGGTTCTCTATGCGCCCAAGGCGGGACGGGAGACGCGCGAGGAGCTGATGAGCAGCGCGCGCGAGGGTACCGAGTTCCTGAAACAGCGCAGTCGCGAGGCGGCCGATCAGGTGAGCGATCTGGTGGATCGGAGCAAAGCGCAGGTGAACGACTACGTCGATCGCGGTAAGGAGTATGTGGAACGGGGTCGGGCGCAGTGGGACGAGTTTGTCAACCAGGGACGTCAGTTTGTGAACGATCAGGGTGGAAGAGTTTCGGCGGCGGTGGATGCCGGGCGCCAGGCCTATCAGAGCAACACGAACCAGTCTGAAGGTTAGAGGAATTCCGGCGTTCGAGGCAGCGCGGGAGAAGGGGGGCCCGCGCGCCGCAGCCTGAGGAGCCGGCCGGGCGAGGGGTCAGGTTATGAATAACGGCATTCCACCATGGGCGTACTTTTTGTTTACCGCGGCGACGGCATTCGGCGTGGTGATGCAGGCGGCTGTGCTGCTGGGCATGCTGTTTGCGATCAAGGCCGCGATGGCGCGGCTGGATGAAGTAACGAAGGAGATGAAGGAGAATGCGCTGCCGGCGCTGGCGACGGCCAGGCATCTGCTGGAAGAGGTTTCGCCTAAGCTGAAGGTCGCTGCCCAGAACGTGCTGGACGTGAGCCACACACTCAGGCACGAGTCAACGCATGTGAGCGGCGCGGTGGACGAACTGATGAAGAAAGCCGAGGTTCAGGTGGACCGGGTGAATGAAATGGTGACCGGCACGCTGGACAGCATTGCGTATGCAACGTCGACGGTGCAGCGAGCCGTGGTAACGCCGATGCGGCAGGTGGGCGCAGTGCTGAGCGGACTGCGCGCCGGGTTGGACGTTCTGCGCAGCAGGGACCGCAACTCGCATGCGGGCAACGACGGCGATCATTTCGTGTAGCGTTCGGCACAAGCGAAAAGAGAATCCTCGCTGCGGCGAGGATTTTGTTTCCACGGACCGGGATTGCAGCGCAAACTCGGTTGCGGCGTGAGTGCATCCAAAGGCGCGTACCTATGAAAACAAAGAAGGAACCTCGGACGCTGGAGGAGATGCGGGAGTGCCTGCGGCATGCGCCGCGCAAAGATGCGCGACCGCCGCTGTCGACGTATCGCGTCCAGCTGCATGCGGGCTTCACGTTTACCAACGCGGAGACGGTGCTGCCCTATCTGAAGAGCCTGGGGATCGGCGATCTTTATGCTTCGCCGATTTTCGAGGCAAGGCCAGGCAGTATGCATGGGTACGATGTAACGCGCCACGACCGCCTGAATCCGGAACTGGGAGGGGAAGAGGGTTTTGCGCGGTTGGCAGTTCGGCTGCGGGAGTTGGGCATGGGGCTTCTGCTGGATATCGTTCCCAATCACATGGGAGTGGGAAACGATTCCCTGTGGTGGCAGGATGTGCTGGAAAACGGGCGAGCCTCGCGATTTGCGAATTACTTCGATATCGAATGGGAACCGCTGAATCCGGACATGCGAAACAAGCTTCTGCTGCCGATTCTGGGATCGCAGTACGGCGACGAACTGGAAGCGAAGAAGATTCAGGTGGCGGCCGTGGATGGGCAGCTGCGCGCGCAGTACTACGACCACCTGATGCCGCTGGCACCGCGGTCTCTGTCGGTGATTTTTCCGGGCGCAGAACTGGATGAGATGGGAGTGCCGCAGAGCTTCCGCGACATTTTGCGGGAGACTGCGCATATTCCGCCACACGAAACCACAGAGGCGGCGCTGGTGACCCAGCGGCAGCGGCAGCTGAAAGAGCTGCGGCCGCGTTTGCGAGCGGCGCTGTTGAGCGAGGCCATGCAGGAGCCTCTGCGCAGGGCTCTGGAGCGGATCAACGGCGTGGCGGGAGATCCGCGGAGCTTCGACCAGCTGCACGATCTGTTGGAGCAGCAGCCATGGCGGCTGGCGTTCTGGCGTGTTTCGAGCGAGGAGATCAATTACCGGCGCTTCTTTGACATTAACGATCTGGTCGGATTGCGGATGGAGAATCCGGAGGTGTTTGCGGAGACGCATCGCCTGGTGCGGCGGCTGCTGGCGGACGGGGAAGTGACGGGCCTGCGCATCGATCATTGCGACGGGCTGCTGAATCCGCGGCAGTATCTGATCCGGTTGCAGCGACTCTATGTGGCCAGCCGGTGCATGGGAGCGACGCCACAGGGCGATACGGGACCGACGGGCATCGAGCTGGAGGTGAGAGAGGCGATGCGCGGACCAGGATGGAACATGGCTCAGGCGCCGCTCTACGTGGTGGTGGAGAAGATCCTGGAGACAAAGGAATCGCTGCCTCCCGAGTGGCCGGTGAGCGGGACGTCCGGCTATGACTTTGTCCATCTGGGAAACCAAATTTTCATCCGAAGCGAAAACAAGCAGAGGTTTACGGAATTCTATGAACGACTTATTGGGGACGGAGCGGATCCGCAGACCATCATTTACCAGTCGAAACTGAACGTGATGCGGAATGCGCTGTCGAGCGAGGTGTATGTGCTGGCGAACCTGCTGAGCCGGCTGGCCTCGTCGAATCGAAAAGCGCGTGATTTTCCCGAGGATCTGCTGGAGACCGCGATTCGGGAGACGATTGCCTGTTTCCCGGTTTATCGGACGTATATCGACGATCGCGGGCAGTACAGTGAACGCGATCGAGCGTTCATCCGGCAGGCGATAGCGCGGGCCAAGAGACGGAACCGGGAGACGGACGCGTCGGTCTTCGATTTTCTCGAAAATACGCTGCTGCTGCATGAGAAGACCGGCCAGGCAATCGATGAGCGGGAGCTGTATTTTGCGCTGAAATTCCAGCAGCTGACGGGGCCGGTGATGGCCAAGGGAGTTGAGGACACGACCTTCTACGTCTACAACCGGTTCATTTCTTCGAACGATGTGGGGAGTTCGGTGGAGGCGTTCGGGATTGCGCCGGAGGTCTTTCACGAGGCCAATCGGGGACGGCTGCGGGAGTCACCGGATGGGATGCTGGCGACCTCCACGCACGATACGAAGCGAAGCGAGGATGTACGGAACCGGCTGAATGTGCTCTCGGAGATGACGTATCTATGGCCCTCGTATGTGCGGCGCTGGATGAAGTTGAACGCGCGGCATAAGCGGACGCTGGAGGACGGACGCACGGCGCCGGACCCCAATGAGGAGTATTTCCTGTATCAGACGCTGGCGGGTGCATGGCCGTGGACGATGGCGGGCCCGGAGGATCGGCAGGAATTTGTGGAGCGCATCCAGCAGTACATGACCAAGGCGCTGAGCGAGGCCAAAGTGAATCTGAGCTGGACCAATCCTAGCCCGGGGTATGTGGACGCGGTACACAGCTTTGTGCGCGCCATTCTGATGCCGGATGGACGGGGGCGCGAGCCGCGTTTTGCTGAGACGCTGGAGGAGATTTTGCCGGTGCTGAAGATGTTTGGCGCGGTTAATTCACTGGCCCAGGCGGTGCTGAAGATTGCCGCTCCGGGAGTGCCGGATTTCTATCAGGGCAGCGAGATATGGGACTTGAGCCTGGTGGATCCTGATAACCGGCGGCCGGTGGATTACGCGGCGAGGCGGGCGGCGCTGAAAGAGCTGCAGGCGCTGGAGAAGAATCGAGGTGCGGGGGCGGTTTGCCACGCGGTGCTGGATCGAATCCGGGACGGCCGGGTGAAGTTGTGGACCGTGCATCGGGCGCTGGCGCTGCGTAATCGTATGCCGGAGGTGTTCCAGCGCGGCGAGTATGTGCCAGTGGAGGCGACCGAGGCACAGGCGGAGCACGTGATTGCATTCACGCGGGGACAACAGGTGCTGGCCGCGGTTCCGCGGTTTGCTTACACGCTGATGGGCGGCAAGGCGCGCTTGCCGCTGGATGAAGCGTGGGGGCAGGGTGAGCTGATGGTGCCGGAGATGGCGAGCGTGGAGCTGGAGAATGTCTTTACCGGAGCGTCTGCGCGCGTGGATGAAGCCGGACGGCTGCCGCTGCGTGCGGTGTTCGCCGATTTTCCTGTGGCGCTGCTGGCGCGGCGGTGAAGACAGGGTGAAGCGGACAGCGGTCAGAGATGCTGGATGGTCGGCTTTTCGGGGGCGGCGTCTTTGTCCGGGATTCCACCGTCAGTGCACTTCGCGGTCGTGCTTGTCGCGATCGGTGACCTCGGTGAGGGCGGCCAGCTTTTCAGCCAAGTCGGGGGTGAGGGCGTGCTGGGGGCAGCGCCAGCTCCAGTTGCCAGTGGGGCGGGAAGGCACATTCATCCGGGCCTCGCTGCCGAGCTCAAGGATGTCCTGAACAGGAAACAGAGCGATATCGGCGACGGATGTCGCGACGGCGCGGATGAGGGGCCAAACCGGGGTTTCGCCGCCAGGCCGGGGTTCCAGCTGAATGTAGTTGCGGACGGCGGCCTTCTCGCCGGATGAGGCGCCGTTCTCCCACCAGCCGCGGGTGGTGTCGTTGTCATGGGTGCCGGTATAGGCCACCGTGTTGGGCACAAATTGGTGGGGCAGGTGGATGTGCGCGCCGCGGGTGGAGAATCCAAACTGCACAACTTTCATGCCGGGAAAACGGAACTGATCGCGAAGGGCGTCCACTTCTTTGGTGATCATGCCAAGGTCTTCAGCGATGAAGGGAAGCTCGCCCAGCTCATCGCGGAGGCGCTGGAAGAGCGCGGCACCGGGAGCTTTGATCCACTGGCCATTCACGGCGGTCTCATCCTGTGCGGGGATGGCCCAGAAAGCTTCAAAGCCGCGGAAATGATCGAGGCGGATCAGGTCATAGAGGAAATGGGCGCGACGAATGCGATCGATCCACCAGGGGAAGCCATCGTGCTGCATGGCGTTCCAGCGATAGAGAGGATTGCCCCAGCGCTGGCCGGTAGCGGAGAAGTAGTCAGGGGGAACGCCAGCGACGCGAGTGGGGGCGAGATTCTGGTCGAGTTCGAAGAGCTCAGGGTGGGTCCAGACGTCGGCGGAGTCGTAACTGACGAAGATGGCAATATCGCCGAGGAAGTGGATGTCGCGCATGGCGCAGTAGTCACGTAGGGCGCGCCACTGTTCGTCGAAGGCAAACTGGATGGCCTGGGCCGTGGCGAGTTCTTCGGCATGCTCGCGGCGGAGGCGGTCGAGAGCGGCGGGATCACGGTGTTTCACTTCGTCGGGCCACTGGTTCCAGGAGGCATAGTTGAACTTGCGCCGGAAGACGGAATAAAGAGCCCAATCGCCAAGCCAGGTAGCGTTCTCGCGGCAATAGGCTTCAAACCGGGACCATTCCGCGTCAGTGTGACGGCGAATGAAGTTGCGGGCAGCCTCTTCGACAAGTGGAAGTTTTTGCGCGGTGAGGGTTTCGAAGTCGATGAGACCGGAGGCGGCGGGAAGAGCGGCGAGACGATCGGGGCCGATCCATCCCCGCTCGGCGAGGAGTTCCAGCGACAGCAGAAGGGGATTGCCGGCGAAGGCGGAGAGCGAAGCGTAGGGCGAATCGCCATAGCCGGTAGGGTTGAGCGGCAGCACCTGCCAGACGCGCTGTTTGGCGGCGGCGAGAAAGTCAGCGAAGGCGTAGGCAGCGGGACCGAGATCGCCGATGCCGCCAGCCGAAGGCAGAGAGGCGATGTGCAGCAGGAGGCCCGAGGAGCGTTCAAAAGGCATGGATGAGTCCAGTATGGAGCGGAACAAGAGAAAAAGCCCGCTCCATCGAAGAAGATTCGATGCAAGCGGGCTTCGTTGCCCTGAGCAGGATCACATGCCGCTGAGAGGAGCCTGCTCCTGCATCTTGCGGTTGAGGAGAACGCGGTCGGCCTTTTCATAGGTAGAAACGAGGTTGGTGACAAAGACCTCGAAGGCCTGGTCGCGGCGCTGGGTGAGGAGCGTATCGCGGTTGGAGTCGAGATTCTTCGCGATGTCCTCGGTCGAGGGCTCCTGCTTATCATCGATCTTTGCGACGACGCCGGTGGTGCCGTTGTTGATGGCGTTGCTGATGGCTCCGACGCTGAGATCGAAAAGGCTGGGTGCGGCGCTGCTGAGCTGTCCGACGTCCGGAACCTGCTGATCGCGGCCGACGAGGTCGCTGGTCTTGATGGTGGCACCGACTTCCTTTGCGGCTTTCGCCAGATCATGCTCGGCGTGGGCGCGGTCGGCCAGCTCGTTCGTCTTGCGTGCGAGCAATGCCGTCACCTGCTGATCGCGGAAGTCATCGAGGACATGCGATTTGTACTCGTCGAATGTCGGTGTATGCGCGGCCTTGATATCGGCCACCTGAAAGACAGCATAGCTGGTATCCCCCGTAGCGATGGGCTCCGGCGCGCTGCTGGCTTTAGCGCCGAAGGCAGCGGCGATGAGTTTGGAGCTGTCACCCAGGTTCGGCAGCGTGGCGCCCTGGGCGACGTAATCGCTGGTGACCAGCTTGAGGTGACGGGCGGCGGCGGCCTGGGCGAGGCTGGTCTGCTGCGCCTGGGTGGCGAGCTGCTGGGCAAAGGCCTGCTCTGTCTGCGCGTCTTTCTGCTTCGTGAGCACGTCGACGATGGAGCTCTTCACTTCATCGAGGGTTTTGAGATGAGCGTCCTGCTTATCCTCGGTCTGGATGATGTGATAGCCGAACTGGGTGCGGACGAGGCCGGAAATCTGACCAGGTTTCTGCGCGAAGGCGACGGCATCGAACTGAGGCACGGTAGCGCCACGCTTGAGCCAGCCCAGCTCACCGCCCTGGTCCTTGCTGCCGGGGTCATCGGAATTCTGCTTTGCCAGCTCGGCGAAGTTCTTACCGTCATCTTTGCGGAGCTGGTCGAGGACGTTCTGGGCTTTGGCTTTGGCCTTTGCGTCAGCATCGGGACCGGCATTGGGATCGACGGAGATGAGGATGTGGCGGACCTTCACCTGCGCATCCACTTTGTACTGCTGCTGATTGTGCTGGTAATACTGCTGGATCTCGGCCGGAGTGATCTGCGGCTTGCCGCCGGGGAGATCCTTGTCAGAAAAGGTAATGTACTCGATCTTGCGTGTTTCGGGCAGAGCGTCCTTATAGCGGGCGGCGTTCTGCCTGAAGTAGGCCTGGAGCTCGGTGTCGGTGGGATTGATTGTCTTGCGCAGATCGTCGGCGCTCAGGACCGCATAGTCGAACTTGATCTTTGTGGCCTGGTTCCGATAATTGTTGCGAACCTCGGCGTCGGAGACGGTAATGCCGCCAGTGACGAGGTCGCGGAGGCGGTCGGAGGCGATCTGATCCTTGATCTCGCTCTCGAACTTCTGGACCGTCATGTTGAGGTTTTGGGTGACGAAGTCGGTGTACTGGGCATCGCCGATGTATTTGCCGTCGGGAAAGAGGTACTGACCCCACATACCGGTGTGGAGGAAGCGGCGGACATCGTCGTCGGTGGCGTTGATGCCCATGCGGTGGGCTTCCTGGAGCAGGATGCGCTGCATGATGATCTGCTGGCCGGCCTGCTGCATGACGATGGGCATATACATGTCAGGAATCTGACGCCCGCGCATCATGCTGCGCGCCGCCTGCTGGACATCGCTGACCTGGATCTCCTCTTCGGCAGGCAGGAAGCGACCGAAGAAGCCGCCGTGCCGGATGCTGGCATAGGTAGTGCTGGTGCTGCTCGAGTCCTGGAAGATGCCGGGAACCAGGAAGATGACCATGAGCACGCAGGTGGCGGCGATGATAATGCCGAACAGCCACTTGGTAAATTTTGTGTCTTTTTGCAGGAAGCGAATCATGCGATGGGTGACAGCCTTTTCTGTGGCCATGCTCCTGTGCCGGGCATTGGGGCGGCGGCATGCGGAGAGGCGATTTTCCTGAACGCAGGAACTCTTTACAGTATAAGGCGGGGCGGGAGACTGCGAAAGGCGGAGAGAACGGGCCCGGAGACGGGCGAAAATCCAAAATGCAGCCTGGGAGCGTACTGCCGGTAGATGGATTGGGACACGGTGTCGCTAATCGAAGCCGACCACGCATTCGCCAAAATGGACAAAGGAGGCGCGTGCGGTCTGTCCAGGAAGGGCGAAGGTCTTGCCGGACCAGCTGCCAGTGGTAATCCAGTCGCCGGCGCGGAGGCCGGCGGTGCGGCCGGAGCCGTCATTGGCAAGCCAGACGACCAGGCGGAGAAGATCGGTTCCGGCAGTATTGGAGGCAATGCCCTGAAAGCGGACTTCGTTATCGACAAGAACGGTCACGGATTCCTGGGCGAGGTCGATGGACTGCCATTCGGGAAGGGGAGGGCCGAAGGCGAAGCCGCCATTCATCTGGAGATCGCCGACAACCGACAGGCGGTCGGTCTGGTCGGGATCGGCGAAGGCGGACTCGAGGATTTCGATGGCCGGATGCGCGCTGCCAATGGCGGCGATGACCTCTCCAAGCGTGTAGGGTTGAGCGCGGGCCGGCAAATCCTGGCTCAGGCGAAAAGCAATTTCCGCTTCTATGCCGCCGTAACGATGGTAGTTGCGGCTGATGCGCTGGCCGGAGTGAGCATAGCCGCCCCACGCGGGCATGGGGGAAAACAGAGGTGTGTCCTGGGGCGAAGGCGCGCCGACTTTCCAGCCGGCAATGGGTGCGCAGGCTATGGCTACAATGTCCTGGAGCGCGTAGGCTTCGGTGAGATCAGCCGGGCGCAGCTGTTCCGGGAGATGGTGAATGGGCTTGCGTTCGCGACGAGCGCGGAGGAGCAATTCGGCCGCGCGGTGCATGCGGTCGCGGTCCAAAGGAGAGAGCGTGGAGGGGAGAGAGTGGGGCTGAGCGGCCATTGTGATCTCCTGTTGTTTCCTAAAGGGTAAGACGCAAATTGCGGTAATTGCGACGGCCGGGGCAGTGATAACGTCGAATGGAGAGGGAAGTTAACCAGGAGAAACTCATGCGGATCCAGAGAAAAAGCGATATTCCGTCTTCGGAGATTACGCCGAAGGACGTCTGGATGAACCGGCGTACTTTCATGACAGCGGCGGCGGTCGGAGTTGCCGCTGTGGCCGGGGAGAGGGCGCACCGATTCCTGGGACCCGCGACAGTCCACGCCGAAGAGAAGCTGACCACGGTGAGCAGCCCGCTATCGACGCCGGGGCTGGCGCCGACGCCGCTCGAAGACATTACGCACTATAACAACTTCTACGAGTTCGGCGTGAACAAGGATGATCCGGCGAAGAATGCCGGGCGGCTGCACACGCGGCCTTGGTCGGTTCAGGTAGAAGGACTCGTCAAACAGAAGAAGACCTTTGACATCGATGCGCTGCTGAAGCTGCGCCCGCTGGAGGATCGAGTCTATCGGTTCCGCTGCGTGGAGGCGTGGAGCATGGTGATCCCGTGGGCCGGATATTCGCTGTCGGAGTTCATCAAGCAATGCGAGCCGCTGTCGTCGGCAAAATATGTACAGTTCCTGTCGCTGGCGGATTCGAAGCAGGAACTGCTGCCCTGGAACTCGGGGATTAGCTGGCCGTACTCCGAAGGGTTGCGCATGGATGAGGCCATGCATCCGCTGACGCTGCTGACGTTCGGGCTGTACGGTGAGGTGCTGCCGAATCAGGATGGGGCGCCGGTGCGTTTGGTGGTGCCGTGGAAATACGGGTTCAAGTCGGCGAAGTCGATTGTGAAAGTGAAGTTCGTGAAAGACCAGCCGCACACGACGTGGAACGATATGTCTCCGGATGAGTATGGTTTCTACTCGAACGTGAACCCCAACCGGGATCACCCGCGATGGAGCCAGAAGACGGAGCGGGTGATTGGCGCGCCAATCTGGAAGCAGCGGCAGCCTACGCTGATGTTCAACGGATATGGCGATCAGGTGGCAAGCCTGTACCAGGGAATGAATCTGATCAAGCAGTATTAGAGGCAGGGTTAAGGTCTACGGGTTAGGGAACAGGAACGACGGAATCCGGCCCTGGGGCGGAGTGTGCGTAACGTGAGGATGTTGAGCAGCGGAAATATCCCGGGATGAATAAGCGCTGGATTGTGGCACTGAAAGTGGCGGCGCACGCGGCATGTCTGGGGCCGGTGGCGTGGCTGCTGTGGCATTTGTATCTGTCCGTCACGACCCAGCCGAATGCGCTCGGGCCCGATCCAACGCACACCGTCACTTTCTTTACCGGCCGCGGGACGCTGCGGTTGCTGGTGATTACGCTGGCGGTGACGCCGGTGCGGCGGCTGATTCCGAAGCTGAACTGGCTGGTGCGGTTTCGCCGGTTGCTGGGTCTGTATGCGTTCTTTTATGCCTGCCTGCATTTGATGACCTACGTATGGCTGTATGCCGGATTCAGCTGGGCTGCGATGGTGGACGATATCAGCCAGCGGCGGTTCATCACGGCGGGTCTGGCGGCGTGGCTGATGCTGTTGCCGCTGGCTCTGACGTCGACTGCGTGGTCGATTCGGAAGCTGGGCGGGAAGAACTGGAATCGTCTGCACTGGCTAACCTATACGGCAGCGACCGCGGGAGTGATTCACTACTGGTGGGGTGTGAAGGCGGGTGTGAAGACGCCGCTGACGATCACCGTGGTGCTGGCGGTTTTGCTGCTGGCGCGACCCTTGCTGAAACAGCGGTCAGCGAACAGCGTTCGGCGGACAGTGAAAGCCTGACGAAGCGATTCAGCCGTTGCCCAGCGGTTTGGACATACGGATGAAGTGGCAGGGTTGGGTGACGCGCGGGACCATGGCTTCGCGGATGGGCGCGGTGCCGACGATCGCGTAGCCAAGCTTCTCGTAATAGGGCGGAAGCTCGGTGCGGAGATTCACCACCGTCAGATCCATGTGATGGGCGCCCATCTCGCGGGCGAACTCTTCTGCGGCAGCGACGAGGCGTCGTCCGAGGCCGGTTTTCTGATGGCCAGGATCGACGGAAAGCAGGCCGAGATAGCTGTGGTCGCCGCGCAGCTCGACGTACACGCAGCCTGCAAGTTTGCTGTTGTCTTCGGCGAGCAGGAATCGGCCGGTGGTGAAGTACTCCTGGGTTTCTTCGGGAATGAGGCGGTCGCGGACGATGAAGAAGGCTTCCACCTTGAAGGCCTGATTGACGACCGCGGTGATGGCGGGCAGGTCGGATTCGACGGCGAAACGGAGGTCCATAGAAGCAGGGTGCGCGGTACAGTGTTCAGGGTACAGGGTTCAGCTGCGTCAAAGCCGCGGGTCGTCACTGCAACGTCTGACAGGGGGATTTTAGCCGACGTCGACGCGCCAGAGGTCGAGGCCGGCGATGCGCATCACCCGAGCCTTTCCCTGGAAAATGTGCTGGAATTCGACTGTCTCAGGGAGCCAGGATTCTTCACCCATGCGGAAGAGGCGGTCGCCGAGGGGCGTGAGCGGCTCGCCATCGATCAGGAGTTGGCCCTTCAAAACGTAGACCAGCGAATCGCCGGCCCAGGGGCTCTCGCTCTGGTAGCGGCCGGTAAAGGCGGAGTAGTGCGCGGGAACGGTGAAGCTGCGGGGGCCGTCGTAGCCTGGCGCGGTGTACCAGTCAGGTCCGTAAGCGACCTCAATGACCGGCTGCGGCGGACCGGAGGCGCCGGCCTTCGACGCAGCCGTTCTTCTTTTGAATGCGAAGGCGTACTCGGCGAAAACGCCGGGCAGCGTGGAGATGAATTCATCGCCGGCGTTGTGTTGCAGGGGCACTGAAGTTGAGCCGTCGATCAGCGTGAGGCGCTTCTCTCGGGCCGCGAAGACCAGGGTGCGCCCGTCGGGAGCGGTGAAGGTTCCGGCGTAATCTGCGGCGTTGCTGGTGTCGCGAGGGTCGGCCAGGGATGGCGCGTTGGGCAGACTTTTGGATTCGTGCTCGGCGCGCAGCAGACGCACGGCGTATTCCGTAACCGGTATAGGGCGATAACCCTGCATGGCGTTGATGGAGGCGAACGCGGCGAAGCCCCCATCGAGATCAACATGGATGGAAGAGGCGAAGGCGACCATGCCACCGGTGTGGCGCAGGATTTTGTGTCCGTCGAGCGTGTCGACGGCGATGCCATAACCGTAGCTGGCCGTGGGACTGAACTCGTCAGCCTTGATGTACGGGGTGGACATGAGGGTGAAGCTTTCCTGGGAGATGATGCGGCGGTTCGGACCTTGTCCGCGATTCAGGAGCATGCGCACGTAGCGTGCCATGTCGGCGGGCGTGGAGGCGATGCAGCCGGCGGTGTCGTCCATGATGAGGTTCGCGGCAGGCGCGAGCCGTCCCTGGCGCGGGTAAACCTGATCGTCCCAAAAGGGCTCGTAGCCGATGGCCGCCCGGGCTCGGTCGGCGGTGGTAATGACCGGCCGCGTGCCGGACATGCCCAGGGGCGTGAGGAGGCGGTCCTGGGCGAGAACCCGCCAGGGACGGCCATCAAGCCTCGAGGAGAGCAACCCGAGAATCGCGAAACCGGGATTGCAGTAGTGGAAGTGTTGGCCGGGAACGAAGCCCTGCACCAGCCGACCCGCAGGATCGCCGGTGAAGATGCCGATGTTGTCGGGGAGGCCGGAGGTGTGGGTGAGCAGATGGTGGATGGTAACGGTGCCATATTCGGTGACGATGGGCAGGTCCGGCAGGTAATCGAGGACGGGTGCATGCAGATCGAGCTTGCCCTCTTCGTGCAATTGCAGGATGACGAGTGCGACAAAAGATTTGGTGATGGAGCCGATCTGGAAGAGGTGATCCGGCGCAACGGGAAGGCGCTGATCCAGATTGGCGTAGCCGTAGCAGGCGACGCGGCGGGTCTCCTTTGAGTCGGTGAGACCCAGTGTGAGCCCGGGCGCGTTCATGGACGGCAGATAAGCGGCGAGATAGTTGTCGAGTTTCTCCTCATGGGGTCCGGAAGCGCTCGGCATGGGGAGATCGGCGGCCGAGGACCTGGATGGCGGGAGCAGGGCAACCCCGGCGGCCGCGGCCGAGGCGGAGAGAAAACTGCGGCGCGAAACGCGATGGAGGGGCATGGGTGGTGAGCAGTCTAGCACGCGTCGTCAGGACGCTAAAACGAAAAGGCCGGCATCGCTGCCGACCTTCGATGCCTTCGTGATCGCGCGTTATTGGGTGACGGGGCCTTTGGTCAGAGCTGCTTCCTTCTGCGCCACAACCTGCTGCGCATGCTGCTCGAGTTGCGCTGCCTGAGGAATGTCGTTGATGGCCGCCTGGATTTCCGGATCCCAGCCCGCTTCGACTTTTAGTCCCGCAGTCTGGCCGAACTCGGTGGTGAAGATCTTCGACTTGATGTTGGTTTTCACCCAGTCGAGATTCTTGTTCAGTTCCTCAGGGGTGTATTGGTAATTCTGCGAGGCGAGGTACAGCTTAAAATCGCTGATCACGCTGTCGTCCACCTGAAGATCCCGGGTGACCTGGTGGTGAGCCGTATATTCCTCGGTGAAGCCGAGGAAGGCGTCCCGGTCAAGCAGTTGGTCCTGGAAGGCCGTGGCCCTGGGCGGCTCGATCTTGATATCGGGGGTGATGCCGCCGCCGCCATAGACGGTGCGTCCGGAATCGGTGAGCTTGACTTCGCGATCTTTGTCACTCTGCGGCTGCCCGTGGTTGTAGTAGTAGTCGTAGAGTGAAACCCCGTTATAGTTGCGCTGAATGAGGCGGCCGCTGGGCGTGAAGTAGTGATAGGTCGTTAGGGCAAGGCCCGTGTTATCGGAGAGAGTGTAGACGGTCTGAACCAGACCCTTGCCGAAGGTAGTTTCACCGGCAATCAGCGCGCGGTCATGGTCCTGCAGCGCGCCGGAGACGATCTCCGCCGCAGACGCGGTGCCTCGGTTGACGAGGACCACGATGGGGAAGTTGTCGCCACTGTTACCATGCGTGGCGCGATAGATCTGCTCCGGAAAGGCACGTCCGCGCTGCGAAACGATAATCTGCCCGCGCTTGAGGAGGCGATCGCAGACGGCGACGGCTTCCACCAGAACTCCGCCGGGATTGCCGCGCAGGTCAAGAACCAGCCCTTTCAGATTCGGGCCAAAGGCGTCGACGGCATCGTCGAACTCGCGGCCCGTGGTTTCCTGAAACTGCTTGATGTTGATGTAGCCGATGCCGGGACGGATCTCGTAGCTGAGCTGGATGCTGGCGTTGGGGATCTCGTCGCGCACGAGTTGAAAGGTCATGGGGGTGGTCACGTCAGGGCGCGTCATGGTGACGCTGACCTTGGTGCCGCGCGGCCCTTTCAGGCGGTTCGCGACATCGTCGGAATTGAGGCCGGCGGCCGACTGACCGTCGATGGCGGTAATGACGTCGCCGGGATGGATGCCGGCGCGAAAGGCGGGAGACCCCTCAATGGGGTTCACGACCACGACTTTGCCATTCTGGGGCACGATGAACATGCCGACGCCATAGTATTTCCCGTGCTGCTCCTCCCGCATGCGGGCATAGGCCTTGGGGTCGTAGAAGTTGGAGTGGGGATCCAGAGTGTGCAGCATCTCGGGGATGGCGCCGTCGTAGATCGCTTTGTCCGGCATATCGCCCGTGAGAGGCTCCGCATAGTTCTTCGCCACAACGTCGTAGACGGAGGCAAAGGACTTGAGGCCGTCGCGGAAGGTGGACTCATCAGCCGCGGACTGAGCGCCGACCCGCTGGCTGAGGACCATGCCGCCGAGCGCGCAGGCGGCAAAGAAGACGACAAGAGAAAACAGGGTGCGGCGGGTGCGGATGGACATGCTGTCGGAAATCCTGGCGCTCAGTTCTGCGTGGGGCATGCGATGCAGCAGGACGAGGAGCGACTTAGAGAAAGTATACCGTACCTCGCAACCCTGGAGCCGGTGTCAGGGTGCGCCCGAACCGGCGATCCGTTCCAGCTGGCCCAGGTGATTAAGGTCGTGGCCGGCCATGGTCTGCACGATGATGCTGAAGGTCATGGGGCCGCGCTCGGGGTGGTTAACGGGCTTGTTCGACTGACTGGGCAGGGCGGGTTCGATCAGCAGCAGATTCCAGCGGCGAAGGAGGGAAAACGTGGCCAGGGCTTCATTGGCATCGATGCCGGAGTAGGGCGCAGCCCATTTTCCCTGGTCAAAAGGCTGGATGACATGGTTGTCTTCGGCAAGGGTCTGGCGAAGCCGGAAGGCAAAGGCGATCTCGCAGTCGGCGAGGTGACAGAGGATGTCGCGTGGGGACCATTTGCCTGGCGCGGGGGGCTGGGCAATGCGTTCGGGGCCGATCGTGCGGGCGAGGTATTTGAGACGCGAGGACGTGGCGGGCAGGACTGTGAGGGGGTCCTGGCCGCCCAGAAAGCGGGCGTACGGATTCAGAGTGTTGGCAGCCATCGGGATTAACCCTCGGGAGGTGAGAACTTCGCGCCAGTATTCCACGAGATCGGGAGGATTTGAAAGGAGCGGGGAAGGCGGTTACACTGAAGATGAACACGGTTGTCCGGTTGCGCCATTGGGCGGGGCCGGGAAAACAGTGGGCGCAAGCCCACTTTTTATTTGGCCTGAAAAGCGGGATCGAAAGCAGGGCCCTTGACAGCGCGTCTGCGGCGCTTTGCTTCAGAATGACATGTTTGATGTCGATCAAATTCGGGCGGTGGGGCAGAGAGTCGCGGCTTCCCATGGTCTGGACGTGGTGGAGATCGAGTTTCACGGCGGGGCGAAGCATCGGCTGCTGCGAGCATTCATTGAAAAGAATGCGGATGAACGGAGAAAGCTGACGACGGCGCAGGCGAATGGCGATCCTGAAGTGGAGTCGAACATCGGGGCCGCCTCCGGTACGACCGACTCCGGACTCGATCACTTGGCCGGAATCACGCATGAGGATTGCGAGGCGTTCAGTCGGGACTTTGGGACGGTGCTGGACGTGGAGGACCTGATTCCGGGAAGCGAGTACACGCTGGAGGTTTCGTCGCCGGGGCTGGATCGGAAGCTCCAGGGGGTGAATGACTTCGTTCGGTTCCAGGGGCTGGTGGCGAAAGTGCAGACGTTTGAAGCCGTGGCGGGCAATCGTCATTGGCAGGGCAGGCTGGGAAAAGTGGACGGGAAATCGATCCGGCTCGAGCTGGAGGG
>DASRRO010000099.1:0-31306 GCA_035656855.1 Acidobacteriaceae bacterium | reverse complement strand
TGGCTGATCCGCGATCGACCGTGCGTTGAGATCTCATGACACTACCGCGCTCCCGTGCATTCTACAACAGACGTGCGGGATCAGAGCATGCCCCGCCGCTCCAACAGCTCAACTATGTCGTCGTGTATTTTCTTCGGCCGTCGGTTATCGCCAACCGAGATCGTTACGAAATCTGGATCTGATGCGCTAAGCGCTCTGTACTCATCTGCAACTTTCTTCTGCAAGTCGAGGGCTTGTTCGTGAATGTCTGGTTGTCCCTTGAGATAGCTGCGCTGGTCACCCGATGACCGTCTGGCCAGATTGCGCGTTACAAAGTCGACTGGCGCATCAAAAAATACGGAGAGATTTGGCCTCGGAATACAGTTGACCTCGAACTCCAGGTGGCGGATCCAATTAAGAAAGTAGCGCTTATCGCGGGGGCTTACAATTTTTGCTGCCTGAAAAGCAAAGTTTGAGTAGGCGTAGCGGTCTGCGATCACGATATCGCTGCTCTGAAGCATATGTGCTATCTCCGCCTTGGCTGCCTCTCGATCGGCAGCAAACAGCGCGGCAATGAGATAAGGACTCACATCTGCGACTGCGCCAAACTCGCCACGGAGGAACATGGCGATTGCTTCTCCATATCCCCGGACGGCAGTACGGGGGAAACGGATACAATTATGCTTTATGTTCCGTATCGCTAGGGCTTTGAGCAGAAGTGTGATCTGCGTTGATTTGCCGGATGCGTCTAGGCCCTCGAAGGTTATTAGCTTCCCCATCACAGCGTTGTCTCCCTGTTTAAATCGATGTTAATGCGTGGCCTCATCAGCGAGAGCGAGAGGAGGCCGGCAGACTCAGATATCAATTCAAGACGCCGTGCGGACGATCATCTTCGCAGTGCCACCCGGTTCACCTCAATCCATTGCTCCACAACTTCGAGAAAGGCTCGCGCATGCACCAGCAGCTCTTCGGCTTCGGTGCCGGTCGCAATCGTGGCGCCGGTATAGTCGATCTCGTTCCGCTTGCGACGACAGGCGTCGAAATAGTCGGTCAAGTGGCTGGCGGATTTACGGAGGGCCAGCTTTGCTCCTTCAAATGTCAGGCCGTGATGTCCCGGGACGCTGGCGATCCGATATCCGGCGCAGGTGATCGCCATTTTTGCCGTCTGAAGCGCTGCATTGTAGGCGGTTGCGAAGCGCCGATCATCGGAAAGCGTCGGGATTGATGCGTCGGCCAGGTCGCGGGCAATCAATCGGCGCAATTCTGTTATTTCTTGGAGACTGGTCTTGTGGTGGTGGGCCCTACGTTCCTGCAGCAGCTTTTTCCAGCTCATCCGGGATGCCTTTCAACAATATGATCTTTCCCTTCAGGACAGTTGAGATGAAGTGATCGTGGGCCGCCCGTTTGCGACGAAATTCCTCGGGTGAAAATAGCGTGACGTTTACCTCCCGTCCGAAGCGGCTCTCCAGTTTCCGCAGTGAGGGCACCAGGTCGATCTGGCGGATCTTTCCGACAATCATCAGGTCGATGTCGCTGGTGGCGCCTTCGCTGCCGCGTGCAACAGACCCGTAGAGGATCGCCAGATCGATCCGCTGTTCGAAGTTCTCCAAAACGTCGTGCAGAGCGGGAATGATTCCCGTAGTTTTTTCCATCAGACCCCGCAACTCAGAAAAAATTGGTGAATTGGAGTTTGCCTTGAAATATGTGCGCCGACCATCGCGGCGGCGAAGGAGGAACCCGGCATGAACGAGCGAATCCAATTCCCGCTGGAGGCTGGACGGCGTCACTCCGAGATGGTCGGCCAACTCCGTCAGAAACCACCAGCGCTCCGGTTGGAGCAGGGTGGCGGACAGCACCCCCGACCGAGCCGCAGGAAATAGTGTGTCGAGTGCTGCCGATCTACGCATAATGCGTAATTATAAACGCAAATTGCGTATATTATCTGTCTACGTCCGGCGCATCCGGTGTATTCATTTTTGTCACTACCTCTCGCCACTGGCGCTTACTGGGAGGTGCTGGCGCTCACCACGCAAGATGGCTGTAACCCGCTGAAGTACAAGGGCAAGTCTCATCTTTTCCGAGGGTTGTCAGGGGGTGGTGGGAAGTCCGGGGTCAAGATGGTGTGTCTGCCAATTTCACCACTTCCGCACGGAAATGTACTGCCCAAGTATAACAAGGCACCCTGGCCGGCGAAAGCCGCTCCACGCCCCTTGATTGTGTTACAACGGCTAGCAACTTCGCCACGGACGGAACGAGCATCCGCAGCCCGCCCGCGCCGGCGAATCCCCGGAGACCTTGTGAGAGATTCGTTGCGCTTTTCTGCCGTGCTGGCTCTGCTTTTGCCTGCCGCCGTCTTCGCCGCCACTCCAGCCAGCCTGCCCTCGCTTTCCCAGCCGTCGCTTTCCCCGGACGGCCACGAGATCGCCTTTATCTCCGGCGGCGATATCTGGAGCGTTCCGGCCGATGGCGGCGAAGCGCACCTGCTGGTCAGCAACCCGGCCACCGAGTCCCGCCCGCTCTGGTCGCCCGACGGCACCCGCCTGGCGTTCGTCTCCACTCGCACTGGCAACGGCGACATCTATGTCCTCACTCTCGCCAGCGGACAGCTCACGAGGATTACCTGCGCCGATGCCGCGGAGGATCTCGATGCCTGGTCGGCGGATGGCCGCTGGCTCTACTTCACTTCGAATTCGGACGACATTGCCGGCACCACCGACGTCTTCCGCGTCAGCGCCGACGGAGGCACGCCGCTCGAAGTCAGCCACGAGCGATACCTCTCCGAATTCGAGTCGGCGCCCTCGCCCGACGGCAAAACCGTGGCCATGATGGCCAAAGGCATCAGCCACTCCCAGTGGTGGCGCAACGGCCATGCCCACATCGACGACACGGAACTCTGGCTGAAACCGATCGACGAATCCGCCGGCTACCGCGTGCTTCTGCCCGAAGACGCCAAGCATGGATGGCCGATGTGGTCGGCAGATGGAGCCACGCTCTACTACATGTCGGATAAGACCGGTCCGGAGAATCTCTGGTCGGCCAGCGTAAGAGACGGCGCGGAGAAGCAGCTGACGCATTTCGACTCCGGACGCGTCCTCTTCCCGACGATTGGGAACCACGGCAAAAACATCGTCTTCGAGCGCGACTTCAATGTCTGGAAATACGATCTCGCCTCCGGTAAAGCGGAGAAGATTCCGGTAGAACTCCGCGGATCGCCTGCCGGCGCCGGTATGCGCCATGAGGTCGCTTCCAAATTTACCGAGATGGCTCTCTCGCCGGATGGCAAGAAGGTTGCGCTGGTCACCCATGGCGACGTCTTCGCCACCACTTCGAAGGACGGCGGCGAGGCCGTCCGCGTTTCGAACACGCCGGAGGTGGAAACCGATCTGCACTGGTCGCCGGACAGCAAGGACCTCGTGTATGAGAGCTATCGCAACGGCCACGCCAACCTCTATGAATACGACTTCACGACGGACAAAGAACGGCAGCTGACGAAGGGTGCGGGTGAGGACGAGAGCCCGCGCTGGTCGCCCGATGGCAAGGCGCTGGCTTACATTCGCAATGAGAAGGAGCTGCACCTGCTCACGCTGAGCGACCTGAGCGACAAAACGCTGGCCACCGATTACATGCAGGATCCTGTATTTGACTTCTCCCCCGCGGGCGACTGGATCGCCTTTGCCGCCGAGGGCTACGACGGCTTCCGTAATCTGAAAGTCGTCCCCACGAAAGGCGGGGAAGCTCGACCCATCAGCTTCCTCGCGAATGGCGCGTCGGCACGTCGCATTGCCTGGTCGCCGGATGGCAAGTACATCCTGTTTGAGACCGCGCAGCGCAGCGAAAGCTTCGACATCGCGCGCGTTGACCTGACGTTGCACGTCCCCACTTATCGCGAAGACGAGTTCCGGGACCTCTTCCGAACGCCGCAACAGCCCACGCCGAAGTCCGAATCCAAACCGAACGCCGCGGCGGCTACCTCTGATTTGGCCGACAAGGAAAAATCCGAGGCGGCGAAGAAGCCGGAGCCGATCGACATTCGCTTCGACGGCATTCGCGACCGGCTGAGTCTGCTGCCGATCGGCCTGAGTGCCGTCGAGCCGGTCATCAGCCCCGATGGCAAAACGCTGGTCTTCGCCGCGCAAACCGGCAACGAGGAGAATCTCTACAGCTACGCGCTGGAAGAGAACCCGAAGGAGCCGCCGGTGGCGAAGCAGCTGACTTCGAGCTCAAGCGACAAGCAGGACTGGCAATTCTCGCCGGACTCTAAAGATGTGGTCTACCTCGACTCCGGCCAACTGCGCCGCCTCGCTCTGGAAGGAGCTTCGGCCAAGCCGATTGCGGTGACCGCGACCTTCGACATCGATTTCACCACCGAGAAAAACGTGGCCTTCGAGGAAGCCTGGCACGATCTGGACCGCTTTTTCTACGACGCGACCTTCCACGGCCGCAACTGGAATGCGATCCACGATGAGTGGGCTCCGTATATTGCCGGTTCCCAAACGCCGGATGAGATGCGGCGCGACATCAACCTGATGATCGGCGAACTCGACTCCTCGCATTCCGGCATCTCCGGACCCGGTATGCCCGCGCAGCATGTGGGCCGGCTTGGGTTGCGCTTCGATCGCGCTGCGTACGAAAGCGGTAAAGGCCTCGTCGTGCGGGAGGTGGTGCCACTTGGCCCGGCCGCCATCGAAGGCGTTGTCGTTGGTGATCGCCTGCTGGCGGTCAACGAACAGCCTCTCGAATCCCATACCAACCTCAACGCTCTGCTGACGGACACCATCGGGCGCCGGACGGTTCTGCACGCGGCCTCCGCAGATGGCAAGGAGCGCGACGTGGTCGTGATGCCCGTTTCGACGACCACCGAAGCCGGCCTGCTCTACCGCGCATGGATCGACGCCAATCGCGCCGAAGTGGCAAAGCTGAGCGGCGGCCGCCTGGGCTATGTGCATCTGGCGGACATGAGCGATCACGCGCTGAAGCAGCTCTACCTCGACCTCGACGCGCAAAACGAGAGCAAAGACGGCGTAGTCATCGACGTGCGCAACAACAACGGCGGCTATGTGAACGGCTATGCTCTCGATGTCTTCACGCGGCGGAATTACCTGATCATGACGCCGCGGGGCCTCACCGCCTCGCCTTCGCGGCAATTGCTGGGGCAGCGCGCTCTGGGAAAGCCGACGGTCCTGCTTACCAATGAGTCGACGCTCTCCGATGGCGAGGATTTCACCGAGGGCTATCGCACCCTGCACCTGGGCAAAGTAGTCGGCGTGCCAACCGCAGGCTGGATCATCTATACCGGCGGCACCGAGCTGATTGATGGCTCGCGACTGCGGCTGCCGCGCGTGCGTGTCCAGGATCTGCGCGGCCAGACGATGGAAGAGCATCCAAGGCCGGTGGATTTCGATGTGGTTCGCAAGCCGGGTGAGACGGAGACCGGAGAGGACTCGCAGCTGCAGCGCGCCGTGACCGAGCTGCTCACCGAATTGCCGGCAAAACAGTAGAAGTTGCAGGACTGGCGGTCAACCGCCAGCTGGTCGTAAATCCGCTGTGGATGAGGAGAACCTACGATGCACGTAACCCTGCACGACACCCAGGCTCTGCTGGCACGCACGCCGGCGACGCTCAATACGCTGCTGCGCGATCTGCCGGAAACGTGGACGTGCCGGCACGAAGGGAAGTCCACCTGGAATGCCACCGGAATCGTCGGGCATCTCGCGCATGGCGAGCGCGCTGACTGGATGCCGCGAGTTCGCATGATCCTCGAATGCGGCGAGGCGCGGACCTTTGAGCCGCTCGATCGCTTTGCCTTTATTCAGGAGAGCGAGGGAAAGTCTCTGGGGGAACTGCTGGATGAATTTGCGCGGCTGCGCGCCGCGAATCTCAAAGCGCTCGACGACCTGCACCTGGGGAGGGAGCAGCTGGCGCTGACCGGGCGTCATCCGGCGCTGGGTGTGGTGACGCTCTGCGAACTGCTCGCCACCTGGGCGACGCATGATCTAACCCATCTTCACCAGATGACACGCGTGATGGCGTTCCAGTATCGCGAGGCAGTGGGGCCGTTTCGCCGCTTTCTGGGCGTACTGCAGTGCGAAGGACACAGCTCGGCCACGTAGCCGAACCGACAGGCATTCGATCAGGAAAGGGGCAAGCCCAGTGAAGGCATTTTTGTCTCTCGTTCTCGGGTTGTTTGCGACGGCCGCCGTTGCCGCGCAGACTCCGCCTGTGTTTCTTCCAGCGAGCCCAAACACGGTGGCGTGGGGCTACTACTGGTCGAAGGCGAAGCCGGTGCTCACCGTGCATTCGGGTGACACCGTCCGCATCCAGACGCTTTCCACCTGCGGATCGAGCCAGCGTCTCGAAGAAGAAGGCGTGCCGGCGGCGGAGATCCCGCCGTACAACCAGCCAATCTATGACCAGGTAAAGGATCGTGGGCCGGGTGGCCATATCCTCACCGGACCGGTGGCGATTGCGGAGGCCGAGCCGGGCGATGTGCTCGAAGTACAGATTCTCAAGATCGATCTCGACGCGCCGTTCGCCTGCAACGGATTTTCTGTGGGGCGAGGATTCCTGCCAAATGATTATCCGTACGGGAGAACGAAAATTATTCCGCTCGATCGGGAGAAGATGATCGCGCACTTCGCACCAGGGATTGAGATTCCGTTGCATCCCTTCTTCGGCAGCATGGGAGACGCGCCGCCGCAATCCGCGGGACGCTATGACAGTGCGCCGCCGTGGATGCATGCCGGCAACATGGATAACAGGCTGCTGGTCGCCGGCACGACGCTCTACATTCCTGTGCACGCGAAGGGGGCCCTGTTTGAGGCGGGCGACGGCCACGCGGGACAGGGCAACGGCGAGGTGGACATCACGGCGATGGAGACGTTCCTGACCGGGACCTTCCGCTTCATCGTTCACAAGGACCAGCATCTGCTGTGGCCGCGCGCGGAGACGCCAACCAGCTACATCAGCATGGGTTTCAGTCCCGACCTGAAGACCGCGACCGAAATGGCTGTCCACAACATGATCGACTTTCTGGTGACGGAGAAGCATCTCTCCCGCGATGATGCTTACATGCTGACCAGCGTGGCGGTCGATGTGGACATCACGCAGCTGGTCGATGGCAATGTCGGCGTGCACGCGATCTGCCGGAAGGACATTTTCAAGCAGTAAGCGGCAGGTCGGGACCGGAGAGAATTACTCGAACAGGCGCGGGCCAGACCGGCCATCAATCGGGCGCGGCTTGTTTTTCGGCTCGCGGTGCAGATAGCTGCGGGCTGGCGCTGCGGAAAGAATTCCGAGGAGTTCGCTGAGCTCCTTGCGCAAATGCTGCAGCTTCTTATCCACCGAGGCTCCCTCAATCAGCGGCATCTGCTTCGCTTTGCTGACCCGTGCTTCCTGGGCGAGAAGCTGGCGCGCACCGGCGATCGTGTAACCCTCCTCGTGGAGGAGCTTTTTGATTCGCATCGCCAGTTCCACCTCGCGCCGGCGGTAAAGGCGCTGCCCTGTGCCGCTCTTGTTGGGCCGCAGCTGCGGGAACTCCGTCTCCCAGAAGCGCAGAACGTAGGTTTCGACACCGCACAGCTTCGCCACATCCCCAATGCGGAAATACAGCTTGTCGGGGATGACGATCGCGTGCGAAGCGCGGCGCTGAGTGGCGGAGCGAGGCATGGAATCAGGTTCTCTACGGGGCCAGTATAGGCCAGCGCACCCCAGCCGCAGTGAGGAAATACGGGACTAAACCTTGCGCGCCGGCCCCTCGACTGGCTCGCGGGCCACTGAACCGCGCGGCGCCGCGCGCAGATACTGCACGGGCCACGAACCCGTTTCTCCCAGCGCAGCCGCAGCGTGGAGCGGCCAGTATGGGTCGCGCAGGAACTCGCGGGCGATGAAGATCAGGTCCGCCTGCCCAGTGCGCAGGATGTGCGCCGCCTGCGCCGGATCGGTGATCATGCCCACCGCGCCGGTCGGGATTCCGGCCTGACTGCGGATCGCCTCAGAAAAGGACGTCTGGTAGCCCGGTCCAACAGAAACCTGAGCCGCAGCGACGTTGCCGCCCGATGACACGTCGACCAGGTCCACGCCACGCTCGCGGAGCAGTCCCGCCAACCGAATCGACTGCGGAAGATCCCAGCCACCTTCGGTGTAATCGGTGGCGGAGATGCGCACGAAAAGAGGGCGCTCGCGCGGCCAGACGCTGCGGATGGCGTCGGTGACCTCCAGCAGCAGGCGGACGCGATTTTCGAAGCTGCCGCCGTATTCGTCGCTGCGCTGGTTGCTGACAGGGGAGAGAAATTCGTGGAGCAGATAGCCGTGCGCGGAGTGAATTTCAATGACATCGAAGCCGGCGCGCTCGGCGCGGACAGCCGCCTGGCGGAACCCCAGAGAGATCGTGTTGATTCCGGCTTTGTCGAGTTCCTGAGGCTTCGGATACGTGCCCGAGAAGGGAATCGGACTGGGCGCCATTACGTTGGACCAACCGCCGGCTTCCGGCGCGACTACGCCCTCGCCGCTCCACGGGCGATGGGTGCTGGCTTTGCGGCCGGCATGGGCCAGCTGGATGCCGGCACGTGCTCCCTGGGAGTGCAGGAATGCGGTGATCCGGGCGAGGGGCGCGATGTGCTCGTCCTTCCAGAGTCCAAGATCCTGAGGACTGATGCGGCCTTCTGCAGTGACTGCCGTGGCCTCGGTGAAGACCAGGCCAGCGCCGCCCACAGCGCGGCTGCCCAGATGCACGAGGTGCCAGTCGTTGGCGAAGCCGTCTTCGCAGGAGTACTCGCACATGGGCGAAACCACGATGCGGTTGGGAAGCGTGACAGAACCGAAGGTCAGCGGGGAAAACAAATGTGCAGGATTTTGAGCGGTCACAGGCGTTTGGATGAGAGGCGTCAAGTTTGGTCGCACAGACGAGAGAAGGGAGGCAGCAATAAAGAAAGAGGCTTCGCTCGGAAACGAAGCCTCTGGAGAGTGCCTTGAATGCGGGGGAGGGCTGAAGTTGAGCCTCCGTGTGGAAATCCTTCTCCCAGAGATTTCCTTTGGTAAAACGACAACCCTCTACAACATTCTGGCCAATAGCCGTTAAGCCATCTACATATTGTGGTGCCATGACAGATGTTGTCAAGCAATTTTTTGCACAGGAATGACACTCCGGAATCGTCCCAGGCCGGCAAACACCAAGAGTTCCGGAGATCCCAGCGTGCCGGCAAGATGGGAGGCGAGAAAGCGGTCCATGCTGGAAGGCAAGCCATCCCGCCCGTCGGGGCGGGATGGCCTGAAGCTACTGCACGACGGCGGAGACGCCGAAGGTATGGACCTGGCTGCCGGCGGTGCCTGTCGTCATGACGTTGTAGGTGCCGGCGGTGGCGCCGGTCACCGTCAGCGTGATATGAGCCGACGGATTCGTGGAACCGGTGGCTGGCAGGCTGACGCTTGCGGCGGGTCCCGTACCGAACGAGCAGGTGACGCCCGCAGGCGTCGAGCAGGTGAGGTTGACGGTTCCGGTGAAGCCATTCGCCGGATTCACAAAGAGCGTCGTGCTGCCCGATCCTCCGCTGACGGTCAAGGTTGGAACAGCCGTGATCGAGAAGTCCGAAAGGGGATTGCTGATCGAGTTGCCGCTGTTCAGGATGGAGGCTGAGCCGTTGTAGTTCTTGTCGCCGCTGTATTGGAGGGTGACGAAGTTCGCGCCCTGCAGCAGGCTTTGACTCGTGAGGCTGCCGGTGAAGGTCGAGCTGTCACCGGAGCCCGGGGTCAGGAAGAACTCGGCCGTCACCCCTTCTCCATTGGGAAAGACGTAGACGGCACCCGTGGGCGCCGGTTGGCCGCTTTGCCCTGTCACCGTGCCGGTGACCGTCATGCTGGTGGTGGGTGAAATGCTCCCCGTGGCAGTGGCAGCGATGGTGCTGGTTTTCAGAGTTGGAGCTGAGATCGCAATCGATCCAGAGGCAGCACTGGAACCGGTCAGAGCTCCATAATTCGCGTCACCGGTGTAGGAGATGCCGAGAGTGTAGGTGGTCGAGCCGGTACCGCCCCCTCCGCCTCCTCCACCGCCACCGCCAATGTTGCCCGCGCCGCCGCCGCCGCCGCAGGAGATTCCGGCGGCCACCAGTCCGGTAAAGACCACGAAGCAGACAAAATTGCGCCATCCGCGGCGCCGGGCGGGAATCGCAAGCAGGACGATGCAAGCGAAGACTGCGACGCCTCCGCCGGGCAGCCAGGGATTCGGCTGGTGGCGCAGATCGAGCGCGGAGCTGGAGGAACTATTGGCAATCTTCACGACCGCGATGCCGATCGGCTGTCCGGTACTGGGATCTACGCCGGCTACGAGGTTGATCGTCTGGCTGCCGCCGGGAAGACCGGTGACGGTAACGCTGCCGGTGGGCGCTGCGACCACCGAAGCGAGATACGCCGGACTCTGCTGGCTCGCGACGATACTGTCGTTCGCGCTGTTCTCCACCAGGATGTTGAAATAGCTGTCCTGTCCGCCGGAGAGCGTGAGCGGGCTGCTGGACGTGACATTGGAAGCGCCGATGTACACATCCGGCGAGTCCTTGACGACCGTGAAGGTCACGGCTGCGGCTGACGACGCCTGGTAGCTGGCGTCGCCATTATAGGCGGCGGTGACGGAGTGACTGCCGATCGCGAAAGGTGCATTGAATTCCGCGTCGCCTTCGGCATTCAGAATCGCCGTATTGACCGCATTTCCACTGTCATTGAAGACGATCGGGCCGGTCGGCGCGGTGTAGGTCTGGCAGCTCGTCGCTGTGCTGCTGGACTTCACGCATTGGCTGTAGTAATTGCTGCCATAGACAGCGGTGTTCAGCAGGATCTGCGTGCCGTATGAAACGTTTGTGGCGCCCGCGCTGATGGCGGTGGCTCCAGTCCCCGTGAGCAGGTTCATTGAGGTGACGCTGGCTTCGGGATTGACCGTGATTGAGGTCTTCGTGGACGTGCTCGCCGCGTTGGTGCCATCCCCGCTGTATTGGCCCCAGATGTTGTACGTGCCCCCCGGCAGATTGTTCACGTTAGCCGATGTGAACGATCCGTTGCTGAGGGGGAAATCGATCTGGCTCGCAGCCAGAGGCAGGGGACTGTCGGTCATCAGCGCGACGGAGCCCGTTGGCGTGCCGGTGCCCGTGACCGAGCCGTTGACCGTGATTGCCGTGCCGTGGGTGAAGGAAGCAGAGGAGGGTGCCAGGGTGACGGATGAGGTCGCGAAGTGCACGTTGCCCCAGTCATTGACCAGGACCGCAGCGTCCACAGAGCCCAGACCGGTAGCCAGGTTATAGCCCGCGCCGGCGTTATAGTCCGCTGTCGACCCGGTGCCGAGTTCGCCTTCGGTCGCCGATCCATAGGTCGGATCGGTAATTGTAACGGCGTTGTTTCCCGCGGAGATGCAGTTAGTCGGCGCGTGGCCGCTGACCGCTGTGAAGGCACACGGAACGGCATTGGTCCCCACGGTGATGGCATGGAAGGCCGCCGGGAACTGAGCTTTGAGTGGGTAGAGAACGAAGTCCGCCTGTCCCTGGCGTCCGTATTTCTGGTTGACCAGCGCCATGATGCCGGCGAAGGCAGGCGACGCAGCCGAGGTGCCGCCCACGCCGAAGATCTGCACCGGGCCGCTGCCCCCCGTTTGGCAGTCGCCGTCCTCGTAGCAAATCGGATAGTAGCTGTAGTTGGAGCCATCCGCGGCAAAGAGCGAAACATCAGGAATGTCGCGGACTTTATCCGCAGGGACGCCGGTGCCCGTTTGCCACGCCGGCTTCGGATAACCAGAGAGCGTACCGTTGCAGGCGCCCGTGGTGCTGCTGTAGCCGGTCGTGCAGACCGCTGCGCTGCTGGCGCCACCACTACCCCCGGCAATCGTGGTAATTCCATAGCTGTTGTAGTAATTCGAGGCGTCGAGCCCGAACTGGCTGGAGTTCCATGGCTGCTCCGGGATCGGTGCCAGAAGCGAGCCGGACGCCGGCGGCGTGTTGGTGCCCGTGGTGTTCCAGTAGGTGGCAAGGCTAGTCAGGCTGAGGCTCGCGTAATTGGAGCCGTAGTAGAAGTCGGTGCCGCCCACTGCGACATTCCACGGTGTGGAAGCGAACCCGCTCACGCCCAGGCCGTTCACCGCGTAATACTGCGTGTCCGGGTTATCGCAACCCGCTGAGCCATCGTCGCCCGTGGAGACCATCACCGTCATGCCCTGTGCCGCCGCCTGCTCCATCAACACCTGATTGATGAAGGAATTTGACGAGCCGAGATTCGCTTCGCACTGGCCGAAGCTCATACTCACAACGGGCGCGACGTTGCCATAGACCGCGTGCTCGGCGGCGAGAATCAGACCGCTTTCAAGAGCGGTATCGGCGGCGATCACCAGATCGACGGTCGCGTCGGGAGCCACCGCACCCGACCATTCCACGTCGAGATAAGCTTCCGTGGAAGCATAGTTGGGGCCGTCGGGATTGTTGATGCCATCGATGCCCGGATCATTGCCGTCGATGATCACGTTCGGCGGATTTGCCGGCAGATTGAACAGCGAGCGGAACGCGTTCACGAGGGTAATGTTGATGTTCGACTCGTTGATGATGGCGATAGTCTGGCCGGTGCCGTTCACGCCTGCGGTGTAAAGCGGGTTCAAATCATATTGCGTGGCGAAGTCGGCAGGAGAAAGCGCGAAATTGACGCCGCCCACCGTGGGATATCCCGCTCCGCCGGGGACCGTCCAGGTAGGTGTGGCTTTGCCGGTCTTTGGGTCGTATTGAGCCTTCCCCAGAAGGCGGGCATAGCTCTTCGGACGGAAGTTATTCAGGGAGACAAATCCAGCGACAACCGGAGCCAGCGCGGTCGGGATCTGCGGTTCCGTCGCCGTGGCGAAGTGAGGATTGCCATTCACGTCGTACTGGTGCACGTTTACCGCGAATGCATCGCGCATCTGGGCGACGTTGCCGCTGAATTCGATGGCCTGCTTGCCGGGCAGTACGCTGTTGACCGCGAAGCCATGGGAGCTCAGCCACGCTTGAACCGTGGCGATGTCCTGATCGGATGGGCCGAAGCGCTGGCCGAATTCCGCCGGAGTGAGCCACTTGTGGTAACTCGGCGAGCCAGGAGTGTGCGCCTCCGCGACGAACTGGCGCAGGGCCGCCTCCTGCCCGGCGCTGCGCTGCAGCACCAGGTGCATCCGGGTCAGAGGCATCGAATCCGGCGCCGGCCCGCGATCGTTGGCGGCATTCGCCAGGGGATGAACGTACCCGTGCAGGGTGATACGGGCGTAGTCATCGACCGGCTGGACGATGCGGCTGGCGACCACGGTCTCGCTGGACGGACGGGATTGCGCGCAGAGCGCAGGCGCCAGGCCCATCAGTACAGAGGAGGACAAAGCAAGGGCGGAAAGTGAACTTACGAGGGAGCGAAACATGGCCATCCTTGTGAAAGGCGAGAAAGAGAATCGTGCGCCGCGATGGGTCTGCGGCGAGCCACTTCTGCGGCGGGCGAAATTACCTGAAGTTGCGTTCCGATGCGAACCATCATAACCCTGCCTCGCGAAAGTTAGGCTCCAAAGAATCGGGCGGGTTACTCATGCATTGATCTCTCGGACGGGAAGTCCTGCCGGGTAAGCACAGAGCCGGATTCTCCCGCGGACAAGGCCATCCACGGAACCTCAAACGCCGAAAATCCGGAGGCTGCGTATGCTTTAGACAAGGGTCCGAAAGATAAGTTGCGAGGGCCACCGGAAAATGACAATCGGATCGCGATCCTGTGAAGAGGAGAGTCTCTTTCAGTCGCCATCGCCTGGGGTTACGGTGAGCCACTTTCCTCCCTGGTCATAGTGGACCGTGAGAGCGCGTTCCAGCCGGGTATCGTCGATGGCATCGTGGTCGATCGGGACGAGCCGGCGGAATTCCGATGACCCGCGCAGTTCTCCCTCCGTCCGCACGGCGATACCCCATGCGGAGCCGAGGACGGATTCTCCGGGATCGGAACCTAGCCAGGCTGCATCCGGCTGGCTGCGCAGGGCGGTCGGGGCCTCGAATGGCTCTGCAGGAAAAACGTAGAGCGTCGTGGTCCCTCCGGAGGAGCAAAGGGCCGCCCATTCGCTGGCGCCGCGAGCGTCAAACGCGCCGTGGATGACGTTCTCCGGCTGTTTCGCCTCATAGGTCTGTGGAATCATGCACCGGCGCCGGCTCAGCTGCTCCACCACTTCTGCCGGAAGCGCGGGGAACGACGAGAGTGGGAGAAGACGGATGCGGTAGGAGACAGCCTTGCCGGCTGGCGTTACGATTTGTCCGCTCTCAATGCGCTCTGCGCTTCCGGGAACCGGAACGGAGGAAGCCGGTGGGGCAGTCTGGCCGGTCGCCAGCAGAATACCGGCCAGCATGCCGGCAAAGACCACCGGGTTCATTTTGAGCCGAGGATGTGTGTGTAGGAGTTCTCTTCCAGCCAGGCCGAAGCCGAACGAAGCAGTTCGTGAAAATAGCCCACGCCTTCGTTGGGCAGGCGAAATACGAAGTGAGGTTCGCGAGAGTCTTCAATCTCCGGAATTGCCCCCAGGCGCTCAAAAAAGTTCTCCGGGTCGGGCCGCGATTCCCCTGGATGCCCCTGTACGCCGAGCGCAAGCCCTTCACGGAAGGTGAAGTTCAGCCCCACCTGGCGCTGATCGAGCCGCTCAAAGGCAGGCTGGAAGCGGGCCAGTCGAAGATACGCGTCGAACATGGCGAGCGCGCCGGTGATCTCGTCGGCATCCGCGAAGACACAGACGGCGTGAGTCCGGTCTGCGAACCAGATTTCAAGGCCCTTGGCAAAGCCGGCAAGGAGCGGATCCGCTTCGTCCGAGTCGGCGGACGCCGGCTCCGCGGGCTCCGCGGACGGCGCGGGTTCAGCGGGTTCGTCCGCCTGCGGCGGATGTGTTAAATCGACCGCGAGCACCGCGGTGACGCGCACGCAGTTGCCCAGCACGGGTTCATCGTAGCCGGCCGCCCTGGCGATGTGGTTGCGCCGGAGCACCGCCGCTCCGGGCTTTTCCAGAAGAGTGCGCAGGCGGGTGGCCGGCTGAGACCAGCCGCGGGCGGGCAACTTGAGTTCCAGGCAGGGCATGCGAATCCTCTCCGGTGGCTGACTCGAAAGTATACGCAAAGCGGAACTACGGGAAGTGACAAGAATGGGGCGCGTGCCCTCCTGTGTCCCGCATCGCCGCCGACCACCATCCGTGTGTAATTGACACCTGCTTCCCGCAAAATTAGCGTCAGACATGGAAGCGGCGCTCGCCGCGGCCAACGCCCCGGCGCTGCGAGCACTGGGCTATCAGATTCGAGGAACCATGCGACTGGGAATTGTCATCATGGCTGCGGGTAAAGGCACGCGGCTCAAATCGAAGCGGGCTAAAGTGCTGCATGAGATTGGCGGCCGGTCCCTGCTGCGGCATGTTATCGATGCGGCGGCGCAGGTTGTCCCGCCTCATGACATCCTGGTGGTGGTTGGACACCAGGCCGATGCCGTCCAGTCTCTGGTGGGGTCCACCGGCGTCCGCTTCGTTCGGCAGGCAGAACAGCGGGGTACGGGTCACGCCCTGCAGTGCGCGGAAACTGACGCGCGGGACTATGACCTGCTCATCGTGCTTTCCGGCGATGTGCCTCTGCTGCGGACGGAGACGATCGTCGCGTTGCGTGATTTTCATCTTCGCCAGCAAGCCGCGATGACTATTCTGACTACGACGCTCCAGGAACCGTTTGGGTACGGGCGCGTGCTGCGCCGGACACCGGATGCCCCGGAGGTCCAGGCGATTATCGAGCAGAAGGCTCTGCAGCCCGGTCAGGAGTCTCTCCGCGAGATCAATTCCGGCATCTATGCGTTTCAGAGGGAAGCACTCTACAGCCATATCGGCCGGCTCCATTCGGATAATGCCCACAAGGAGCTCTATCTGACCGACATGGCCCGCATCCTTTCCGCCGCGGGCGAGCGTGTGGTAGCCGTGGAAGCTGCGGAGCCTGTCGAAGTGCTTGGAGCCAATACCATTGGCGAGATGATGGATCTGGACCGCGAGATGCGGCTGGCGACGGCCCGCCGGCTGATGGCAAGCGGCGTCGTGATCCAGCGTCCGGACACCGTCATCGTCGACACGGGCGTTGAAGTGGGGGCCGACACCATCATCGAGCCTTTCGTGCAGTTGCTGGGCAGCACGCGGATTGGCACTGACTGCCGCGTTCGGTCATATTCGGTTCTGGAAAACGCCACGGTGGCTGACCAGGTCGTGATCCTGCATTCCTGCGTGGTGGCCGAATCGCAGATCGACAAAGGAGCGCGCATCGGCCCGATGGCGCATGTGCGGCCGGGATGTCATATCGGAGAAGGCGCGCATATCGGCAACTTCGTCGAGGCCAAGAAGACGCGGCTGGGAGCCGGATCGAAGGCCAACCATCTCACCTATCTGGGCGACGCGGAAGTCGGAACCGGGGTCAATATCGGCGCGGGCACCATCACCTGTAACTATGACGGGGTCGACAAACACCCCACCCTGATCGGCGACCGCGTGTTTATCGGGAGCGACTCGGCGCTGGTAGCGCCGGTGGTCATCGGCGAAGGCGCTTATGTGGCCGCGGGCTCCATCATTACCGAGAACGTGCCCGCCGATGCGCTGGCGGTGGGAAGGGCGCGGCAGGTGAATAAGCCGGGCTGGGCAAAGAACCGGCGCGCGCAGCGGGAAGCGCGCAAACCCGCTCCATCCCGTAGCTGAACGAAAATCTTAAGCAGATCCCGGGAAATTCCCGGTGTCAGGCAGCTTCCTGATCGCTCTCACGCATGGTGGCCAGCTCGGCGCGCAGGCGCAGACGGGCCCTCAGTGCGGTCCGAAGTACATCCGAAGAGGGAATCTGAAGCAGTTCGGCGACCTGCGTGGCCGGATATCCCTCCACATCCATGAGCAGGAAGATGAGGCGTTCGTTCGGCGGCAAGTAACGTATCGCCTCCTCCAGCTCCGTTCGCAGGATATTGTGGCGCTGCGGCAGGTAACCTGTGTCCGGCGGGGGCATGGCCTCCGCTTCCTCCAGGATCCGCTGGCTTCTGAGCTCGTCCACCAGCGCCGTGTCCACCACTGCATGATCCGGCTCCGGAACGGTCCGGAATGCGCGCACGAAGGCGTCGCGGAGGATCTGTTCAGCCTCCAGCTCGCTGCCCGTCATGTAATAGGAAACGGAGAAAACGCGGTGTCGGTGGCTGTCGTAAATGTCCCGCTGCCTCTCTTCGAGAGACTGAGGCGCCATCTCGCGCGCGGTGACGTTGGAGAAATGTTTATCCAGTTCAAACAGCATGCGTTGGGTCGTCCGGGGAATACAGGTCCTGCAGAAAGAAGGTTACCACGAACCTTGGATGCACATTGTTGCCCCGAAAGTACCACTTCGGATGGCAGAAATTGACGCTTGCATCTCCTGGTATGCACCTTGACGTTGACCGGGTGTAGTCCACAGGCATTCCCCGTTCCGGGAATTGCGAAATGGGAGCCGATGGGCCAGGATACGATGAATCGGGATTGTTGTAGCCCGAACTGTCTCCGGATACTTGAAGGGTTTCAAAGGTGGTGGCGCAGTGGCGTCAGAGCGGATCCTGATCGTGGACGACGAGCCGTATGTGCGGACCCTCATGGCCACCATGCTGGAAAAGTCGAACTACACGGCGGTTCTTGCCTCCAACGGCCTGGAGGCCATTGAGCATCTGGAAAAAGATCTTCCTTACGACCTCATCCTCTCCGATATCGTGATGAACGGCCTGGATGGGATCGGCCTTCTGGAGAGGCTCCGGGAAATTCATCCGGATACGCCCATGGTGATGGTCACCGCCATCCACGATGTCGGCGTCGCCATCTCGGCCATGCGCAAAGGCGCCTACGACTATCTGCTGAAGCCTTTCGAGAAGGAGCAGCTGCTGGTCACGGTTCGCCGCGCGCTGGATTACCGACAGCTGGTCCAGCAGAATCAGGTTTACCGGCACAATCTCGAGCAGCTGGTGTCCGCTCGCACCGAGATGCTCCGGCAGGCGATGGCGGATCTCGAGCGATCCTATGACATTACTCTCGAGGCTCTGGGCGACGCGCTCGATCTGAAGGATCAGGAAACCGAGGGCCATTCCCGCCGCGTCACCGCCTATACCATCGCGCTGGCTCGCCATTGTGGCGTCGAAATGGCGCAGACCCGGGTCATCGCGCGCGGTGCTTTCCTGCACGACATCGGCAAGATGGCCATTCCCGATGCCATTCTGCTGAAGCCCGGCAAGCTGGATCCCGAGGAGCAGGCGATTATGCGGGAGCACTGCGCGCGCGGCTATCAGATCCTGCGCAAGATTCCCTTTCTGGAGGAAGCCGCAGAGATTGTCTACAGTCACCAGGAGCATTACGATGGCAACGGCTATCCCCGCGGACTGAGCGGGGAGGAGATCCCCCTGGGAGCCCGGATATTCGCCATCGCCGATACCGTCGATGCGATCACCTCCGACCGGCCTTACCGCCGGGCCCGCCCCTATAGCGTGGCCCGCAAGGAGATCGAGAAATTTGCCGGTACCCAATTCGACCCCAACATCGTCGAAGTCTTTCTCGGGCTCCCCGATTCGCTGTGGGAGGACCTGCGCGTCGAGATGATCCGTTCCCCGCGCTTCTCACCCCTTTCCTTCGCCGGAGCCATCGAAGATCTCAAGGTATGATCGGGTTTGCCTGATATCCCCAGCATGGAGGAACAACCATGCCCCTCCTGGACGACAAAATCGTTCGTCAAAAGCTCACCCTAATGCCCTTGTGGAGTCTGGAGGCCGGCGAGATTGTCCGTCGCTGCACCTTCGAAAACTTCGTGGATGCCATGCAGTTCGTCAACGGCGTGGCCGAGTTGGCGGAGGGAGCCGGCCATCACCCCGACATCGATATTCGTTACAACAAGGTGCGGCTGGCCCTGGTGAGTCACGATGCCGGGGGATTGACGGCGCGAGACTTTGACCTCGCAGCGGCGATCGACGGCCTGGGTTGAGCGCAACCTCGCCGAGCTTCAGACGACAACTCCTATCCTAATCGTCCTCCCCATCGGATGAATCGGCAGGTTGTGAAGCCGTTTCCGCTGCCTGGCGGAGCCTCGACAGGGAGCTTCGGTTCCAGAGAACCACCGCCAGGCCGCCCAAAAGAGCCGATCCGGCAATCAGAAGCCCGGTTCGCAGCCCCTGCAGACGGGGCTGGGAAGGTGGTTCAACCGGGGATTCAGTCGTAAAACTCATCAAAACCTCGAGAAGTCAGGACGTGTAGAATCAACAAAATCGCTCACAAAAATACTAAATTATGTATTGGGCTTGTGCGAATCGCCCGTCAGGGTTACACTATTCTGGAGATCGGGCATCCGAGTTTGGTCCGATTCCAGGTAAGCAAGCGATGCCTCTTTGCAGGGTTTCGAGGCATCAGAAGATTTAAGGGTTTGGTTCCAGACCGGTGACTGAGAATTCCCGGCTGGAGAGAAGTTTATTCACAAGTTGCGTCACTGGCCTCCCGGCACGGACAATTTACCGTTCGTGCCGCCTTTTTTTGCCTTTGGGCGCCAATTCCTATCCCGCGAACCCGACAAGACTTCGATACCATGGACCGCGGAGACTTCCCCGTGACTCGAGCCATCCTTACGCTGGCCCTCCCGGTGCTGATCATAGCCGGGTACGTCGTTCCGCTCGCCAACCTTCCCAGCCATGCGGTCCATGCCCAGTACTCCGATCCGCAGCAGGATGTGCCCGCTTATCATCCGCAGCCTCCGGCGAAAGGGCAGGCTCTGCCGCCCATCCTCTCCGGCAATCAGCTCACCGGCCCATTCTTCCGGGAAAAATGGCAGGTGGAGGCCTACAAAGAGGCGGCGCAGATTCCGGATGTTTTGTATCAATTGCCCTGCTATTGCCGCTGCGATCGCGCGCTCGGCCACACCAGCCTGCATAGCTGTTTTGAGGGAACCCACGGCGCCATCTGCGCCACCTGTGCTGCCGAGGGCGCCTACGCCTACAAGATGACGAAGCTGGGCAAGAGCCCGCATCAGATCCGCGAAGGCATCTTGCGCGGGGATTACAAGTCCATCGACCTGGACGCTCTGGGTCGGAGCTGATTCTTCTGGTGCTATTCCCCGCCGTGCGGCGCGTTCGTTCCAGCCTGATGCTGGCCGCGTTGCTGGCCGCCTCGACTGCAGTAGCCGTCTCCGCCAGAGTCCCGCGCCAGGCGCAAACGACGGTCGCTCCCTGCAAGGGTGTAAAGCTGACGGCCAGTTACCTGGCGGAAGCGGCGCCCGGCGCCGGTTCAGGATTTCTGTTCCGCATTGAGAATCACACCAGCAAAGCCATTCGGCTCGAGAAACCCGTGCCGTCGAGCGCGCATTGGTACGCGCGCGTCGGCGATCGCTGGCTGTGGCGGGCCTCTGCGGGACGAGGCGGCGCGCTGATCAATGCTCTCAATCCCACGGGGCCGATGTTTGCCTGGCGCGCCGCTGCTTCGCCGTCGGACCCGCAATACCTCACCGTTCCAGCCAAAGGTACGCAACAGTGGGTGGAAGCGATGCGCGACAATCCCTCCATCGCTTACCAGCCCAGCTGCGCTCATTGCAACTATCACGGTGAGAGCGACTATCAGGCGGTGTTTGCCTACGCCTATCTGCCGGGCCCTGACCAACACGCTCCTGGGATGCTGCGCTGCGGGCTGCGTTCCGATCCCGTGCCCATGCCGCCGAAGGCCCTGCAGAGCGCGGTGAACGCGCGCTGACAATCGCAGCCGGACGCAGGTTGTTCTAAAAAGTTTCAGAGATTTGCGCGCGCCACAGGCGGATTTTTCCGCGCAACAGTCCGCCCGAGCGCGTGTTCGAGAGGGGCAAGGAGGAATTGAAAAATTCCATGAAACACACACTCTTTGCACTTGCACTCGGCGGGATCATCGCAGTCAGCGCGAATGCCGCCCTCTACGCGCAGGACAACAGCGCGCAACCCACACCCCAGCCCAGCGGCGACCAGCAGCCCGGCCAGTCTCATCGCGGCCACCGCATGAGCCCGGACCGGCAGCTCGCGCACCTGTCGAAGACGCTCGATCTGAGCTCCGATCAGCAGGCCCAGATCAAGCCGATTCTCCAGGATCGCCAGCAGAAGATGCAGGCCCTTTGGCAGGACCAGTCGCTCTCGCGTCAGGACAGGCGCGCGAAGGCCCAGGCCATCCAGCAGGACTCGCAGACCAAACTCGAAGCCGCGCTGAATGACCAGCAGAAGCAGAAGTTCGAGGAGATGCGCGCGAAGATGCAGGCGCGCCGTCAGCAGAGGATGGGTGGCCAGAACCAGGCCCCCAGTGCAACACCGCAGCCTGAATAACGTCCACGGGTGCGAATGCAGGGCCGCCGACAACGATCCGGCGGCCTTCTTCCTTTCGGTACAAAACAGGACCGTCGCGGCTACATATTAATAAGTTCAGCGCAGCCGCTGTTACAAAGCTCCGAGGAGCAGCTCCATAAACACATTCGCCCGCTCGTACTTCGAAGGATGAAGCGGCCCCGGCAGATGCCGAAAGCCGATCCGCTCGTAGAGGCGAACCGCGGCCTGAGCTCTGGTATTGGATTCGAGATAAATGCGGCGCGCGCTCATTCGCCGAGCCTCCTCAATCGCGAACTCCAGAAGTCTGCGCCCAATCCCCATCCCGCGGGCGCTTTCCGTCACCGTCATCTTGGCCAGCTCCAGTTCGCCCGGAGCCATCACCAGCAGCGCACAGCAGCCTACCGGCTCTCCGGACACTTCCGCGAGGCAGATCGCGCCGCCGGGATTGAGAATATGCGTCTGCGGGTCGCTCAGGATCTGGCGGTCTTCATCCTCAAGCGCGAAATCCCTGCTGATCCACGCCTCGTTCAGGCGCAAAAATGCCGTTTCGTCGCCCGGACGAAACGTGCGGAACACAACGGCAGCACCTGAATGAGCCTGCATTTCATTTCCTTAATGAGGAGCCGGCGTCGCAACTGTGCTGCCCGCCTGCTGCTGCGCTTCGGCATGGAACTTTTTGTAGCCGTCGTCGGTCATGTGGATCTCTGCACGGAAGCCGAGGATTCCGATGGCGTGCGCGACCAGATTGATGTACGCGCTGGTCGGCAGCCACAACTCATTGTTAACGAGTTTCTGGTCGAAGGTGAGATTGCTTCCCTTCGCCAGCGAGAGAAGGCCAAAGCCCGCCCGGACGTTGGAGCCGAGGGTCGCCACCAGCCGCCGCACCTGGCGGTCTTTCTCGTCAATCCAGATCGTGCCGTACGTACGCAGAGCGGCTTCCTCCGCAATACTGTGAGCCTTCGCCTTGGGGTTGCCGTTGAAGTCGAAAGCGATCGAGCTGCGCCCATCCAGCATCACCCGCCGCGGCTGCGAGACCTTCGCCATCGACAGAATATTGCTGACGCTGATCGACGCATCGCCGCGCGGTGACTGCCCCGGCGGTGTCTGCTGCGCTTTCTCAACGTTTTTCGCAACCCGGTCCTGTTCCTTCTTCTGCTGATCGGGATCGAGCTCTTTGGCATCCTTGCGAATCAGCCGCCGCACCGGGTGCGTGTTGACGAAGAAAACCTCGTACTCCTGGGTTTCGGTTTTCTTCACGCTCCCGTTCCTGTTCAGTTCCCGCGTTACATCGGTTTCGCGAAATGTGTAGTTCTCCTGGACGGCCTCCATCTGCCGCTGATGGTCCCGTACCTGCTGGATGAGGGTCGGGACGTCAGGCAGGGCGGCGGAAGGGCTCTGCGCGCAGACCGGCAGAGCGAGCCCTAATGCGCCCACAAAACAGGCAACGCAGCCAGGTTTTCGGCCGCCGGTGCCTTCGGGGAAATGGAAACGAGATCCCATGCTTCCTCGTAAGCGGATCATAGCGTACCCTGTGTCAACCACCGGTCAAACCGGGAAAGGATCTTGCGACCATGTTGAGACTGCTCCTGAAGTGGATCCTCTATGCGGTGGCTCTGCTCATCACGGCCAATGTGGTGCCGGGTTTCCAGGTCCGCAACATTGAGGCCGCCCTGATCGCCGTGGTGATCATCGGATTCCTCAACATGACCCTCGGCCTGCTGCTGAAAATCGTCACGTTCCCGCTCAGCATTATTACTCTCGGCCTCTTCCTGCTGGTCATCAACGCCTTCATTCTGAAGCTCGCCACCAACGTCGTGCCGGGCTTCTATGTGGCCACCTGGAGTGCGGCCTTCATCGGCGCCGTGATCCTCGCTCTGCTCCATCTGCTGCTTCGTCTGCTGCTGGATCGAGACGATCGCTGACAACCCGGAACGGCCTCCGACCCTCCGATACAATGACGCTATGCCGCTCGACAACCCCTCCCGCCGCCGGCAGAAAACTCCACCTCCAGGCGAAACCGGTCAGGAAGCGCAGTATCTGCGCTCCCTTAGCGAGCGCCAGGTGCCTGTCCATGTGAAGCTGCGTGACGGCGAAACGGTCTCCGGCTGGATCGAGTACTTTGACGAGAATATGATTCGGCTCACGCGGGAAGGTAAGCCCAACCTCTTCATTTATAAGAATCAGATCCGGACCATCGCCGAACATGGCCGGGAAGGCCGCCGCCGTGCCCGTCACGAAGACTCGGCCGAACGCCCTGCCGAGGATGCTCAGTGACCGATCGCGTCCCGGCCCCGCTCACCATAGCTGCAAGGGCCGCCGCTATCGCTCAGGAAGCTGGAGCCCTGCTGCGGCGCTACTTCGATCGCGGCGTCGCCACCGAATACAAGGGCGATGTGGACCTGGTGACGGAAGCCGACCGCGCCTCGGAACGCCTCATCACCGAGCGCCTCACCGCTGCCTTTCCGGAACACGGCATCTATGGCGAAGAGGGCGTGCGCGAGCGAGTCGAGAGCGAGTACCGGTGGTATGTCGATCCCCTCGACGGCACGACGAACTTCGCGCATACCTTTCCGGTGTTTTGCGTCTCCCTCGGGCTGGAGCACCGGCCGCCGGATCGTGCGCCTGGCAGCGACGGCGTCCTGGTCGCCGGCGTCATCTACGATCCCACTCGTGACGATCTGTTCGTTGCGGAGAAGGATCAGGGGGCCTGGCTCAATGGCCGCCGCATCCATGTTTCAGGGACGAAGCACCTCGCCGAGGCCTTGCTGGCAACTGGATTCCCCAGCCGCAAGCGCCACGTCAGCCCGAATATTCACTTCTACCAGGAATTCACTCTTCGCTCGCATGGCGTGCGGCGAGCCGGCTCCGCCGCGCTGGACCTCGCCTATACGGCGTGCGGCCGCCTCGACGGTTTCTGGGAGTTTCACCTGAATCCCTGGGATACCGCTGCCGGCGCGTTGCTCGTGATGGAGGCCGGCGGTTCCATGAGCCGCTTCAACGGCGAGCCGTTTCGCCTCGACAGCGGAGAAGTTTTGGCCACCAATGGATTGCTCCAGGACGAGCTGACCCATTTGTTCCAGAACATGTTCGCGGGTCGCGAACTCCGTCCGATCCCCACGCCGGCGGAATTTGCTGCCGCGCGGGTCGCCCGGACTGCCGGCGGATCGTAGGGGAACCGACGCATCAGCCTCTCCATACGAACGCAGGTTCCCAAAGTCATTTCCCGGTTCATCAACTCTTGTCGTCCCGCGGCAGCCCCCTGCTAGAATGATCCGTTGTCGCAACAATCGGGCTGAAGGCCGAGGGGGGCGGGAACCGCTGTGTCCGGCGCGCAATTTGACCGGCCGCGCGTGTTGCTCTCCGCCTGAACCTGCTTGCGCGGTTGCTCGACTCGACACCACTCCCGAAGAGGAACTCCATGGCCTACGTGATTGCGGAACCCTGCATCGGCACCAAAGATACCGCCTGCGTCGATGCCTGTCCGGTGGACTGCATCCATCCCAAAAAAGACGAAGCGAAGCACGCGGAATCAGACCAGCTCTTTATCGATCCCGTCGAGTGCATCGATTGTGGCGCCTGCGTGCCGGTTTGCCCGGTTTCCGCCATCTATGCGGCGGACGATCTGCCGGAGAAGTGGCAGAGCTACGCGGCCAAAAACGCCGACTTCTTCGGACGTTAGACCTCTGTCTTTTTTGCCGCCGGACGCACAGCGCCTGCAGTTGCGCGTCCCCCGCGCTTTTCCTTTTCCCGTCTCCTTTCGATTTGTTTTCTCCAAGCCGAGGCAACCCGGGCGATTCCGCGGAGCGTCGTAAGCGTATCGCTATTCCCCGGAAATGTGTCCCTATGAGCCTGACTGCACAGAAGATTCGCAACAGCAGACCCCTCGGAGCCCCCCCTCATGGAAGAATTGGTATGGAAAGGTTTGTTCTGATGAATGCCGGACCAACCCAACCCCGACCGGCGAACCAGCACATGCGCCGCAATCCGCCGATTGCCGGCGAACAGGAGGCCATTACAAAAGCGCAGAACGGGGATGGGCGAGCCTTCGAGACTCTCTACGCCATGCACAAACGGCGCGTGTACTCACTTTGCCTCCGCATGCTGGGCAATGTGGCCGAAGCCGAAGATCTGACCCAGGAAGCCTTCCTGCAGCTGTATCGCAAAATTGGCACGTTTCGTGGCGACTCGGCCTTCTCCACCTGGCTACACCGGCTGGCCGTCAATGTTGTGCTCATGCACCTGCGCCGCAAAGGATTACCCCAGGTTTCCCTCGAAGAAACGCTCGAGCCCTCGCAGGATGACGGCCCACGCAAAGACATAGGCGCACGCGACCTCACCCTTTCCGGATCCATCGATCGCGTCACCCTGGAACGGGCCATTGAGAATTTGCCTCCTGGATACCGGCTGGTTTTTGTGCTGCACGATGTGGAAGGGTACGAGCATAATGAGATAGCGGAGATGCTCGATTGCTCCATCGGCAACAGCAAGTCCCAGCTGCACAAGGCCCGGATGAAACTGCGCGACCTGCTGAAGACCGGGCAGCGGAAGGAGCAGATCGCGTGATTGTAATGCGCGCTCCGGACAAGATCATGACCTGTGCTGAATTTCAGGACGCCCTTCCCGAACTCTTCGAATCCCAGGCCGACCTCAGCGGTCATGAGCACCTGAAGGCCTGTGAGAATTGTGCCGCTCTCGTTCGTGACCTCGAGTACATCGCCTCGCAGGCCCGACTGCTGCTGCCCATTCACGACCCCAGCCCGGCGGTTTGGGAAAACATCCAGCAGGCGATCCGCCAGGGTGGCTCCAGTGGTCCCGCGGCTCCGGCTCCTCGTAAATAGCGGGTCGAGCCCTCGCCTGACTTCTTATAATCAAAACCCATGAGTGCGCTTACGCCAGGGCCGTCTCCCCTTCCGGCAAGCATCGCGCGCGTCCTCATCACCGGATTTATGGGTGCGGGGAAGACGACCGTCGGCCAGCTGTTGGCGGAGCGCCTGGGATGGGACTTCGCCGATTCCGATCACCTTCTCGAGGCCCAAACCCGCCAGACCATCGCTGCCATCTTTAAGAGCCAGGGGGAACCGGCATTCCGTGACCTGGAAGCTGCGGCCATTCGCAATAGCCTAACCCAACAACGGCTCGTTCTCGCTTTGGGCGGCGGCGCGCTGGAGCGCGCAGAAACCCGCGACCTTCTCGCCTCCATCCCTGACTCCGTTCTGATCTTTCTCGACGCTCCTCTCGATGTGCTGCTCTCCCGCTGCTCCGGTCAGCCCAACGCACCGGTGCGGCCGGTCCTGGCCGATCGCGTCCGTCTCCAGGAGCGCTGGACAGCCCGCTTGCCCTGGTACCGCCAGGCGCATCTGACCGTGCACACGGCGGGCTGTGCGCCGGATCAGGTGGTCGTGCACATCCTTCACGAGATCGAAGAGCATTGCCGGGGAACCGCCACCCGGAACTCGGGGGCCGCATCCTTCCCCGGACGCCGCCGGAGGGGAGTTCCCGCATGAGCAAACCCACCGGTCCTCGCGCCACGGTCCTGTTTGCCTTTGGCGTCGCCATTGCCCTGTACCTGGCCTATCTGCTGCACGACGTCCTGGTCGTCATTTACGTCAGCGCGCTCTTCGCCGTGGTGCTCATGCCCCTGGTGCGCGCCATCATGAAGTTGCACATCGGCAAATGGCATCCCGGAAAAGGAATGGCTGTGCTGATCCTCCTGGTCCTTACGCTGGGCAGCCTGGCTCTCTTCGTGATCGTCGGACTCGCCCCCGCTTTTCGCGACCTCCGGGAATTCATCCGAGAGCTGCCACAGAAGGGTCCGGAGTTCTTTGCGCGGATCCAGAAGGTGCCTGTGCTGCGGGAAATCGACCTCGATGCCCTGCAGGAAAAAGTGCAGGACATGACCGCCAACATCGCCACCTACGCCGTGAGGTTCGCGACTAACTGGGCGGGGACGGTGGCTCGCATCCTGGCCGGCATGGTCCTCACCGTCTACTTCATCATCGAGGGCGACGAGGCCTATGCGTGGTTTCTTTCCCTCTTCCCGCTGGAGCTGCGGCTGCGCCTGGACCAGACCCTGGCCCGCGCCTCGGGCCGCATGGGCCGCTGGCTGCTCGGCCAGGGCTCTCTGATGCTCATCCTCGGGGTCTCCAGCACCATCGTTTTCGCCCTGCTGCATGTCCGGTATGCCTATGCCCTGGGCATCATCATGGGACTCTTCAATCTGGTGCCGGTAGCCGGCGCGCTGGTCTCCGTCTCCCTGGTCGTTCTGGTCGCCGCCCTCGACTCCTGGGGACGGGTCGCCGGCGTCCTCATCTTCTATTTCACCTATCTTCAGATTGAAAACACCTGGCTCACCCCCCGCATTATGCGCACCCAGGTCGACCTGGCGGGGCTCACAATCCTCATCGCCATCTTCATTGGCTCCTCGCTGGCCGGCGTCATTGGGGCCATGGTTGCGGTGCCGACAGCTGTGCTGATTGCCGTTCTGATTGAGGAATACGCCGTGCATGACGAGCCCATCATTGCCGAACCGCAATCCCGTTGAGGCGCCCGCGCATTCGTCTCAGCCCCGGTCGTTGCGCCGTAGTTTTCGCCATACTGTCAGTCAGTTCGTCCTGAGGCCGCTCCGCCTGGTATCATGGAGGGCAGGTCGCTCCCTCTGCCGTTTCACAACCCACTCCCGATGGCTTCCTTCTCCCAACCCCGCGCCCGCCGTTGTTCCCGGGTGCTATGCGCCTGAACTCCGCTGCTGCCCGCGTGGAACCCGCCGGAGCCTCGCTCGAGCCCGCACCCGCTCGCTGGGAAGCCCCGCCCGCGCATCTGCATGCGCCCCCGGCTGGCGCTACCGCTTCGCTCCTCGTCGACTATCGCGAGCTGTTCAAGCTGCGCGTGACCGGCATGGTCACGCTGACCGGGTGGGCCGGCTTTTATCTCGGATCCATGCGCTCCGGCATCAGCAGCCTGCAGCCGGGCCTCGTCGAAACCCTTATCGGCATTACCGCGGTTTCCGCTGGAGCCGCCGCGCTCAACCAGGCCATCGAGCGCAAACTCGATGCGAAGATGAAGCGCACCGCCGATCGCCCGATGGCTGCGGGACGCATCGGCCTCGCCCATGGCATCACCGTCGGTTTGCTGGCCATCGCTCTTGGCAGCCTCTGGCTCACCCGCGAGACGAATCTGGTCACCGGCGGGCTAGCGTTGCTCACAGCCTTTCTTTACGTCGCGGTCTACACGCCGCTCAAGAGAGTGACGACGCTGGCGACCTTCATCGGAGCCTTTCCCGGAGCGATGCCGCCCCTGCTCGGCTGGACCGCCGCGCGCGGCCTCATTGAGTGGCAGGGCGTGGCCCTCTTCGCCATCCTCTTCGTCTGGCAGTTCCCCCACTTCATGTCCATCGCCTGGCTCTACCGCGATGATTATGCGCGCGCCGGCATTCGCATGCTGCCCGTGGCGCAGCCGGATGGATGGTCCACCGCCGTTGAAGCCCTCACCTATGCCGTGCTCATGATTCCGGTCAGCCTCCTCCCGTACTGGCTGCACATGGACGGCAGGATTTACGCCGGCATCGCGATCGCGCTCGGGCTGCTGTACCTGGGCTACACCATTCGGTTTTCGCGCATTGTCCGTGCCCGCGATGCCTCGGAGTCCAGAATGTACGCGCGCGACCTGCTCAAGGTCAGCGTGGTGTATTTGCCTCTTCTGCTGGCGGCGCTCATGATGAACGCCGTCGGGAAGTGAGGCGCGCATAGCGACCGCTCTCCATACCGAAGCAGTGCCCAGCCGCAGGGGTGTGCCGATACCGCCAATTGAGTTGGATCGCGTCGTTCACGATTATGGCGCGCGCCGAGCTCTGGATGATCTGAGCTTTGCAGTCAATCGCGGTGAGATCTTCGGCCTCCTCGGCCCCAACGGCAGCGGCAAGACCACGCTCTTCCGAATCCTCTCCACGCTCATGGTGCCTTCCGGCGGCCGCGCCAGCCTGCAGGGGTTTGACGTGGCCCGCGAGCCCAACCAGGTGCGGCAGCAGATCGGTATCGTCTTTCAGGCCCGCAGTCTCGACCCCAAGTTGACCGTCGCCGAGAATCTGAAGCATCAGGGCCATCTCTACGGACTGCACGGCGCGCTCCTACGGACTCGCATCCAGGAGGTCCTGACCCGCGTCGGACTTCTGGATCGCACCAAAGATCTCGTCGAGACGCTCTCCGGCGGGCAGCAGCGCCGCGTGGAGTTGGCCAAGGGGCTGATCCATTCCCCCGAAATCCTCCTGCTCGATGAGCCATCCACAGGACTCGACCCCGGGGCCCGGCGCGATCTCTGGCTTTACCTGCGCACGCTGCGCGATCAGGAAGGCGTCACCGTCCTGGTCACCACGCACCTCATGGAAGAGGCGGAGCACTGCGACCGCCTGGCCATTCTGAACGAGGGCAAGCTGGTGGCCCTCGGTTCGCCGGCGGAACTCAAGGCGCAAATCGGCGGCGACGTGGTCGTCCTGGAGGCTGCAGCGCCGGAGGCAGCCGCGCAGCTTGCCCGCAGCATCGAGGAACGCTTCCGCGCGCATCCGGTCATAGTGGACCGCGTCGTCCGCGTTGAGCGCGAACAGGGCCATCGTTTCGCCGCTGAGGTCGTGGAAGCCTTTCCGGGCCTGGTTCAGGCAGTCTCCGTCGCTAAACCCAGCCTCGAGGATGTCTTTATTGATCGCACCGGCCACCGCTTCTGGAACGAACCCCCAGCCGAACCCGGCCCGAAGCACAAGAAGGGAAGCAGGCACTGATGGCAACCGTCGCAGCCACCGCTCCTCGAACTGCCACAGCTCCGTATGCGGGTGTCTGGATACCGGCGTATTCGCTCTGGCTGCGCGAGATCGTGCGCTTCTATCGCCAGAAGGCCCGCGTCGTCGGCGTCATCGCCACACCGCTGCTCTTCTGGATCCTGCTCGGCTCCGGCTTTGCCCGCAGCTTCCACTCCGGTCAGGGCTCCGGCTCGTACCTGAGCTTTTTCTTCCCCGGCTCGGTGGTGATGATCGTTCTCTTCACAGCGATCTTCAGCATGATGTCCCTCATTCAGGATCGCAACGAGGGCTTTCTGCTCTCGGTGCTGGCCTCGCCTGCCAGCCGTTCCGCCATCGTGCTCGGCAAAGTCCTCGGCGGCGCCACGCTCGCCGCCATCCAGGGCGTCATCTTCCTGGTCTTCACGCCGCTGGTGGGCGTTCGCCCTGACGCCACCGCCATCCTGCTCAGCATCGCCGTCATCGTGCTGATCAGCTTCGAACTCACCGCCCTGGGCTTCGCTATCGCCTGGCCTATGGACTCGCCGCAGGCCTTTCACGCCATCGTGAATCTGATCCTGCTGCCGCTGTGGATGCTCTCCGGCGCGCTGTTTCCCGCCGACCGCGCCTCCACCTGGCTCGGCTTCCTCATGCGCCTCAATCCGCTCAGCTACGGCGTCGACGCCCTGCGCAACGCCCTGTTCCCCGCCGAGCACACCTTCTTCCCGCTCGACATCAATCTGGCCATCACCGGCGCGTTCTGCGCCCTTATCTTTGCGGCTTCCTGGATCATCGTGAATCGCCGCACGCACAAGCCGGCCGCCTGACGATGCAGGCGCAGGAGTAAGAACAACATGACTACGGCGACCACCTCGAAACCCTCCGCGGCCATCCCCGTCGCAGCCATCATCGGCATCAGCATCGTGGCTACGCTGTTCCTCCTCTGGCTCATCTATGTGCATCCGGCCTCGGATGCCGCCGCGCTTCATTACACTTTTTTGCCCAATCTGAATGCCCTGCTGAACGGCCTGGCAGCCATCGCCCTCCTGGTGGGCTTCTACTTCATCCGGACCCACCGCATCGCCGCCCACCGCAACAGCATGATCACCGCCTTCGTCTTCAGTTCGCTCTTCCTCATCAGCTATGTGGCCAATCACGCTCTGCACGGAGACACGCTCTACCCGGTGCACGACCCCACCTACTACCACGCGTATCTGCCCATACTCATCAGCCATATCGTGCTCG
>DASRRO010000098.1:0-10200 GCA_035656855.1 Acidobacteriaceae bacterium | reverse complement strand
ACGCCAGCGCATTTCATCGAGACGACAGTGGCGACGATTCGCAAGCAGGTGGGCGAGACGGGACATGCGATCTGCGGGCTGTCGGGCGGTGTGGACTCGAGCGTGGCGGCGGTGCTGGTGGCGAAGGCGATTGGCGATCGGTTGACGTGCATCTTCGTCAACAACGGCGTGCTGCGCAAGGAGGAGTTCGCGCAGGTGCAGAAGACGATGCGTGAAGGATTGGGGCTGAACGTGGTGGCTGTCGATGCGAGCGAGCAATTTCTGGCCAAGCTTGCGGGCGTGACCGATCCGGAGAAGAAGCGCAAGGCGATTGGCGGCGAGTTCATCGCGGTGTTCGACGACGAGGCGCGCAAGATTTTCGACGCAGAGAAGTCCGCAGGCGAAGAAATCGCCTGGCTGGTGCAGGGAACGCTGTATCCGGACGTGATCGAATCGGCCAGTGTTCATGGGCCTTCGCATGTCATCAAGAGCCATCACAATGTCGGCGGTCTGCCGGCGGACATGAAGCTGAAGCTGATCGAGCCGCTGCGCGATCTGTTCAAGGACGAGGTGCGGCGGATCGGGCGCGATCTGGAAATGCCGGCAGAGATTCTGGAGCGGCAGCCGTTCCCGGGGCCGGGGCTGGCGGTGCGGATCCTGGGCGAGGTGACGGCGGAGCGCGTGGCGCTGCTGCAGGAGGCGGACGCGATCTGCACGGAGGAGATCCAGCGCGCGGGATTGACGACCAAGTTGTGGCAGAGCTTCGCGGTGCTGCTGCCGGTGAAGTCGGTGGGCGTGATGGGCGACCAGCGAACGTATGCGGCGACATGCGCGATCCGCGCGGTGGAGAGCGAGGACGGCATGACGGCGGACTGGGCGGCGCTGCCGTATGAGGTGCTGCGCGCGATCTCGAGCCGGATTGTGAGCGAGGTGAGAGGGATCAATCGGGTGGTGTACGACATTACGTCGAAGCCACCGGGAACGATTGAGTGGGAGTAGGGGGGATACCCATCCCTGGACCGGTTTTCGCCTCGATCTTTGAAATGTTGGGTTTGCGGTGGTGGGGCGCCGCTAGATTATTGCATTCAAAGATTTTGCCCGCAAACTCTTCAAAATCAAAGATTTGCGGACAAGGTACTGAAAGTAAAGAGCCTTGTGTGTTCAGGGCCTGGCGAGCGAATCCGGGCCTATTTCTATTGTAAGCAAGCAGGCGAAATTCATGTGCAGCGAGTTTTGCCTGCGTTTTGAGGGAGTTAGGTGGGATGGGGGCTTGACAGGATTTCAAACGTGCCGTCGCGGCGGAGAAGCGCCGAGGATTCCACCCATGCCGACGATAAGGCTGTCGTCATGGATGGGGCACCCGGCTTGGGGGCGATGGCGATCTACAGACGAAAATGCCCTTCGATGGATATCCCGAAGGGCGTTTCGTTTGGTGTGGAGGTGAGGCTACGACAACTTGCGCCGGATTGCGCCCGCAACACCCAGGATGCTGGTGCCGAGTAACGCCAGCGACGAGGGCTCGGGAGTGTTGCCGGGAGGAGGAATACCCTCCTGAGCATAGGCCAGAATGCCGACACCGTTGCCGCCCGTACCAGGCTCTCCGTTGGTGGAAAGGTCCGAGAAGGTGGTGAGACCGCCGTCGTCGCTATAGAGGAACGAGAGGGTATACGTGTCCCCAATATTCGTCGTGACCAGCTGGGTGATGGCGTCATAGGCCTGAACGGCGCCGTCAAACCAGCAGGTACTGAGGCCACCCCCGCAAGAGCCGGAGACGACCCCGCCAAGGAGCAGCGTCTTCCCGGGCCAAGGAGCGGCGTTCGGCGGTGTCGACGCGCTTTGGCTGTCAGAAGAATGGCAGAGGTTGCTGCGCGTTATGGCTGGAGGTGGCCGGTGTAGCGAGTGGCGATGATGTTGCTCTGCACCGCTTCCATTGCCTCGCGGGAGGGCATGCCCCGAGTCATGACGCCTTCAAAGAAGTAGCCGCTGGCTGAGTTGCTGTTGTCGCCGCCGATGCCGAGGAGGATGGCTCCTTCCTGTTGCATGGGTTGATAACCCCGGGGAAGCGGAATGACGCCGGTCGAGGTGAGGGCTCCGGACTGGGCATTGCCCTGGTAGATGGCATAGGTGTGCTGGCCGTCGCAGGCGCCCATGTCAGTGACGAAGGTAGTAGCGGCCGGCACCTTGAGGTGGCCGTAGATGCCGTCTTCCATGTCGAGCCCGGCGTCGGGATGGCAGGGGTTGCCGTGACACATGACGTTGATCGCATCCATGTGGCCGGCTTTGTTGTCGAGGTTGTTGCTCTCGGCGTTGCCGAAGTCGAAGCAGCATTTGTCGTTGAGGTGGAGGGCGGAGGTGACCATGTAGACGCCCTCGGGCTGGCCGTTGACCGCGGTTTGCTTCGGGGTGTCGTTGCGGTAGCCCATGCCGGGGGCGATGGCGATGCCGTAGACCATGTGGCCGGCGAGGGTGACGGGGAGAGCGTTGGCGATGGCGGGGATGTCATAGCCGTGGGGGCCCGGACCGTGCGCGGCGCCGCCGGGAGGCGCGGGCGTGAGGTCGTTGTGGTTGGGGGACTGGTCGTAGAGTTTGGTGATGACGCAGGAGGAGTGGGCGCAGAAGGCGTCCTGCGCGGCGGCGTTGGCGTAGCCGTCGGGAAGGAGGCGGATGTCGGCGCGGGCTTTATCGGACTGACGCATGACCTGGTAGAGCGGGCCGGTGTAGGCGCGGTATAAGGCGCGGGTGGTGCTGATGGCGGCAACGCAGGGCGTCGTGGAGGCGAAGAGGTCGCACGGACGAGGCGTGGAGGCTTGCGCGTGCGCGATGCCGGTGAAGGCGAGGGCGACGAGAATGATTTTGGCCGACGAGATTTTCCCGAGGAATGACGATGGTCTGAGTTGCATGGGGGTGTGCAGACTCCTTTGTCACCGAATATAGCCGATGCGGAAGCGAGGATTCCCACCCATGCCGACGATGAGACTGTCGTCATGGATGGGGCACCCAGGCACCCGGCACCCGACGAGCCCACCCATCCGCGATGAAGCCGCGTGTGGATGGGGCACCCAGGTTCGTGGTGGATCGGACCCCACCCTGACCGGCGATAAAGCTGCGCGGTCGAGGATGGGGCACCCAGGCACCGGCACCCGACGAACCCACCCATCCGCGATGAAGCCGCGTGTGGATGGATACCCAGGTTCGCTGAGGATCGGACCCCACCCTGCCCGGCGATAAAGCTGCCGGTCGAGGATGGGGCACCCAGGTTCGTGGTTGCCGAGTGTGGAGATAGACTGAGTGCGCTTCTAAATGGGAACCGGGCTCGGTGGATGTGACTTCATCCTTGTGGAGATTTCTATGCGCTTTGGACGCGGCGGTTTGGCAGTGATGGCGGTGGCGGGTTTGCTGATGGTGGGCGCGTCCGTGCGGGCGCAGGAGACGGCGCCGCCGAAGGAGCTGGGCGGGGCGTATACGTTCAAGCAAGGTGGGTGGACGTATGTGCACCTCGAGGGGTCGCCGCATGCGGTGGGGTTTCAGCATGGGTATCTGCTGAAGGATGAGATCGAGGACAACGTAAACGTCTATCGCGTGGAGGCGGTGAACCTGTATCACCGCGACTGGAGCTTCTTTCGCGAGGCGGGAAAGACGGTGCTGTGGCCGAAGATCGAGCCGGAGTACCGGAAGGAGCTGCAGGGGATTGTGGATGGGATGCGGGCGAGAGGGTCGAAGGCAGATCTCTGGGACATTGTGGGATTGAACGGCGAGGAGGAGATCTCCGGCTACTACCTGCCGATGGTGAATGCGAAGGAGAAGAAGGCGAATCCGCCGGCGGCGACGGCGCCGGAGAAGTGCTCGGCGTTTCTTGCGACGGGGAGTGCGACCAAGGACGGGAAGATTGTGATCGCGCATAGCAACTGGTCGACCTATGCGGAGGGGGAGCGGTGGACGATGGTCTTCGACATTCAACCGGAGCATGGGCAGCGGATGCTGATGGATGGGCTGCCGGGCGTGATTACAAGCCAGGACGACTTTGGGATCAACGCATCGGGACTGATGATTACGGAGACCACGCTGTCGCAGGCGGTGGGCTTCGATGTGAAGGGGATTCCGGAGTTTGTGCGCTCGCGCAAGGCGATGCAGTATGCGACCTCGATTGCGGAGTATGCGGCGATTATGCGCAAGGGAAATAACGGAGGGTATGCGAACTCGTGGATGATCGGCGACCGCAAGACGGGCGAGATTGCGTATCTGGAGCTGGGGCTGCGGCATACGCCGCTGACGGTGAAGAAGGATGGGTACTTCGTCTCAGCGAACTTTACGGTGGACCCGCTGGTGCTGCGCGACGATACGCCGGGGTTCAATCCGAAGGACATGACGGAATCGGGGAATGCGCGGCACGTGACGGAAGAGGCGTTCGTGCATAAGCATCAGGGGCAACTGGATGCCGCGCTGGCGGAGGCGTACCTGAGCGACCATTGGGACAGCTTTGAGAAGAAGACGGACGCGGACACGCGGAGTTTGTGCGGGCATGAGGACCTGAGCGCGGAGGGTGACAAGGGATGGGGGACGCTGCCGTACAGCCCGCAGGGCTCGGTGACCGGCGAGCTGACGGACGCAACGATGGCGGAGAGGATGAGCATGATCGTGCGCGCAGGGCATCCGTGCGGCGAGGACTTCGAGGCGGCGCCGTTCTTCGCGAAGCATCCGGAGTTTGCGTGGGAGAAGCCGATCCTGCGCGACATGAAGGCAGGACCGTGGACGGCGTTTCATGCGGGCGAGGCGGAGCCGTTGATGCGTGCGTCGGCGGGGCAGGCGGCGACGGCGGGGCGGTGAGGCACGCGAATCTGCGTAGCGATGTACACCGCGCGCGGATGTAGGATGGCTTCCTGCTGTCTGACAGGTTTTCGGGCGAGGTGTGCGATGCGGGTTGTGGGTGCGGTGGGTTTGGCGGCGCTGGTGGCGGTTGTGGGAGCTTTGGGAACCGCGGCGGCGTGGGCCAGCGGGGGCGGTGGGGCCGGCAGCAAGGTGTGCGATGTGCGCGCGTTCGGGGCCAGAGGCGATGGCGCGACGAAGGACACGACGGCGATCCAGCGGGCGATCGATGCGTGTGCGGCGAAACGAGGCGGGGGGACGGTGCGGCTGAGCGGCGGGACGTTCTTGAGTGCGCCGATTGTGCTGCGGTCGAATATCACGCTGGATGTGGAGAAGGGCGCGATGCTCAAGGGGTCGCCGGACCATGCGGACTATCCGAAGAAGATGGAGTTTCGCGGGCCGGGGTACCAGGCGCTGGTGGGGGCGGTGAATGCGGAGAATGTGAGGATCACGGGCGGGGGCGTGATCGACGGCAATGGGGAGAGCTGGTGGGTGGAGGCGCGGCGCGAGAAGAATGCGGGCGTGCTGGGAAGCGAGAACTCGCGGCCGCGGCTGGTGGTGTTCGACCATTGCCGGCATGTGGTGATGGACGGGGTTACGGTGGAGAACTCGCCGATGTGGCAGATTGTGCCGTACTACTCGGATAATGTGACGATACGGAATGTGAAGATCCTGGCGGACCCGCACTCGCCGAATACGGACGCGATCGATCCGTTCAGCTCGAGCAATGTGCTGATCGATCATGTGTACGCGGATGTGGGCGATGACGATGTGGCGATCAAGAGCGGGATGATCAACTCGCCGGGGCCGGATGCGCCTTCGAAGAATATTGTGATCAGCGACTGCACGTTCAAGCATGGGCATGGGCTGTCGATTGGGAGCGAGATTGCCGGCGGCGCCGAGAATATCCGGGCGCAGCGCGTGACGTTCGACGGAACGGACAATGGGATTCGGATTAAAGCGAATCGCGATCGCGGGGCCGACGTGTCGAACATCGTGTTCAAGGACATCACGATGACGGATGTGAAGACCGCGATCCTGGTGAGCGAGTATTACCCGAAGGTGTTTCCGGAGGGCGAGGTGGCGGCCGCACCGGTGACGCGGCTGACGCCGGAGTTTCACAACATCACAATCGAGAATGTGAAGGCGACGGGAGGAAAGACGGCAGGCGTGATTGTGGGGCTGCCGGAGGCGCCGGTGAAGGGGATTACGCTGCGCAATGTGCAGATCGAGGCGCAGACGGGGATGCGGATTGCGTATGCGCAGGTGACGCTGGATCATGTGACGGTGACGCCGGCGGCGGGCGAGGCGATGACCGTGGCGAAGAGCGCGACGGTGACGGGAAAGTAATGTAGCGAAGTAGACTTTAAGCATGCGAGTGGTTTGGCGCGCGGCTCTGGTGCTGGCGGTGTTTGTGGGCGTGGGGCTGCTCGCCGCGCACGCGATGATGGCGCATGGGCTGGCCGCGGGCAGAGGGCCTGCGGTGGTGCGGCCGACGGCGTGGGCGGCGGGGTTGTTCGCGGGGAGTGTGGCGGCGGTGGTGACGGGGTTTGTGGTGTTCTGGCCGCGGAGATGAAGGCGTGGACATCGCGACCCCACCCTGCCCGGCGATAAGACTGCCGGTCGAGGGTGGGGCACCAGGAGTTGGGGTGGTTCGGGCGCAGGTTGTGGGTCAGGGGTAGAGACGTTTGCCGAAGATGGCGGTGCCGAGGCGGAGGGTGGTGGAACCTTCTTCGATGGCGACGCGGAAGTCGTTGGACATGCCCATGGAGAGCTCGGTGAGGGAGGGGTGGGTGGGCTGGAGCTCGTCGCGCAGGCGGCGGAGGTGCTGGAAGCAGGGGCGCGCGGTTTCGGCGCCTTCAGGCGTGTTGTCGCTCCAGGGAGGAACGGTCATCAGGCCGCGAAGTTCGAGGCGGTCGAAGGGCGCGAGGGCGTCGAGAAAGGTGGAGAGTTCCGCGGGAGGGAGGCCGTGCTTGCTGTCTTCAGGAGAGAGCTTGACTTCGATGAGGACGGGGATTTTTTTGTTGAGCGATTGCGCGGCGTTGTGGAGGCGCTCGGCGGTTTTGAGAGAGTCGAGGGTGTCGATGGCATGGAAGAGCTCGGCGGCTTTGGCGGTTTTGTTGTTCTGCAGCGGGCCGATGAGGTGCATGCTGGCGGAATCGGCGGGGCTTTCGAAGAGTGCGGCGAGCTGAGGAAGTTTTGATTGCCACTCCTGCACGCGGTTTTCGCCGAAGAGGCGCTGGCCCGCCGCGTGGGCCTCAAGGATGGCTTCAGCGGGATGCATCTTGCTGACCGCCATGAGCGCGACGGTGGAGGGCGAGCGATGAGCGCGGGCGCAGGCATCGGCGATCTCGTTGCGCAGGCGCTGGAGGTTCTCCGCGATGGAAGCAGAGGCGAGGGACATTTGATTTTTAGTGTACGGGCCGGGACAGAGTAGGTTGAGAGCCGGAAGAACTGTCGGCGCTACGAGCAGACAGCAGGTCCTTCGACTGCGCCTCTCGCGATGAAACTTGCGAGAGGCTCCGCTCAGGATGACAATTTTTATGTTATTCGATCGATTAGGAGCTACCTATATACCGCTAGGGATGCGGGGAAGGTGGGCTCTGGGTGTCGCGGGCGGCCTGCCGGGCGACCTTCTCGCGGTGCTTGCGAATGTAGTGCGCGGCGATGTCGGGGTAAAACTCGCGGATGGAGGAGAAGGCGACGTCGCGCATGACGGAGTAGCCGAACTTGGTGGCGAGGACGCTGAAACTGGTGGCGCTGGTGGGGTAGTAGGTGCGGGAGACGATCTGGGTGAGGACTTTGCCGCCGAGCGTGGCGAAGGCCGGCGTGTCATGGCCGCCGTAGGTTTTGGAAACGGCCTCGCGACTGATGACATAGAGGGCGCGCTCGACGATGGGGTGGCCGGCGCCGAGGGGGTAATAGCGGGTGTCCTCATGGAGCAGGCTGGGCAGCAGCCAGGCGGAGAGATAGGTGCCGTCGGTCTTGTCCAGGAAGCCGCGCCAGGTGTAAGCCCAGAAGCCGTCGACGCCTTTGCCGAGGGCGGGATGCGAGTCCATGCCTTCGGCGGTAAGGGAGGTGAGGCCGAGGAAGAGGAAGGTGGAGTAGTCCAGGGCCTGGTGGGTGGCGACGGTGAAGTTGTACTTCCAGCCGGGAGGATGGACTTTGGCGCCGGCGGAGACGGTGCGGAAGTTGGGCATGAAGCCGAGGATGCGGTGAGGCTGCTGACGCTCGAGGGGAATGGGCTTGCCGTTGGCATCGAGCTCGCAGTTGGTGCAGGCGGGCTCCTGAGACTTCGGCTGGGGCTGTTGGGGATCGAGAGCGAAGAAGGCGGCGGCGCTGGAGCTGGAACCTGCGCTGTCGTCCACACTCGCGTCCAGGGGCGGCAGGTTGATGGCGAGGGTGATGGGCTGCGGCTGCGGAGCGGCTGTCTCGGGTTGCGATGGGACGGCAGCGGGCGTGGCGGCGGCGAGGAACGCGGAGGGGGCGTCGGGGAGGGCAGTGGCAGGGGTCTGCGCGGGGATCTGTGCGTGGATCTGCGCGGGGGTCTGCGCGGGGACGGCCCGGGGTGCGCCGGCGAGGCTAAGAACGAGCAGGGTCAGGAGCAGAGTGAGGCGAGGTCGAGCGAGGAATGAGGGCAATGCGGAACCGTCCTGAAGCGGCGGGAAGGGCCGTTGGTGTTCGTCTGAGAGCACGGGGCTTGTGGGAATTAGACGAGGATCTGTGGGCCGGGTTGCGGAAAATTGCACGGAGGCAGAAGTGGCGCTGCCGGCGCAGAGGGGAAAGCGCATGGAGACGATGCGCATGGATGCGAGAGAGCCGCAGGGTGCTGATTGTGGAGGGGACTTTAAGACAGCTGCATCCAGTAGCCCCATTTTACCGTCCTAGATGTGTATATATGGCTGATGGGAGCACGGAAGCACAACATGTTTCCCGCAGCCGGGTTCAACAGGCCGGGATTTCCCGGTCGGAGGAGTTTAGAGGTATGTCTACAAAGCAGGGTCGATTGATTTCTTTTGCGGGCCGCACGTTGGCCGTGGTGGCGCTGACAACAGCCGGCGGCGCATTGCTGGCACAGACAACGCCGGATGCGAGCGCGGTTCCGGCAGCGGCGGTGCAGAGTGCGGTGGCACAGGCTCCTCGGCTGGATTTGCAGGTGCCGGCTGCGGACCTGACGAGCGATGCGGCGTCCAGCAGCAGCTCGAGCAGCAACGCCAGCCCAGATGCGCCGGAGGTTGCGGCGAACACCGCGGTGCCCTTCAACTTTGTGAACGCGATGCAGTATGGCGGCGGACGGAAACGCTATGGGCGGCCACGGTATCGCGGCGGGAATACGAATGCGGATGGGTCCAGCAAGTATGACTTCTATGTCGGCGGCGGCTTTGGGATTCCCGTGGGGACGCAGACGAACTACCTGACCACGGGCTGGGGCATGCAGGTTGGCGGCGGCCGGAACTTCAATAAGGTCTTCGGCCTGAACCTGGAGTTCGACTATGACCACTTCGGCATGACGGATGCGACGATCGAGCAGCAGTCGGAGTTCTATTTCACCGATACGGCTGCGGATACAGGGCTGGACGGGAATAGCCATGTGATGTCGCTCTCGCTGCAGCCGATCGTTAACCTTCGTTCGGGCGAGGGGCTGGGGGCGTATATCACCGGCGGCGTGGGCTACTACCACAAGGTGGCGAACTTCACGCTTCCCCAGGAAGAGGAGTACTGCGATCCGTACTACGGTTGCGAGGAGTACGAGGCACCGGAGAATATCGACCACTACACGTCGAATGCGGCCGGGTTCGATGGCGGCTTCGGCGTGACGTACAAGTTCTCCAGGTTCGCCAACGAGCGGCTATATGCCGAGGTGCGCTATGTGTATATGGCCAACCAGTACAAGCCGGGACTCACGGTTGCGAACCAACTGACATATACCGGCTTCAACTACTTCCCGCAGAACAGCCAGCACACGTCGTATATGCCGGTGAAGATCGGGTTGCGGTTCTAGTTTGTATGAGGCGCGTGAATGGCCCGCCGCAAGGCGGGCCTTTTGCTTTGAGAATTGGGCCGCCTGTACCTAGGCCTTCGGCCTAGGCTGGTATGTTGCGCGCCGTTGGCGCTCTAGGCGGCTTAGATGCCGACGGGGTAGGGCTTTTCGTGGAGGGATTCGCCCTGGCTGCCGGAGCGGCGCTCGAAGAGACCCTGGAAGACGCTGAGCAGGCCGGTGTACCAGTAGCCGAGGACGAAGAGTAGAAGAAATGGCACGGTGAAGAAGTTTTCCGTGCTGACCGCGTACCAGACCGTCGCGGCGAAGTAGCAGCCGATGAGCAGCTCGATCCAGGGAATGATGCCGAGACGCTTGCG
>DASRRO010000097.1:0-2530 GCA_035656855.1 Acidobacteriaceae bacterium | reverse complement strand
ATGGCCGATCACGATGATCTTCGCGGTTCTGTTGACGGTCGCGATTGCGCGCAGGCGCACGCGGAACAAGCCGCGAACGGAGAAGAGCCGCGCGCTGCAGGCCGTCTGGAGGGCGATGGGCTTTGGCATCTTTGTGTTTGCCTTCCCGGTGGCGTACAGCGGCCATTTTCAGGTGCAGTCCTTTATGGCGGCGATTGAGGTGATGCTGGGGATCGCGCATGTGGCTTCCGGCAGCTTTCTCCGCTGGACCGCGCAGACTGTGGTGGGCGCGCTGTGGTGGGCAGCGGCGATTGCGAGCTGTTTCGTGAGTGCGAACGGCGTGGCCTATGTCTTTCTCGGCGCGACGCTGGTGTGCAACATCGGCTTCGGGATCTACCTGATGATCCGGGAGGGGCGGGATAAGGCGCGGGCAGGCGAGGTGCAGCATGCCTGAGCTGCCGGATCTCGATCCCGTGGTGCACGGGAAGATGCGGCTGGCGGTGCTGTCGCTGCTCTGCGGCGTGGATGAGGCGGAGTTTACCTGGCTGCGGGAGAAGACTGGCTCGACCGACGGCAACCTTGGCGCGCACCTGCTGAAGCTTGAGGAAGCCGGCTATGTGGGGGTGGAGAAGAAGTTTGTGGCGCGGAAGCCGGTGACGCTCTATCGCATGACCGAGGCCGGGCGGACGGCGCTGGAGCGGTACATTGCATCGCTGAAGGAGCTGCTGGGGGCGGCGCTTACCTGACGCGGGGAAAAAGATTGGGTGCGGCAACCTTTCCTGCGGGAATCGCATTCTTATTTCGCAAGTACAGAGGCTACATTCCAGCAGTCGTGAAACCCGCCCCGCAGTGTCTACCTCCGTTTCGAGGGTCCAGCCCTCATCCATCAGCCTAACCTGATATCCCATCCAAGCCTCTAAAGCGGGCCCGCCAGAAAGCGGGCCCTTTTGCTCGTCGCGATTCGGTCTGTTCCGCCGGGATATGCACCGAGGTTAGCTACCGAACAATTCGTGTCCAAGTGACGACCTTCTAGAATCAAGAAGCATGCCGAATTCAGGTTCGAGAAAGAAGGCCGACTCCGTGGACGCCGTGGATGATCTGCTGGCGGGTGTGGGGCTGACGCATGGACGGCGATTGATTCGCCGGGAGAGCCCGAGATTCCGGCGGCAGGAACCGGAGGACATGATGGAGACTCCGGCGACGGAGCTTGCCCTCTATCGCGAAGGCGCGGTGGAGACGCTGGTCGTGCCCCGGTGGCGGAAGGCGCAGGTTCCGCATGGCTTCAGCATGCGGCGCGGGGGTGTTTCCACGGCTTACTGCCGCGAGGAGTCTTCGGCCGGCGAGATGAATCTGGGGCTGACGGAGTCGGACGATCCGGCGAAGGTTGCGGAGAACCGCAGACGGCTGATGGCGGCTGCCGGAGGCGAGGGGCGGGTTCTGATCACACTGAAGCAGATCCACTCCAACCTGACGCGGCGGGTGACGCGCGAGGATGGGGAGCGTGTGCTGCGCGCGGATGGGGTGATGACGGACGATCCGGAGGTGATGCTGGGCATCCAGACAGCGGACTGCGTGCCGGTGCTGGTGCGGGATCGCCGGAAGCACGCGGTGGCGGCGTTTCATGCCGGGTGGCGCGGCACGCTGAAGCGCATTGTGGAGGGCGGCATCGGGAAGATGCGGCTGGAGTTCGGCAGCCGGCCGGAGGACCTGGAGGCAGCGATCGGGCCGGCGATCGGGGCGTGCTGCTATGCGGTGGGTGAGGAGGTCCGGAGCGAGTTTCTATCGCAGTTCAGCTATACGCCGGATCTGTTTTCCGAGGTCTACGATTCGGACCCGGTGAAGGAGAAGTATCCGCTGCTGTTTTTGACGGCTCGGGCGCCGGGACACAGCAACATGGGGCCGAACCTGCACCTGGACCTGATCGAGGCGAACCGGCGGCAATTGCTGGATGCGGGAGTGCGGGCCGAGTCGATTGCGACGGCGTACCGGTGCACGAACTGCGAGCCGGAGGTGTTCTTCTCTTATCGCGCGGAGCGGGGATTCTGCGGGCGGATGATGAGCGTTATTGGCGCGGGGCGATAGGGATCAGGGGTTAGGGCTCAGGGATCAGGCGAACGAGACATGCAGAACTCCACCTGCTTGTCCTACGCGCCAACCTTTAAGTTTCCAGCCGCAGCGAAGCATCGGAACAGGGCCATCCGGCTGATCCCTGATCCCTCGTTCCTAGGATCCCTCGTTCTTCGGATTCACCAGGTCGCGCAGTTCTTTGCTGGGCTTGAAGTAGGGGACGCGCTTGGCCGGGACTTCGACCTTGTCACCGGTTTTGGGATTGCGGCCGGTGCGTGGCTTGCGCTGGCGTATGCGGAAGCTGCCAAAGCCTCGAATTTCGATTTTGTCTCCGGCCTGCAGAGCCTGGATGACGGCGTCGAAGACCGTGTCGACCACAACTTCGCCATCGCGGCGGGTCAGATCTCCAATTTGGGTGACTTCCTCAACAAGATCGGCTTTGGTCATGTCTCTGGCGGCTCCAGGCAAGTTCACACACAAACGC
>DASRRO010000096.1:0-1885 GCA_035656855.1 Acidobacteriaceae bacterium | reverse complement strand
TCCGATTGCGTCCGCTGCTCTTCGGCTTCTGGGTAGCGTTCCTGATCGGACTCGGGGGGACCACTCCGGTGGGCCGTCTGCTGCTGGGCCGCGCGTACGAGGTCCTGACAATGGAGCGATTCAGCTACTGGGCGATGCTGCTGGCGCTTCTCGACCGCCAGGGCGGTGAACGGCTCTCGACTCCTTCCTTTGTGACGCGCACGATCGCCATCGTCGTGACGGTCGGCATCGCGGTCGCGGTAGTGCTGCTTCCCTTCTGGATCGCCCTGATCCACAACCCGGTCACGCAGGTGCCGATTCCGCACGCGAGCCGCGCGAACTACATCCTGAGCCCGTGGCTGGGCCTGAACTACTTCGTGATTCCCTGGGGCGCGATGATCCTGGCGCTGCCATTCATCGTGATCCGCGGCTCGGCCGTGGTGCGGTTGCGTCCGCTGCTCTTCGGCTTCTGGGTGGCGTTCCTGATCGGACTCGGCGGGACCACTCCGGTGGGCCGTATGCTGCTGGGCCGCGCGTACGAGGTCCTGACAATGGAGCGGTTCAGCTACTGGGCAGCACTGCTGGCGCTTCCGTTTGTCGGGCTGCTGGCCTCCGAGCTGATCGACCGCTTCCGGATGCGCGCCGTGATCGGGCTGTCGCTGGCCGCGATCTTCTCCTGCAGTTTTGCGGTGGCATGGATCGTCTACCGGCCAGCCGACGCAGACAATTTCAAGGTTGATTCTGCGGCGGCGTGGCTCGACCGGGATGGCCATGACAAGTATCGCTATGTGACGCTCGGTTTCGGCGACAGAATCGCGCAATTGTCCACACTATCGGATGCGCCGAGCGTAGACGGCACATGGAATTCAGGGCGCACGCTTCCCGAATTGACGGCGCATGGCGGGGCTGCGTTGACTATGGCGAAGTTCTTCGGCAAACCAGGCCTGGACTCGCTGCGCGCAATGCTGGACCACGCCGACAAATATGGACTGAAGTGGGTGCTGGTGCGGGACCCGTACTACGACCCGCTGCTGGCATTTGTTGGCTACCGGAAAGTGGATCAGCTCGACAATAAGGCGATCACGATCTGGGGCCGTGATGGAACACCCCCGGCTGCGCCGATGAACACGGCGCTCATTCCGCCGCATTGGCAGGGCCTGATGTGGGGCACGCTTCCCTTCGGGAGCAGTCTTCTCGCTCTGCTTCTGCTGTTCATTCCGGATGGGCGCCTGCCCGGCGATCAAGGCGATCAAATGGTTGGTGCGCCCGAAGCCGAGGAACTGGCGCCGGGGAGGCTGGCGATATGAAGGGACGCGGCCTTGCCATCATCATTTTCTTCGTGACCGCGATTTTGATCGCGTTCAGCATCGTCTATCCGAACCAGTCGGCGGAGGCCCTCGCGGATGCGGGAACGACGGGCTTGCTGCGTCCGTCAGCCACCCCGCAGGCTGCAGTGGAGAACCTGGCGCGCGAGATCGGGCAGCGGCATTGGGCGAGTGCCTACTCCAAGCTGGCCAACAAAGGCGAGTTTGATCTATCGGATTTCGTGCGCGATCTGAATGGAACGTATATGAGTCTGCGCACCTATGCGACGCTGGACCATTTCGATGTGCGGCCGTTGCATGCAACCGCAGACGACGCCGACATGCAGCTCAAGCTGACCTGGTCCACAGTCGTCGGCACCTTTACGGACACCAAGAAACTGCACGTCATACGAAACGGCAACCGGTGGGAAGCGGAGTGGCCGCTGGTGAAAGAGCCGAGAGTTCCGCCGCAGGTGATTCCGGTGAATTATCTGCGCTGGGACGTGATCTACCGCGGCCCGGAGGATGACTGGGGCGCACAGGATGTCGAGTCACCGCATGTCCGCATCGTCGATATGCATCCGCTGGAGCGCGGAGACGGC
>DASRRO010000095.1:0-2899 GCA_035656855.1 Acidobacteriaceae bacterium | reverse complement strand
GTCGAGGCCAGGACCGAGGACGAGGCACGAGCCATTATGGAGACGCTGCCGCTCGCGAAGGAACAGTTGATGGATCACGAGTACATTCCCGTCGGGCCCTTGATGCCGCTCAGGGCACTGGTGGGCCCGGGAGCGCCGAACAATTAAACGGAACCATAATCAGGCCATCGGCATTCGACGATGGCAAGGAGGTCGGGCATGCTGGCAAAGGACATCTTCAGTATCGACATGCCGCTGGGCTACCTCGCATCTGCGCTCTGCATTGCGACTTATGTCTGGCCGCGGCTGAGGGCGATGGATCAGGTCGAGGCGCACCGCGCAATCGCCACATTCAACAGTTTCCGCTTCTTCGGGTTGGCCTTCTTGCTGCCCGGGTTTGTTGGGCCGAACTTGCCACAGGGCTTCGCAACGCCGGTGGCTTACGGCGACCTCGCCACCGCACTGCTCGCAATCCTCGCGCTGCTGACGGTCCGCGTGCGCTCCCTCTTCTGGCCGCTGGTCTGGGCTTTCAATCTGGTCGGTCTTGCCGATCTCGTCATCGGCACGGCGCGGGGGGTCAGCGTGAATCTGCCGTCGGTTGCGGGACAGCTCGGAGTCGGTTACGCGATCCTCATGCTTTATGTGCCTGCGCTTTTCTGGACGCACATCGTCGCGTTCTGGCTGCTGCTGCGGCCTCGGCGCGCAGCAGCCCGGTCGGCAGATGCGCCAATGTCGCTGGCCGCGACTGAGTAACGATAAAGAGATGTATGCGTCGATAGCCGCCGAATTGGCCTCTCCGCAAATCCAGTCCAATTCGTCGGCTGTCCGGACGTTCAGCGTTCAGCAAAAAATCAAACCTGTCTGACAATCAGATGGGATATATGACACGATTTGTCATAAATACCCACCACAAGTTAACCCATTGGTTATCCCCCAAACGTCTTCCAAAGGACCAGAATCATCCCTCAGCGCACCAAAAGGCCTTGCTTTTGACCAAATCCTTCCGTGATTCGGTTCCTCCCGGACACTCACCCGGAGCGGCCAAAGGGAGCGAACCCCGCATCACGCGCCGCAGGCGCATCCGCCCAAACGGCCCGCTCTGGCCGAGATATGTTGTCATCCAGAACGTAACCGAAGGGTGGAGTGAGGAGCCTGCCCTCAGCTTGTCGAACGGATATGCCGTACACCTTCCGTCCAAATCGGCACAAAGCGCCGCGCAGCCAGTCCCCTGCCTCATCGGATCATCCCCGAAACTCACCGTGAGCGACCAAAGGGAGCGAACCCCGCATCACGCGCCGCAGGCGCATCCGCCCGAACGGCTAGTTCCTCCGGGCCGGATCGTTCAGCTTCGCCTCCGTGCTCCACAACCCCGCCGAAGGCGTGCTGATATAAAACACCTCTTCTCCATCCGGCATCGTGTTCCAGCCTTCCTTCATCCGCTCCGGCGCATAGCGCGACAGCGCCTCGCCCAGATCGGCATACTCGTAAGCAACACCCTCAATCTCTTTCCTCGTCAAATGCCCCGGAGCATAGCGAATCGTGAACCGTCCCTCGCTCGATCCATGGATCAAATGCGCCGTCCCATGTGCAATCTCCTGCAGGTCTTTCTCGGTGCGGTAGAGCTGCAGAATCCGCTCCGTCCCGGTGTAGCCATACTTCCGGATCAGCGCATCCACCTCCGGCTGCTCGCCAAATCGCTCGAGTCCCGGCGCTATCACCAGCAGCTCGCCGCCGTCGGCAATCGCCATGCGCGTGCGGTAGACCGCCTTGTTCGCCACCCACGTGCTGCGGAACTCATCCGCCTGCATCACAGCGACAACTTTCTTTACCGGCTTGTCGAAGGTCGTGATGTTCTGGTCGCGGCTCGCCCGCGCGGCTGCTAAGTAAGTCTCCAGATCGTCACCGACGTAGATACCGCTCGTGACCAGCTTTTCGTTCCCGCCGTTCTGCAGTGAAGTCCGCCGCATCACGATCTGCACATACACATCCGGCAAATGCCCCAGATACTTTTCCTCAGCCCAGTTAAAGCACGCGCGCAGCGGAGTGATCAGGCACCCCAGGTTCTTCTCGATCCCATACACCGCCGCCGCAATGTGCGACGCGCAGATCGTCGCCTTGCCGCCAAGGCCAATGAAATAGTTCTTGTTGTGGTTGGCAAAACCCAGCACTTCGTGCGGCACTACATGCCCCACGTTGATCACCAGGTCCCACGGCTCCGTCATCAACTTCGTATTCAGATCGATTGGGATATCCCAGTCCGCCACGCCGCCCGTCGTCTCCGCCACCAGCGCAGCCGGAATCGTCCCCACCCGCGTGCAGCCATTCCGCCAGTCGTGCGGATAAATGATCGAATTCGGGATCTTCCCAAACATCCACCGGTTCTCCTCCTCGGTGTGCGGCCGGTGCTGCCCCAGTGTCGGGATCACCGCCACCTCGCACCCCGCCAGTTCCTCATAAAGCATCTCGGTAATCCGCCCAGCCCCGCTATGCGCCCGCGTCAGGTCCGGCGGCAGCAGTAGAACCCGCTTCAAATCCCGCTTCTTTCCTGCGAGGACACGCTTCCGAGCCTCCTCCACCAACCGCGCCACCGCCCCCCGGATCTCCGCCTCCCGCAGCGCCTCACCCTCCACCTGAAACCACGGCATGATCCCTCCTAACCTGCCTGACAATCTAACAGCCATCCGGCGCGGCAAACTAGCTCACCATTTTTCCCCTTGAATATCGGCACATAGCGACGCCCAGCCTATGCACCCGGATTAACCTGAGCGCAACACGCTCATATTTTGCCCTCTGCCCTTGACATCACAGCCTCCCCTCCCCTACCTTTGGCAGTTGAAGGGCGACAGTGCTAAAGCCGGACTCCGGCTAAGGCGTCCGCCCTCAACCCATTGGAAACCTCACCCCGCGCGGGCCAACCGCG
>DASRRO010000094.1:0-9694 GCA_035656855.1 Acidobacteriaceae bacterium | reverse complement strand
CCTCGCCCTGCCCATCGTTCTGATCACGTTCTATCTGTCGCTCTCCGGGCGCATTCGCCTCCACCGCAAAGTCGCGCGGTTCACATTTCCTCTTTGGCTGTACGTATCGGTGACGGGCGTCGTGGTGCGTGTCATGCTCGTGGAAGCTTTGAAATAAAACGTGGCCAACGGAACGAAATCACCGCAACTCCCCGGCGACGACGGCACCCGTGCTTTGCTGCGGGCGGGTGCGGCCATTCTGGTGGGGGGCATCCTGGCCGCTCTGCTCACAGCCACGGTCTTTGGCGGCATCACCCGCCAGGGCCCGCACACCAACGCAGGCTGGCTCTCGCTGATGGTCGCCATGATGTGCCTTCCCTTCGGCCTCATGCTCTTTGCGCTCGGCGCCGCCAAGTGGCTGCGTAACCGCCGCCTGCGCCGTGGCTGACCGCATCTCCGCCAATTCCCGGGTAACCGCCGTGGTTCGCGCGCAATCTCATTCACTGGCGCGGAGTTGCCGCCCAGGCTAGCCTCTAAACAGGCCGGGGCGCCCAGTGCGATCCCCGGTGCTCCCCTGGCTGGTCGCAACTCTCACGTTTCGATCGGGTTTCAGAAGTCAGGCCGCTCCCGGCCGGGTGTGCAGCAAGGAGAACTTCCGTATGAAGAGTCAGGGCCGATTCGCCATTTTGGCGGCGCTCGCTGGTTGCCTCGTTGTGTCCGCAGGTCTGGCGCAGTCCACACAGCCTGCCCAGAATCAGCAGGACCAGCAGAACGCCCAGGATCAGAACCAGAGCCAGAACACCGGCGTCTCGCACCCACCGCCAGACTCCACCATTCAGGCAGACGAGGACGCCACTCCCGCTCCGGCTCCAACCGCGAAGCCTTCCCCGGCCATTCCCATGAATTCCGCTGCCCAACCGGCGGCGGCATTGCCTGCTGTCTCCGCAGCCATGCCGGAACCCGCCGCTGCCCCTGCTTCAGTCAACCCGCTCGACAACACGGACTTCGGCATCGTTACTGCGGTCCCCACCCAGCATGCCAGCGACACTGCTCTGCAAACGCGCGGCTGGAACCCGAATGACGACATTGTGAGCTACGTTCCCTCCGGACCGAATGACCTCGCGTCCGGCACCAACTTCACCATCCGCCTCTCCGAAGACCTCTCGACGCACGATGCCCAGCGCGGCCAGACTTTCCGCGGCATCGTCGCCAGAAATGTCTATAAGGACGGACGGATCATCATTCCCGCCGGTTCTGGCATTCGCGGTCGCGTCGTCGAAGTCTCCCAGGGACACCACATCGGGCCCCACGCCACCCTGCGTCTCCGCCCTGAGGAAATCATCCTGCCTGACGGTACGACCTACCACATCAGTGCCGAGGCCGTGCAATCGCTTGCGTCCGGCACGCGCACCAATGTTGAGGGCGGTATCGAAGCTACCCACCACTACGCCAAAGACGCCGTCGAGTATGGCGCCGGCGCGGGTGTCGGTGCCGTCGCCGGAGCGGAGATCGCCGGACCCGTCGGCGCAGGCGTCGGATCGCTCGTCGGCGCGGGCCTGGTTTCCGCCCACATGCTTATTGGGCATCCAGAGGCTGCCAACCTGCCGCAGGGATCCATGCTGGTCTTTAGCCTGACCCGGCCCATGGCCATGACCCCAACCCAAAACTGATCTGTCCCTCACTCCTCATCGGGCGGGCTGCGGCCCGCCCATATCTTTTCCTGGCTAAATCGCCTTATTTGACACACCTCGAATTTGCGCCCATACTCCGTTTCATTGAGGCCCGACACACTACTCTGTTGGGCCAGGTTGTCATTACCCTTCCCCGGTTTGCGTGAACGAACCGCACGCCATCAGGCGGCGAGGAACAGCCAGGTTTTGAAAAAAGAATCGGCTGGTCGCCTGGGGAATGGTGATTCTGCGGAGGACCGAAACGTCCTCTGCCCTCCTCCTCTCTTTTCTTCTCTCTGCCGCGGTCCCTCGGAAATGCGAACGGGGCCGGTGACGAACTTGGCAGAACCCCCCCGGGAGGGACATCCATGGTCGACTACTGCGCTAATCCGGGTTGTGCCCGGCCGCTGAAGTATCTCCGCGACGGCCAAATTTATATCTTCGACGTCGGCTCGTCCCATGGAGATCCCGGCGCGAAGCGAATCCGCCATCTGGAGCACTACTGGCTTTGCGGCGCCTGTTCCGCCAGCCTGATTCTCGTCCAGGATCGAGCCGGCATCCAACTTGCTCCCAGGCCAATGACCGTGCCGGAAGAATTCGACTCGTACGAATCGGCCCTGGCTTCCTCAGGGTGGCGGAACGCGCTTGCGCGTGGCGCCTGATTCCGGCATGCCAGGCATGACCATGCATCGCCGCACAACGCTCGCCCCACCCCTGGCCGCTTTCATACGGTGCTTCTGGTACTGGGAAGGCGCGCCCCAGACGCACGCGCGCGAGCGCCTGCTGCCCAATGGTGAAGCAGCCATCATCTTCAACCTGCGCGACGACGAGATGCGTATCTACGACGCCGACGACCCGCAGCGGTACACCTCCTGCGGCCTGGTCGGCATCACCGGTCCGCGTACCAATTGCTTCGCCATCGATACCGCAACGGAAGAGCGTGTAATTGGCATTCAGTTCCAGGCCGGCGGCACCTTCCCCTTCTTCCGCGAGCCAGCGGCCGAAGTGGCCAACCAGTCAGTCGCCCTCGATTGCCTCTGGGGTCCCCGAGCCCCCCTCATCCGCGAGCAGCTGCTCGCCGCCTCTTCGGTCGATGCCATGTTTGCTGTCCTGGAGCGCGAGCTCCTCGCCCATCTCGCCCGGCCGCTGGAGCTCCATCCCGCTGTGGCCTTCGCTCGCGAACACATCTGCCGCGCGCCGCACGCTATCACCATTGCCGGCGTCACCCAGCGCATCGGGATGAGCCAGCGCCGTTTCATCGAACTCTTTCGCGACCAGATTGGCCTCGCCCCCAAGGCCTTTTGCCGCGTTCGCCGTTTCCAGCGTGTTCTCGAAGCCGTCCACCGTCGCCAGTCCGTGGATTGGGCGCAGGTGGCGCTCGATGGCGGCTACTACGACCAGGCCCACTTCATTCACGATTTTCAGGACTTCTCCGGTATGACGCCCACCGCGTATCTCTCCAGGGCGACCGAGCACCTCAACCACGTCCCCATCAGCTGACCCTCCGCGGAACTCACCGTCAATTTTTTACAATCCCTGTCGCTCAGCTCTCCGGCAGAATAGTCCTCATCTCAGGAGGAAACCATGTCTCCAGTCAAAGCCATTCCCCAGGGCTACCACGGCGTTCAGCCTTATCTGCACGTGCGCGGCGCCGCGAAAGCCATCGAGCTCTACAAAACCGTCTTCGGCGCCACCGAAATCCTGCGCATGGCCCAGACCGATGGCCGCATTGCTCATGCCGAAATCCGCATCGGCGATTCCATCGTGATGCTTGCCGACGAGTTCCCCGAGCGCGGCATTCATGGTCCGCAGCACTACGGCGGCACGCCCATGACCCTCATGCACTACTCCGAAGACTGCGATGCCGTGTACAACAAGGCGCTCGCAGCGGGATCGAAAAGTGTCCGCGAGCCGGCCGACCAGTTCTACGGCGACCGCATGGCTGGATTCGAAGACCCCTTCGGCTTCCAGTGGTATGTCGCGACCCACATCAAAGACATGACGCCCGCGGAACTGCAGACGGCCATGCAGGAGCAGCCCCAATGACCGCTGCCGAGTTTCGCCGCCTCGCCCTCAGCCTGCCCGACAGCGAAGAACGCGAGCACATGCACCATCCCGACTTCCGCAGGAGCGGCAAGATCTTCGCGACCCTTTCTTATCCGGACGAGAGCTTCGCCATGGTGAAGCTCTTTCCCGATCAGCAGGAGACGATTGTCGCTGCTCATCCACAGACCTTTCGGCCCGTTCCAGGCGGCTGGGGCAGACAGGGTTGCACGAACGTCCTTCTGAAAACCGCCGACAAAAAGAAGGTGTGCGAAGCGTTGTCCGCTGCCTGGGAGCGGGCCGCACCCGCTCCTCGCAAGTCGAAAAAGGCAGCCGGCAACGCAATCCCGCCCCGCAAACAGGTCCGCTGAGTTAAAGCTCCCGCCGCCCTTCCAGCGCGCGGGTCATCGTCACTTCGTCCGCGTACTCGATATCGCTGCCGGCGGGCACGCCGGTGGCGATGCGAGTGATCCGCACTCCGGAGCCACGCAGCAAATCGGCAAGCCAACTCGCCGTCGCCTCGCCCTCGACGGTTGGCGAGGTCGCGATGATCACCTCATCCAGCTCGCCCCGGCTGGCGCGGTCCAGCAGGTTCTGCGTGCGCAGATGTTCGGGACCCACGCCGTGCAGCGGCGAAAGCGTCCCGTGCAGAACGTGGAAGACGCCATTCCACGAACGAGTCTTCTCGATCGTGGCGATGTTCGTCGGCTCTTCGACCACGCACACCAGCCGTTGATTCCGTGTTGGGCTGGCGCAGTAAAGACAGGGATCCACGTCGGTGATGTTGTTGCAGATTGAGCAAAGCCGCAGCCGCTGCTTCACCTCGCGAATCGCCGTCGAGAGCGCCTCGGCGTCCTGATCGTCCGACCGCAGGATGTGGAACGCCAGCCGCTGCGCCGACTTTGTCCCAACGCCGGGCAGCTTGCGCAGTTCCTCAATCAGGCGCGCCATGGGCTCAGCAAATCGTGACTCTGCGAATCGTGACACAGGGGCCATTCTATGCGCGATCCGCGACAGCAATCGGAGGAGCCGCAGCCGGTGCGCGTCCGGTGCCCACGGCCTGGGCCAGTTCGCCCAGCAGGGTGTGCGTTTCGTCCCAGCCGAGACAGCCGTCGGTGATGCTCTGCCCGTAAACCAGGGCGCGTCCGGGTACCAGCTTCTGCGCCCCGGCGACCAGATTGCTTTCCAGCATCACCCCAACAATTCGCCCATCTCCGGCAGCGATCTGCGCGGCCACATCGCGACAAACGCCTGGCTGGCGCGCCGGATCCTTGCCACTATTGGCATGGCTGCAGTCGATCATCACCCGCGCCGGCAATCCGGCCTTCCCCAGCAGCCGGCAGGTCTCATTCACAGAGGCCGCATCGTAATTGACCGTCTGCCGCCCGCCCCGCAGGATGATGTGGCAGTCCGTATTCCCGCCGGTGAACAGAATCGCCGATTGTCCGTAGCGCGACTGGCCCAGAAAGGTGTGCTCGTGGCTCGCCGAAAGAATTGCCTCGATCGCGATCTGCACATTGCCGGAGGTCCCATTCTTAAAACCCACCGGACAGGACAAACCCGAAGCCAGCTGGCGATGCACCTGGCTCTCCGTGGTTCGCGCGCCGATCGCACCCCAGCTCACCAGTTCCGCGACATACTGCGGCGAGATCATGTCCAGGAACTCGGTGCCGGCCGGCACGCCCATCTCCGCCAGATCCAGCAGAAGCCGCCGCGCCAGCCGCAGGCCATCATTGATCCGGTACGACTCGTCAAGGTACGGATCGTTGATCAGGCCCTTCCAGCCGACGGTCGTGCGCGGCTTCTCAAAATAAACGCGCATCACAATCCGCAGATACTGGGCGAACTCCGCTGCGGCATCTTTGAGCCGGCGGCCATACTCGCGAGCGGCCGAAGGGTCGTGAATCGAGCACGGCCCCGCGACGACCAGCAGGCGAGGATCGCGCCGGTTCAGGATTTCAACGATTTCGTGACGTGCATGAAAAACCGTGGCGGAAGCGGTTTCCGTTACCGGCATCTCCTCCTCCAGAAAAACCGGGGGCAGGACAACTTTGGTCGAGCGGATGCGGAGATCGTCGGTGCGGTAGAACATGGGCTGAATCAAGTTTAAGCGACGCGTCCGCTCCCGGGTTCGCTCCCTCTCCTTCCGGCTCCTATCATGAAGCCATGCGTTGGCTGGCGGCGCTGGTGCTGGCGATCCATCTCACCTGGATCCTCTGGGTGATCGTCGGCGTATTCTTCACCCGAGGCCGCCCGGCCTGGACGGCGTTTCATCTTGCTTCACTCATCTGGGGTATCGTGGTCGAAGTCGGTCCCTGGCCGTGTCCGGTAACCCTGCTGGAGCAGAGCCTGGAGGTCCGCGCCGGCGAGCCGTCCTGGACCGGCAGCTTCCTTGTCCATTACCTCGACGCCATCATCTACCCGCATGTGCCGGTTTGGCTGATCATCGCCTGCGGCGTCGCCGTGTGCGGCGTCAACCTGCTCATCTATAGGGTGCGATTCGTCCTCTGGTGGCGCCGCCGCGCCCGCGTTCCGCGTTAGTCGGGGCCGTTGCCGTTCTTGTGGCGCTCGTCCTTGTGCGTCTGGAAATACTCGTCCTGCTCGGTCGAAAGCTGTTTGGCCTCTTCGGTGGCGGACTGCGCCGCCTCCTGCGCCGTCTTCAACGAGAAATCGTAACTGGGATCGGTACCGGCGGCCTTCAAATCTGCGGGCCATTTGGCGGTCGAGGCGACCAGCTCCTTGAGAGCCTTGCGAATGTCGGCGTGCGCCGAATCGTACGTGTCCAGATTGTCCTGCAGCTCATCGCACAGGTGCGTGAATTCCTCCAGCTTGTCGCGGATTTGCGCCTTGCGGTGGGCCACATCGGGATCCCCCGCCAGCTGGCGGATCGCCGTCAGACGATCGTCGATGAATTTCATGTACAGCTTGACGCGGTCGTTCGGATGGGACGCGTCGTCGCGTATCGCCTGAACTTCGTCGTCACTGAGAGGGTCCTGATTGTCCTGGGCATGCAGGCGAACAGCCGATCCCGCGGCAAGCAGAACGATGAGGAAGCAGGCGATCCGGCGGACCATAGGAAGTACCTCGACTGACATCATCTTCGATGCTGGAAGGCGCCGCGCGCAAGTGCGGTAGCGCCGACAAAATCAGCTCAGGGCTGGCGCCGGCCCCACTTACCTGATCATCATGATTCCGACAATCTGCCCGTCGGTGGTCGTGTCCGCTGTAACGAAGTACTCGACTTCCGCCTTCATCCCCTCCAGATCCTGGCAGGGGTGGACATCGCCGCTGGGGGTGAAGTTCGACGCACTATAGTCCACCTTGTAATAGTTGTTGTTATAAAGCGAGAGCGTCTTTGCGCCGCCCTCCAGGCGTAGCTCAATCACCGCCGGGTAACTACAGGTCACTCCGCGCAGGACGCCCCGGGCAGTCAGCATGCGGCCGTGCGGCGCCTCGGTGGGATGTTTGAACACCGGCTCCTTCTGCTCCTGCGCCGGGGCCGACACCGCACTCCCGGGCAGCTTCGTCACAATCGTCGTCTGGCCCTGAATCGCTCCCCTCTTTGCCTCCTCCTCAAACGCCTGCCGTTGTCGCACCTGCGCCAGTACCCGCCGCACCACGTCCAGCTCCAGCGGCGTTTTCGCAATGGGCTGGGCGGTCTCCAGCACGCGGATGGCATCGTCGAAGTGGTTCATCTCCACGAGGATGTTCGCTGTGTTGAGTCGATAGTTCACGTTGGTGGGATCGAGCTCGACTGCCTGCAGGTTCAGCATGTGCGCTTCATCCAGGTGGTCGTGACGCTGTCCGTACAGGATGGCGAGGCGGTCGTAGGCAGGAGCAAATCCGGGATTGAGGTGGATGGTCGCCCGCAAGCTCGCTTCGACGGCCGGGCCGCGATCGCCTTCCTCCAGGGCCAGCGAGCCGTTTTCATACTGAGCGAGATAGCTCTGGGAATCGAGTGCGACGGCTTGCGCGTACCACTTTTTAGCCTCGTCGCGATGACCGGCGCGAAGCTCGAGCGCACCCATCGACTCATGCGCCTGCACACTGTTCGGATCGGCCTGCAGAACATCCCGCAGCAGCGCGCGTGCCTCGTCCGTCCGGCCGGTGTAAAGCATCAGGTCCGCGCGAATGGCATCGGCTTGTGGCAGCGTGAGCGGCGTGACCGCAAGCGACTTCGGGTCGATGGGCGCTGCGGCGCTGGAGAGATGCATCACTGAGTACCCGAGCAGATGCGTATACCCCTGCAGCACCGTCTGCAGCTGATGCAGATCGCCGAACGCCTGAGTCGCGGCCGTCACCGGCTCGGCATTCTGGTTTACGAGGCCGAGATACTGGCTGACCCGGCTGGTGTGTCCCTTGAAATCCGCAATCATAAGGTAGTGCGTCAGCAACCACGATTCGGCATAAAAGAGAGAGCCCTTGTCTTCCTGGTGGTAATACGGCGAGTTGGCGTTCACCTGAAAAAGCACCGGCAACGGGATCAGAGGATTCCGTTGCACCTCGGCCAGATCGGCCGCGCTGATCTGGCCGAACAAAACATCTTTGTCGCGAATATCGGTGTTCTGGAAGAATTGCGCCAGGCCCTCGTTAAGCCAGAGCGGCATGCCTTCGCTGCCAAGCACAAGGTGGGTGAATTCGTGATACACCGTGGCGTAAGGATGCTCTTCGTCTGTGTCGAGCCGTAGCAGGATGTAATTCTTCTCCGGCTCGCGCAGGAAGAGTCCTGCCAGGTTGACGGTGTTTCTCGCCAGATACGCGGCCGGTTCGAGGGCCTGCATGCTCTTGCGGGTGCGCACCGCCACCACCACAATCGGCGTGGGCGGATCGACACGGGCTTTGGGAAAGAGTGTCTGGAACAGCCAGCGCATCCGCTCGAACTGATCGGCGAGATGACCTCCATCGTGTTCGCCGGCGTCCGTGATCACCGTGAAATGCGCGCTGCGAACCTCGATCCAGGGCGAACCGGCATCGCGTGCCAGAGCGGGAAGGCCGATGACGGTCAGGAGCAGCAAGGCCGAAAGCCGAAGCGAGCGAAAGAGCATGGGATTTTGGCCGGAGGATAGCATGGCGGAACGACCACGCAATAGGTCTTTGGGAAGACCTGCACCGTCCCCCTTAAATTGAAATCAAATCCATGGCTCTCCTGATGGCCGCGCTGCATGCGCGATCTTCTGCCGCCGGAAGTCGAATTGTGGATCGCGTCGAGTTCACCACCCTGCTGTGCTCTCGTCGCTGGCGATCAATTCCAGCCTTCCGCCTTGTCGTACACTGGGCTGGATCACCATGTTCCAATGGATTGCCACTGGGTTCACCTTGCTGCGCATTTGGTCGACCGCAGTCGGGCCTTTCGCTGCTCTCCAGGCTTGCTTGTGGGTCGCCCTGCGCAAGATTTTTCCAGGTCAACCCGCTCTCGCCCGCGCGGTGATGCCGCAGTTGCGTACGCTTGAGATCCAGATTCCCGGCTATTCACATCCTTTCTTCGCTCGATGGCCTGCCTCCGACCTCCACATCCTCCACACCATCATCCGCGGTGAAGAGTATGCTCCTCTCGCCGCGTCGCTCGATCCAATGGCACCGATCTTCTTTCTCGACCTGGGTGCAAACATTGGCGCTGCCTCGCTCTACTTCCTCAACCGGTATCCACGCGCGCGTGTGCTCGCCGTCGAGCCCGGTGCCGGCAACGCCGGCCTTTGCCGCCGAAACCTCGAGTTTTTTGGGGAACGCGCCCGTGTGGTGGAGGCCGCTGCCTGGAGCAGGAATATCAGACTGGTCTTTCGCCCGGAGACCACGCAGACAGGCACTGAGGCCGGCATCCGTCTCCGCGAGCCCGATCCCCATGAAGAAGCTGCCGACGCCATCGACGGCTTCGATATTCCCTCGCTGCTTGCTGAGGCCGCCGTTCTGCCCGAGGTTCCGATCGCCGTCAAGATGGATATCGAAGGCAGCGAAGCAGAGATTTTTTCTGGCTCCAACTTAAATTGGCTCGATGGGGTTTGTTG
>DASRRO010000093.1:0-2049 GCA_035656855.1 Acidobacteriaceae bacterium | reverse complement strand
CGCGGGCTCGGTCACCGGCGTCGATGCCTCCTCCGACATGATCGAGTTCGCGAAAGATCACTGGACCCCGGCTCACCCCAATCTCCAGTTCGTGGTGGCGGACGCCCGGGAACTGCCGTTCAGCCGGGAATTCGACCACGTTGTCTCCTTCAATGCCCTGCATTGGATACCCGATCAAGACATGCCGCTTCGGGCGATTCACTCCGTTCTCAACTCAGACGGCATCGCGCAGTTACGCCTGGTGCCGAAGGGCAAACGGAAGAGCATCGAAGATGTGATCGAGGAGACGCGCCTCTCGCCGCGCTGGGCTGGTTATTTCCAGAACTTCAGCGATCCGTATCTGCACCTCACGCCTCAGCAATATGCAGAGCTGGCAGAACAGCAGGGCTTTCGCGTCGTCAGCATTCAGACAAGTGATAAGGCATGGGATTTTCAATCCCGAGCCAGCTTCGAGGCATTCAGCAAGGTCACCATGATTGAGTGGAGCCAACGCGTACCGGACGCGGAACGCCCCGCCTTCATCACCGATATCCTCGATCGCTACCAGCATGTCGCCGCGGAAGCGCCCGGAGAAGAGAGCTACTTCCGTTTCTACCAGATGGACATCGTCCTCGCGCCACGGTAGCGAATTCGCGAGCTGCTCGCTCAAATGCGTCGTGGCCCGCAGCATATTTGGGCGTTGACATCCCGTATCTGTCCCCGAAAGCCGCAAGGAGTAGCATCACCATCGCATGAAGGCGAACATCCTCTCACTGGCGATCCTTGCCGCGGCGCTCTGCTTCTTCCTGCCGCGATACCTGCACCAGCCCTGGCCGCCGCTGCGCATCGCCGGCGCCCTCATCGCGCTGGCCTCACTCTCGTTCATCGCCGCCGCACGGATGCAGTTGGGACGCGCCTTCTCCATTCGCGCCAAAGCTACCCGCCTCGTCACCACCGGTCTCTATGCGCGCATCCGCAACCCCATCTATGTCTTCGGCTGTTTTTTCTTTCTGGGGCTCGCGATGTTCCTCCCCGCCTGGTGGCTCCTGCTGCTGCTGATCGTCGTCATCCCCATGCAGATCGTCCGCTCCCGCAGGGAGGCCGCCGTCCTCGAAGCCACTTTCGGCGATGAGTACCGGCGCTACCGTCAGCAGACCTGGTTTTGAAGTCACAGTTCTGAGGCCACACCAGGAGGGCAACATCTTTGCCTTCAGGCCGGACGAACGTACCTATGGTCCCAATTCCTCCGCGAGACGGCCTGTTTTGGCACAAAATGCCGTCAAGCGGGCAAACCGGGCCACACTTTCCGTCTCTAATTCAGAGCTAGCCTGCGTCCGCTTCCCCCGGGCAGCCGACTGCTTCGCGATCGGCTGATTGGTGCGGTCAGTCACAGGAATTAGGGAGAGATCGCTATGCAATTTATTACGCAAATGCTGCATATGGCCGAGGCACTGCTGGCCCGCGCCATGCAGTGGCTGCAGACTGCTTTTCACGCACTGCAGGCTTCGCCCTACCGTCTGACGATCTATGCCGTGGGCGCCGCTCTGGCCCTGCTGCTGATCTCGATTCCGTTGTTTCGTACCTTCGGCCGCCGCCGGCGCAATGACGAAGACCTGGATGACGAGAACCTGGAGCCGCGCTCCTACTCCGTACTGGGAATCGGGCCATCGCTGGTGCAAAACGCAGATCGCTCCGTCCCGGAGCATCCGCGGTGGGCAGAGGTTGCGCGGCCTCCGCAGTCGGTGTCGCCGGCGGTTCAGCCAGTGCCGAGGGTAACCCGAATCCATGCAACCCCGAGCGCAGCCCCGATCCGTCCATCGACCGCCGTGCTGTGCACGCATTGCGGCGCCACTCTCTCCGCGCATCAGGACTTTTGTCCCGCCTGCGGCTATGCCCAGCCCGCGCAGCAAAGCGTGGCCTTTCCGGCCTGAGCCAGTGCCGGTGGTGTAGGGCTTTCCATCTGGGTTTCTCAATCCGTCGGGCTGGCCGCCGTGAAATCCGAACAGCACGGCTTCATCACGGGCTGAAACTCCATCAGCTCCACGCGGGTGCCGTCCGGGTCGTAAAGAT
>DASRRO010000092.1:0-14846 GCA_035656855.1 Acidobacteriaceae bacterium | reverse complement strand
CGAAGATCTGCGGCAGTCGGCACTGGCGGAGGGGATCCTCAACAAAGCCCACGCGAATGCCTGCGCTACGGTGACGAAGCTGCTGCTCGGCCTGGGCTTTGAGCAGGCGCAGTGCGAGTGAAGCAGCCTGGAGCCGGTGCTTTCTGTACCCTGAGCCCTCCACGCTGTACCCTGTTTCCGTGAGCCAGGAATTTGAGATCGGGCCGGTGCGGGTAGGCGGCGGCAGGCTGTTCCTAATCGCCGGGCCGTGCGTGATCGAGAGCGAAGCGCATGTGCGGACGATGGCGGACGCCATTCAGCGGGTGACCACCGATCTGGGCGTTCCCTTCATCTTTAAGGCGTCGTTCGACAAGGCGAATCGAACCTCGGTGACGAGCTTCCGCGGACCGGGACTCATTGAGGGGACGGCGATTCTGCGCCGCCTCGCCGAGGCAACCGGGCTGCCCGTGCTGACCGATGTGCACGAGCCGGGACAGTGCGAGGTGGCCGCGGAAGGCGCCGACGTGCTGCAGATTCCCGCCTTTCTTTGCCGCCAGACCGACCTCCTGGTAGCTGCGGGAAAGACGGGCCGAGCCGTCAACGTGAAGAAGGGCCAGTTTGTCGCGCCCTGGGATATGCGGCATGCGGTGGAAAAGGTGGCGACGGCGGGCAATGGCCGGGTGTTTCTCACAGAGCGTGGCAGCAGCTTTGGTTACAACAACTTAGTCGTCGATATGCGATCACTTGCCGTGATGCGGGGCTTGGCTCCCGTGGTCTTCGATGGCACCCACTCGGTGCAGATTCCCTCCGGGGCCGGTGGCGTTTCGGGGGGTCAGCCGGAATTCATCCCGCTGCTGACGCGAGCGGCGGTGGCGGCCGGAGTGGACGGCATCTTTCTGGAAGTGCATGACAACCCGGCGGCGGCGAAATCAGACGGAGCCAATGCTCTTGATCTAAAGCACCTGAAACCTCTGCTGGAAACGTTGCTGGCGATCCAGCAGGCTGTCCAGGTTTAGTAGGCGTCCCGGCGGTAACTTTCATGTCATGAAAGCCGCTGTGTTGATATGAAAGCAGATTCGGTGAACCCCGCTAACTTTTCCCCCCAGCCCGGTGAAGTCGGTTGCGGGTTGTTCGTATAGGGGGCTAGCATACGGGTCAGTTCGGTGCAGTTCCGCCTTCCAGGACGCGCCAGAAATCAGAGCCATGTCCATCCCCGAGAAGCTGAAGTTCAAACCCCATACCAAAACCAGCGAGCGGAGCGATTTTCTATGGCGTGGTACGCCTACTGCATAACCGAAAGACAAGCCTTTCCCGAACTGCTTCGGCATCGTAAGCCGATACCAATGGAAGCAGTTACGGGAGTTCAGGGAAACCAAATCTTCCTTTACCCAGCCAGTGATCTAGCCGTTATCGTCAGCGAGTATTCTCCCTCAGAAAAATTTACACAGCAGGCCGGCGTGGAACACGCGCGGGTGATCGCTGACTGCTTCAAGACATCCACTGTTCTTCCTTTCCGGTTTGGAACCGTGTTCGCCGATGACGAGGCGCTGCGCCGTTCCATCCGCTCCAATCAGCGGCAGTTCATCACCAATATCGAACGGCTGCGGGGCAAGGCCGAAATGCACCTGAAGGTCATGCTCGACGATTGCTGCCGGGAGCAGCCGCGACGGTACGTTGCCGAGGCTCTGCCGACGGTGGGCAAGGCGTACTTGTCCAACCTGCGCGAGAATGCAACGCTGCAGCGCGAACGGCAGACGAAAGCGCGGGCAGTGACCGTGCAGATGCATCGCATGTTCCTGCCGCTGGCGGAAGAAGTCACCTGCCGCAGAATGGATACGGGCAAGATGCTGCTGGATATTGCTCACCTGATCGATTCGAATTGCATTGAGCGATACCAGAACAAGTACTCGAGCGCGAGCGTTCTGATGAAAGACTGCCAGATGCAGCTCTCGGGTCCGTGGCCGCCTTATCATTTCGTGCATCGGCTGACGCATCACTCGACGGCGGCGACGGTCGCGGCGCATGTGGCGCGGCCGACGCCTCCACTGGCCGCTTCCGCATAACGGCCGGGGACGGATCTGGCTGCTTCCGCCGGGTTCGTCATCCAAAAAAGAAAGGCCCCGGCGGACCCACGAACCACCGGGGCTTTCATGGAGGGCAGCCTGGGACGTGAGCACGAGTGCAGCGTCCCGCGCGCCTCTTGGCTTTTAGACGGACGACCCCGGCGGAAAGTCATTCGATAGTTGTGGATTGTTGCGGACCCGGCCTTGCGCCCTCGGGTTTTCCGGATCGCGGTGTGCGTGCGCGCGCGGGCTATCATTTCTGAGACATGACGAAGCTGGCCTTTCTTTTCCCCGGACAGAGCTCGCAATATGCGGGCATGGGGCGCGACCTGGCGGAGAACTTTCCCGTGGCGCGCGAGACGTTTGACGAGGCCGATGCGGCGCTCGGCTTCTCGATCTCGAAGCTGTGCTTCGAGGGGCCGGAAGAGCAGCTGAAGCTGACCGAGTTCCAGCAGCCGGCGATCTGCACGGTTTCGGTGGCGGCGCTGCGGGTGCTGGCCGAGAAGGGCGTCAATCCGGCGTTCGTCGCCGGGCATTCGCTGGGCGAGTACGCGGCCAACGTGGCGGCTGGATCGCTTCAGTTTGAGGACGCGGTGCGGATCGTGCGTCAGCGCGGCAAGTTCATGCAGGAAGCTGTGCCGCAGGGACAAGGCGCGATGGCCGCCGTTCTTGGACTGAGCTCCGTTGAGACAGCGCGGGCCTGCGACGACGCAGCGGCGGAGACGCAGAACATCGTGTCGGCGGCAAACTTCAATTCACCGGAACAGACGGTGATCTCGGGCGAGGCGCCGTCCGTCGAGCGGGCTGCGGAGCTATGCAAAGAGCGCGGCGCAAAGCGGGTGGTGATGCTGCAGGTGAGCGCTCCTTTCCACTGCGCGCTGATGCAGCCGGCGCAGGATCGGCTGGCGGAGTTGCTGCGGGCGACGGAGTTCGCAGCACCGAAGGTTCCGGTGGCGGTGAACGTGGACGCGGCGCTGGTGACGGATCCGGAAAAGCTGCGCGAGGCGCTGATCCGACAGGTGACAGGCGCGGTGCGCTGGGTCGACTCAGTGCGGCTGCAGATCGCGCAGGGGCCGACGGCGTTTGTCGAGGCCGGGCCCGGCAAGGTGCTCAGCGGGCTGATGCGGCAGATCGATCGCGGACCGACGTGCGTGAACGTCGAGGACTCGAAGAGCCTGGAGAAGGCTTTGACGTTGCTGAGCTAACCTTAGCGCGATGAACCAACAGCTGCTGAAAAGGGTTTTCACCGCTGTCTTGGGAATACTTTACTCGAGATAAATCCCAATACGATCACAGAGATGAAGAAATAGATGGCCCCAATAAGGGTTTTGGCTCTGCTCCAAGGTCCAGCAGCGACATTGCTGTATATAAATATGCCGAGTGGAGAATATAGAACTACACAAACAAATACTATTCCGATTACCTTCCAACTGGGCGGCTCACGATCCGTTGACATCGTATCCCTCTGATTTGTCACATTGCCTCCGAGGCGTCTTCACGATGAGTGAGCGCTCGATTCCACTCGGCCCCTGACCTCACGGACCCGAGTAGAGCTCCACCGGCGAGAAGCCAATGGTCTTTGTCTTGCTGTCGACGCGGAGGAAGATGGGTGTCTTGCCGCCGTTGATGTCGAGGCCGATGACGACGCCGTTGCCGACGCGACGCGAGACGATGATGTTGTGGCTCTTGATCACGCCGTAGTCGCTGGCCGATCCCCAGTCCTTCTGAAATTCAGTGAAGTTGTAGGGGCCAAACTGCTGCGGATGCTGCTGCCAGCTGGGATCATTATTCCAGAGGCCGTAGGCCTTCTGGAGGTCGCCGGACTCGACAGCGGCGAAGAAGTTATTGACTTTGTGGTCGGCGGGCCAGTGCCAGAACTGCCAGGGAATCTGGAGGAACCAGAGCCAGGTGCCAATGGCGATCACGATGACGACGACGATGGCGGTGACCGAGAGGACGTGGTTGCGGCGCGCCTGGGGCGCGTTAAAGGCAGGAGCATCCATCAGGGTCATTGCGGCACGAACTCCTTTCGGACTGGGACCCTACAAAAAGAGACAAAATCTTTCGCTACTATTCTGACACCTCAGATGCGGGTTTAGTTTCCATGAGGCAGGCAAGAGGCAATAGGCAACAGGCAAAAGGGCCTCACAGTGAATAGCGGTTGCGGTCTTTGTCGGCGCGGCGTTCGAAAGCGAGCTGGATGAGGCGGTCGATGAGCTGCGGGTAGGGGACGCCGGAAGCGGCCCAGAGGCGGGGATACATGCTGATGGAGGTGAATCCGGGCAGCGTGTTGATCTCGTTGACGTAGAAACGGGCGGACTGACCCGGCTCCATCAGAAAGTCGACGCGGGCGAGGCCGGAGCAGTCGCAGGCCTGGAAGGCGCGGATGGCCATCTCCCGGACCTGCTTTGTCTGGGCTTTGGTTATTTTGGCAGGGACGATGAGGGCAGAGCCTTCGCTGAGGTATTTCGCCTCGTAATCGTAAAACTCTTTTCCGGGGACCACTTCGCCGACGACGGAGGCTTCGGGAGAGTCGTTGCCGAGGACGGCGACTTCGAGCTCGCGGGGTTTCTTTTTGCCGCCGACGCCCTGCTCGACGACGATTTTGCGATCGTAGCGGGCGGCGAGGTCGATGGCGGGGCCGAGTTCCTTTGCGTCGTGGGCTTTGGTGATGCCGACCGAGGAGCCGAGGTTCGCGGGCTTCACGAAGACGGGGTATTTCAGCGTGGATTCGATGCGGGCGCGGACTTTGCGCGGGGACTTCTCCCACTCGCCGCGCAGGAAGGTCACCCACTTGACGATGGGAAGACGAGCGGAGGCGAAGAGGCGGTGCATGACGTCCTTGTCCATGCCGGTGGCCGAACCCAGCACGCCCGACCCGACGTAGGCGAGACCGGCCAGCTCGAAGAGGCCCTGGATGGTGCCGTCTTCGCCGAAGGTTCCATGGAGTACGGGGAAGATGACGTCGATGGAGAGGACATGATCGGGCGGTGCCGGCCGCATGCTCGCGCCCGACTTCGGCGCGGACGGAGCGGGGGTTTCAAAGGGCGCCAGGGCTTCGGAGGGCATAGGCGGAACGAGGATGGATTCGCCTTTGCGGAGGACGGCGGCGGGCTGGGTGGCCTCGGGATCGCCGGCGCGGAGGTGCCTGCCGGATTTTTCGCCGGCGAGGAGGCGCTCGGCGTGGCCAGCTGTGACCCAGCGGCCCTCCCTGGTGATGCCGATGGGGATGACATCGTATTTTTTAGGGTCGATGGCCTGGAGGACGGAGGCGGCGGAGAGGAGCGAGACTTCGTGCTCGCCGCTGCGGCCGCCGAAGAGGATACCGACTCGGATTTTTTTCATAATGCGCCGGTTGTCATTCTAAGAGGTTGCAGGCGGTGGAAACGGCGGTGGGGAGTGTCGGTGTGGGATACCCACCCCCCCGGGGGGGTGGGTATATTTTCCGCTAGTTAATTGATTCAATGGTAGTTGGCGATTTGTTTTGAAGGCTTCAAACGCCAGGTACCTCAAAACAGGGTAGTTTTCAAGGGTTCCAAAAAAGCGCGCGCGAGGCTGCGTTGGCGTAAGTATATGATTTTAAATTAAGAAGCGGATTTTGAGTTGAGGGCTTCAAGAAGCAGCTCCGTGCGGACGGAAAGAGGAAAAGCCTGCGATTGGAGGCAGGCTTTTTCTTTTTTTACTCTATAAGTTCAGAATACCAAATTCGAACGGGTTTACTGCCAGATTTGGGCCGGTATTTTGGCGTTTAAACCATTTGGAATCAGCAGATATTACCTTGGTTTTGGCGGACGGGGCTTGACAGAATTTCCACAGACCGGGGAGAAATGCCATATTCGGCTGACAATCCTGGCAATTGGGGACGTGTGTTCCACAGAATTGGTGGAATGGGAGTTGCAGCGCGGGGCAAAGCCCTTTAACATGCGGCAATTGCGGGTATGAAAGCAGGCCCTATGCACGGAAAGGCCGCAAGCGCCGTCAGGAACGGGCGCGGGACGGCCGGGAAGGCACGGGCACCGAAGCCGGTGTCGAGGCCGAAGTCCGCTCCAAAACCTGCGACACCGAAACCCTTTGTGCCGAGTCCGATGGCGGGGCCGGTGAGCGATTCGGGGGGCTCCCAGAGCGCGGCCCCAACGAATACCGGGACTGCGGCGGCGCGTCCGGGACCGGCGGTGGTGTCGACGCATTTCATCCGGTCGCGGATCGGGAAGATTTGTGTAGCGATCACGGGCGGAAGCCCGGCGGAGATGCTGGAGAACGCGGAGCAGAGCGTTCGCGAGAATCATTTTGTGGAATTTCGGCTGGATTATCTGGCGAATCCGGCGGCGATATTGCCGAAGCTAAAGACATTTTTGTATGAGCGCGGCGAGGTGACGGCGATCGCGACGTGCCGGCGCGCGGCGACGGGCGGCAAGTTCAAAGGAACGATCAACGCCGAGCTGGAAGTGCTGGAGAAGGCGGCGCAGGTGGGATGCCACCTGATCGACGTGGAACTGCAGACGGCCGAGCACATGAAGCCGGCGCAGATGAAGAAGCTGCGGTCGTATGGGGCGGCGCTGATCATAAGTCACCACGACTTTGAGGCGACGCGGGATCTGGATAAGGTCTTCGACAGGATTCTGCCGTTCCAGCCGGAGTTCGTGAAGATTGTGTCGACGGCGAAGACGCTGAGCGACAACGTGGCGATGATGCGTTTTCTGGACCGGCGGCGGGACGAGGCGAACCTGATCGGGATTGTGATGGGCGATCAGGGAACGATCAGCCGGGTGCTGGGACTGCGGGCAGGGAGCGTGTTCACGTTTGCGGCGCCGCAGGCGGGGGCGGAGACGGGGCCGGGGCAGATTGACGCGCGCACGCTGCGGGAGGCGTGGCGGATCGACCAGATCGACGCTTCGACGAAGGTGTATGGGGTGGCGGGGAATCCGGTACGGCATTCGCTGTCGCCGCTGATGCACAACATCGGCTTCCGGCGGGAGACGGTGAACGCGGTGTTTCTGCCGCTGCAGACGACGCGGGTGAACGACCTGCTGACGCTGGTGCGGGAGGTTCCGCTGCATGGGCTGGCGGTGACGATGCCCTTTAAGAGCGAGATCATCAAGCACCTGGCAAAGACGGACGCGCTGAGCGAGAAGATCGGGGCCTGCAACACGGTGGTGCGCTCGCAGGATGGGAAGCTGTACGGGTTCAACACAGACGTGGCGGCGATTGTGCGGCCGCTGGAGCGGCGTCTGCCGCTGAACGGCGCGAAGATTCTGGTGCTGGGGGCGGGCGGCGCGGGACGGGCGGCGGTGTTCGGGCTGACGGAGAAAGGCGCCGAGGTGTTCGTATGGAATCGGACAGCGGAGACGGCGAAGAAGCTGGCGCGGCAGGCAAAGGCGAAGACGATCAAGCGGGAGCAGATTGCAAAGTCGAGCTTTGACGTGATCGTGAACGCGACGCCGATCGGGATGCGCGGGGTGAAGCCGGCGAGCCTGCTGGAGCCAAAGGAGCTGAACACGCGGCTGGTGTTCGACCTGGTCTACAACCCGATTGACACGCCGCTGATCCGGATGGCGCGGGAGAAGGGGCTGCCGGTGGTGACGGGGGTAGAGATGTTCGTCCACCAGGGGGCGCGGCAGTTCGAGATCTGGACGGGCAAGCCGGCACCGGAAGAAGAGATGCTGCGGGTGGTGGTGCATGCGCTGCGGCAGCAGGCGGCGGAGAGCAAGGACAAGGGTTAGCGTTTGGGGATCAGAGTTTAGCGGATAGGCTGATTTACGGGGCCGGGCTACTGGGCGGACCAGGTGAGGTGCAATGGGATTACCAACGAACATTTTTGGGGAGGCGCGCATGCTGGTGAGGGCGCGGTCCATTGTCTATAGTGGAACAAGGAACTCTCCCATGAATCGTAAGGCAAGCGAAACGGCGGTCGATCGATTGATCGCGCTGGCACTGGACGAGCCGGCGAAGCCGGGGGCGCACAATGCGGGAGCGGCGGGTCCGGGAGCTGCGGGTCCGGGAGCTGCGGGTCCGGGAGACATGGAACCGGTGGCGCTGCTGGAGGATCCGAGTGTGCCGTCGATGAGGGAACTGGAGCACAGCCCAATGTGGAAGACGCTGCTGCAGTTCCGTGCGTTCCTGCCATTGGTGTCGCGGCTGCTGGAGGCGGACAGTCCCACGCGGGCGACGACGGCGCTGACGAACGAGATGCGGCAGAGCATGGGCGAGCTGCAGGGATCGCAGCGGGAGACGCGGCTGGCGGTGCAGGACCACAGCCTGCAGCTGAAGCGCTTCGAAGAATCGATGACCAAGACGCAGGAGACGACGGAGCGGCATGCGTTCGAGCTGTCAGAGCTGAACGAGGACGTGAAGTCGATGCACCTGCTGGTGAAGCGGGTGACGGGGATCATGGTGACGCTGTTGGTGGCGCTGATTGTGCTGGTGGCGGTGTTGCTGTTCCGGCTGCCGCATCTGGCGGGGCACTGAGGATCTTCTGGTGTCGGCTGGGATTTGAAGACAGCTTTGCAGGCTGCGGAAGGCGTGGCCTCAGGGGCTAAAGCCCATTTCATTCTTGGCTGGTTGCGGCATGGCTGAAGCCATGCCCTGATGCAAAAGCCGGAACTTTTCGCGAGTGGAAGGCTTGGCTATACAAGGCCGGAACTTTTCGCGAGTCCGAAAGCATGCCGTCAAACAAAGTTCGGGATGGCGCAGCGGTTCCGCGGCGGCGAGGCTGTGCGCTTCAAAGCCGTTCTTCGTCTGACGGTCATGAGCGAATTGCGGGTCATGAGCGAATTGGAGGGGGCATCGAGGCAACGGGGACGGTGGGGACTGCCTCTTCCCTGAGAGGAGGTGGGTATGGCTCAGCCATTGAAGAAGGCAGACGAATTTCCGCGGGATGCGGATGAGGCGCGGCAGGCGAGGGAGCGGATCGAGCGCCAGGCGCCGAGCGAGACGGCTACGCACGGGATGGAGCGGGCACCGGGAGACGTCGAGGTGCGGCCGGAGCCGACGCGGACGTCGCTGAGCGAGGATATTCGTGCGCGCATCGAGCGTCCGCACAAGGGCGATGTGGGGCGGCCGGGAACGAATGAGGAGATTTTTCAGGGATCGAAGCAGAGGGAGCTGAAGTAAGGGCAGGGTACAGGGTGCGGATGTTGTGGATCTGGGGAACGAATCCAGGCAGAGACGGGCGGCGAAAGGGACGGGTTTTCCTGAGGCCCGTGGGGCTATACTGCGCGAAGAAACCTCGAGGAGAAGTGGATGGCAACGCTCAGCGTACAGGAAGAGGAACTGTCAACGACGGTGGATGACTTCAACGCCCTGGAAGAGCGGGTGGTGCGGGCAGTGGAAGTGGTGAAGACGGAGCGCGCGGCGCGGGCGCAGGCGGAGGAGACGCTCGAGAAGCTGCGGCACGAGGCGGAGGAGCAGGGCGCGGCGCTGACTCTGGCGCGGGAACAACTGCGGACGCTGGAGCGGGAGCGGGAGCACGTGAAGCAGCGGGTGGAGCGGTTGTTGAAACAGATCGACGAAATTGCATCCTGACGGCTATGAACGAGAACGACGCGACGCACGAGGGGAAGACCGAAGGGGCCGGCGGCACGGCTGACGCCCAGGCGATTACGGTGGAGATTTACGACCAGACGTATCGGCTGCGGGGCAGCGATCGTGCGTATGTGGAGCGGCTGGCCGCACTGGTGGATGGAAAGATGCGGGCGGTTGCGTCGGCAGGCCGCACGGTTGATTCCCTGCGGGTAGCGGTGCTGGCGGCGCTGAATCTGGCTGACGAGCTGACGCGGCTGGAGGAACGGTATTCCGCGGTGACGCGGTCGGGGGACAGCGCCGCATCGATGCGGAGCCGAGCGCACTCGCTGACCGGGCTGCTGGACGAGGTGCTGGCGGCCGAGCGCAAGGCGGGGTAGAAAAGCAGGGGACAGGGGACAGGAAGGGCGCGGGTGTGTGGGGCTGCGGGCTGTTCCTGATCCGTCCACTTGTGCGTGGACCAAATAAAAGGACAACCGATGATGGCGATTGCTGCCGGAGTGAATCTGGCCGAGCACTGGGATAAGGTGTATCGGACGAAGGCGCTGGAGGCGATGAGCTGGCACGCGGCGCATCTGGAGACCTCGCTGGAGTGGATGGAGCGAGCGGCGCCGGAGAAGGCAGCGGCAATTCTGGACGCGGGCGGCGGGGTGGCGACGCTGGCTGCGGATCTGCTCGCAAAAGGCTACCGCGATGTGACGGTGCTGGATGTTGCGCCGGCGGCGATTGAACGGGCGCGTGCGGAAGTGCAGAGCCGGATGGGCGCGTCGGCGGATGGCGTGCGATGGGTGGTCGGCGATGTGACGTTGGTGGAACTGCCGACCGCTGGCTACGACGTTTGGCACGATCGCGCGGTATTTCATTTCCTGACAAAGCCGGAGGAACGCGCGGCCTATGTACAGCAGGTGCGGCGGGCTCTGAAGCCAGGCGGGCAGGCGGTGGTGGCGACGTTCGGGCTGAAGGGTCCGGAGCGGTGCAGCGGCCTCGAGACCTGCCGTTACGATGCTGCGGGACTCGCTCGGGAGTTTGGGGCAGGGTTCGCGGTGGTGCGAAGCGCGGTGGTCGAGCACAGGACGCCGTGGGGGACGGTGCAGCCGTTTCTTTATTGCCAGATGGAGCGGACGCCTGGAGCGGTCAGGCTGTAGCCGGTGGCTGCGCGGGCGCGGCGGGTACGCCCACGGGGTGGAGTGGCTATGGGCGAAGGTGAAAGAGCGGTGGTATGCTCGGCGGCAATCTTTTCCTGAGTGAGGTTTTGACCGATGAAGAGAGTGGCCTATTTTCTGCTCCCGCTGCTGAGCTTGTCGCTGGCTGCGACTGCGCAAACCAAACAGCAACCGCCGACGACGCTGCGCGGCGTTCTGCTGGAACAACTGCACACGACGCATGACAAGGAAGACTGGTTTGTGCCGGCGAATGTGGCGGTGGCGGATCTGACGGCGGCGCAGGCGCAATGGATGCCGCCGGGGGGCGGGCATTCGGTGGGACAGCTGGCGTACCACATCTGGTATTGGGACAATCGGGCGCTGGAGCAGTTCAAGGGGGAGAAGCCCGCACCTTTTGACGGGAACAACAACGAGACGTTCACCAACTTCAACGCGGCGCAGTGGGCGGATCTGCAGAAGAAGCTGGACGCGGTGCTGACGGACTGGGAGACGTCGGTGCAGAACGCCGACGACGCGACGCTGGCGAAGTACGCGTCGCTGATCGCGCATGTCGGGGCGCACAATGCGTATCACATTGGGCAGATTCTGTACGTGCGGAAGCTGGAGGGGGCGTGGGACCCGAATAAGGGCGTGAAGTAAGGGTCGACGGCTCCGAAGGTCCGGAACAGCCGGACACCACTCTACGCAAGCCCATCTGCCAGAACCTGTTCCGGGTTCGGCACAGAATCCATTCTCAACGAGCGACTTGCCCGGTACGCGGTCGTTGAACGGGACTTGACAGACTAGCCAAGATATCTTATTAAGATATCTATGTATGGCAAAGAACGATTCTCTGCAGGGCACGCTTGATCTTCTCGTCCTGAAGATCCTCTCTCGACGTCCTCGACTGCACGGCTATGCTCTCATGACCGCGATCGCCGAGACGTCCGGTGATGTTCTGCGGGCCGAAGAAGGTTCCCTCTATCCCGCTATGCACCGGATGGAGGAGGCGGGATGGATTCAAGCAGAGTGGGTGAAGCGAGAAAGCGGCCGGCGCACCCGCGTTTACGAATTGACGAGGGCGGGCAGAGCACAACTGGCGCAGGAAGAACTGCGCTGGCAGACGGTGGCTTCCGCGGTGAATCGGGTTCTGAGGATGGCGTGAAATGTCGCTCTTGTCGCGCATTGCAAACGTGTTTCGCGGCGAACGCCTGAACCGCGAGATCGAGGAAGAATATGCGTCGCACCTGGAGGAAGCGATCCTGGCCGGCAGAGATCCGGTGGAAGCGCGGAAAGCGCTGGGGAGTGCCCTTCGCCGGCAGGACGAGAGCCATGACATTCATGTTGTGGCGTGGTTGGATACACTACGCGCGGATTTCGTGTTTGGCTGGAGGCAGCTCAAACGGAATTGGGTAACGTCCGCCGCCGCGGTCTTATCACTCGCTTTGGCGATCGGCGCCTGCACCTCGGCGTTCCGGCTGATTGACGCCCTCCTGTGGCGTCCGTTGCCCGTGGCGCATGCCGACCGGTTGTATGTGCTGTCCCGTCACGGCATGGGCTTCGACAACCGGCCCGGTGAGTGGGATTCCTGGGCCTATCCTGATTTTCAGTTAATGCGCGCCGCCGCCAGGGGAAAGGCGGAACTGATCGCAGTCTCCTGGGCTCTTCGCACTGACATCACCTACAAAACAGATCAGGAAATGGAGAAAGCCGTCGTCCAGTACGTTTCCGGATCGATGTTTCCCACCTTCGAAATCCAGCCTGCTGTGGGAAGACTATTTACCGAAAATGACGATCGCACGCCGGGTGCAGCTCCGTACGCAGTGCTTTCCTACGATTACTGGACAAGGCGGTTCGGGCGCGACCCGGGCGTAGCCGGGCGCACCTTCCACTACGGCGACGGGGTCTACCAGATTATTGGCGTCAGCGAAAAGAAGTTCACCGGAACGGAGCCCGGCGTTGTCGTCGATATCTTCGTTCCGACCATGATGCACCGCGAGGTTACGCGCTCGGACTCGACCTGGATTCGAACCCTCGCTGTTGTGGCGCCTGGAGTTGCCATCGAGCCGCTCCGTGCCAAACTCGCGGCCGTGAGCTACGCCTTCGAAAAAAACCGGCTTAGCGGTGAGACGGGGCTATCGCAGGAAACCCTGCGCAATGTCCTGGCCAACCAGGTTCGGATGGAACCGGCACCCACCGGCGTCTCAGGAATGCAGAAGGAATACAGCCGCGCCCTGGCTGCCATTGCAATTCTCGTGGTGCTGGTTCTGCTCATCGCCTGTGCCAATGTCGCCAATCTGATGACGGCTCAGTCGGCAACTCGATCCCGTGAGATGGCGCTCCGGGTTTCGATCGGAGCGGGCCGGGTTCGACTTATCCGACTGGTGCTGGCGGAGAGCGCTTTGCTGGCTCTTTTCTCGACCGTGGGCGGAGCACTGTTCAGCTGGTGGTCGGCTCCCTTTGTCGTCAGCATGATTAACCCGCCCGACAATCCGGCGCGTCTGATTCTGCCGGGCGACTGGAGAGTCCTTAGCTTCGGCATTCTCCTCATCGCATGCGAGGTGCTGTTCTTTGGGCTGGTGCCGGCCTTGCGCGCCTCGTCTGTCAGACCTGTGAGCGCGCTGAAGGGTGACGATTCCCATGCGCGCCCTGTCCTGATGCACGGCATGATCGCGGCGCAGGTCGCATTTTGTTTTCTCGTGCTCTTTGTGGCCGGATTATTTGTGGCCACCTTTGAGCATCTCGCCAGCAAGCCCACCGGGTTTTCCGCGGAGCGGCTCGTGCTGCTTGAAACCACCGCTCACCGCGCTCAACCGGCAGCTTACTGGGACCAGGTTGAGGATCACTTGCGTGATCTGCCTGGCGTGGAGCGCGTATCCCAGGCGGCATGGCCCCTGCTCGGAGGCAGCAGCTGGAATGATTCCATCTCAGTGAACGGTGGGCCGCCGAGTGTCGATCTCGCCTATTTCCTGAACGTTTCACCGGGGTTCTTCGAGACCATGCGAATCCCGCTTCTCGCGGGCAGAGATTTTCGTCAGAGCGATGGGTATCCACGGGCGGCGATTGTCAATCAGAGCTTCGCTCGCAGATTCCTTCAGGACAACAATCCCGTGGGCCGATCCTTCGATAAGGCATCCGACGACGGATCTTACGAGCGAATGCAGGTAGTGGGTGTCGTCGCCGATGCCTATTACAGCGATATCCGGATCATGTTGCCGGTAGTCTTCGTGCCCTTACACCATCCTGTGAGCGGAACCGGGCTGAGGCCGATGAGCGAAGTAACCTACATCGTGCGCACCCGTTCCCCGAACCCTCTTTCCGAGGCTGCTCAACTCCGCCAGGAAGTGGGGCGGGTGCGTCCCGAGTTTCGCGTCAGCAATGTCCAGACACAGAAGGAACTTCTCGATGCGCAAACCATTCGCGAGCGCATGCTGGCCACGCTGGCGATGTTCTTCGCGGTGGTCGCGATCCTGCTTGCGGGCGTGGGCCTGTACGGCGTTCTCTACTACTCGGTGATTCAGAGGCATCGGGAAATCGGTATTCGCATAGCGCTTGGAGCACGGGCCGCCAACGTTGTCCGGCCCCTTGTTTCGGGCATCTCCATGGCTCTGGTCATTGGCACGGTAGCTGGCCTTGCGCTTGGGCTGACGTCGACGCACTACATCGAATCGCTTTTGTACCAGGTGAAAGCCTCAGATCCTGTCCAGCTCGCGGCTCCCGGCCTGGTCATTCTCCTGGCGGCAATCATTGCTGCGGCGCCGGCAGTTGTTCGGGCGTTGTATATCAACCCCGTCGATCTTCTTCGCGCGGAATGACGGAGTTCGCTTTATGACAGGAATTGTTTGGCGAGGCGGTCGAGGAGGTCGGTGGTTTCGTCGCAGACGCCGGTATGGACGGGGCCGGGCTGGAGGATAGTGCTGCGGGGCGAGGTGAGCCAGTGGAAGCGCTCGCGCTGGGAGAGGCGGGCGATGGGACCGGCAGCCGGGTCGCCGGCACAGATGCGGGGGATGGCGTCGAGGTGCTGGCGGATGAGGTCCAGGTCGGTGTCGGGCCACAGGGCGCGGAGGCGTTCGGAGTTGAGGGCGACGCGGGCGTCGAGATAGCGCTTTTCGAGGCAGAAGACGACGACGGCGGCGTTGATGAA
>DASRRO010000091.1:0-27841 GCA_035656855.1 Acidobacteriaceae bacterium | reverse complement strand
GTGTAGATGCTGTCCGAGGCACCGTCAGCCATATCGGCGATGACCGGGGTTCCGGGCCAGTAGATTGCGACCATCTTCTCGAGCGGCTTCATCACCTCAGGTTTCAGAGCGACGGGAGGCAGCGCTTTCGCGTCGGGCGCTGCAGGGTGGATGGTGCCGAAGTTGTCGACGTAGTTCACGGTGATCTTTGGGTCGGCGAGGACGCGGATGAGATCCTGGCGGATTTCCTCACGTGAGTGCCCGGGGAGGATGCGGCAGTTCACGTTGGCCTGGGCCATTCCCGGCAGTGCGTTATTGGCGTGTCCAGCCAGGAGCCGGGTAGCCACGCAGGTGGTCCGCATGGTGGCGTTCCACTCCGGCGTTGCGGAGAGGCGCGCAATGGCGGCGGTATCGGGAGGCGTCTCCAGTATGGCTTTCATGTCCGCTGCGGATTGTCCATGCTCGATGGTGCTGAGCTTCTCAAAGTAGCCGCGGGTGATGGTGTTCAGCTCGAAAGGAAAGGTGTAATTCTGCAGGCGCTGGAGGGCGTCGGAGAGATGGTAGATCGCGTTGTCCGGCACGGGCAGCGAACTATGGCCACCGGCATTGGTGGTGATGAGCTGGAAATCAGCATAGAGCTTCTGGCTGGCGTCCACGTCGGCGGCGATGGCCTTGCCGTTTTGGAGATCGACTCCGCCGCCATCGGGGTTGAAGGCGAAGGCGGCGTGGATGAGGTCAGGGTGGTTCTTCAGCAGCCAGTCGACGCCGTTGGACTTGCCGCCTTCTTCGTCGGCGGTGAGGGCGAGGATGAGGTCGCGGTCGGGACGGAAGCCCTCTTTGTGCAGACGCAGAAAGGTGGTGACGAGGATGGCGTCGGCATCCTTCATGTCCTGAGTGCCGCGACCGTAGAAGTAGCCGTCCTTTTCAATGAAGTGGAAGGGGTCAACGGTCCAGTCGGCGCGGTTGGCTTCGACGACATCTTCGTGGCAAATGATGAGGATGGGCGGCTGAGCGCCGGTGCCGTGATAACGGACTACCAGGTTCTCCTTGCGGTCATTGGGACCGCCGAGATAGAGATCGCTCGCGGGAAAACCGGCGTCGAGAAAGCGCTGCTGCATGGCCTTTGAGGCGGCGGTGACGCTGCCCACCGAGTCGGTGGTGTTGATGTCGACGAGTTGCTCAAAGATGCCGCGGGCGAGAGCTTTGGTGGCGGGATCGGGCGGGGCCCAGCCGGGAGCATTCTGGGCCAGAGCGGCCGTGGCTGTGAGGACCGAGGCAATAAAGGCGATCGCTGGGCGAATTCGCATGCGGGCAGGCTCCTGATTCAGGTGAAGAGACAAGGTAACAGATCGCGAACGAAGTTCTCCCGCTGGCATTGGCGGCGCGCATTGCGTAATCTGAAACGCGGAATAAGGAACGACGAGGATCCGACGTGAATCGAATGTTTGGCTGGTTGAGTTGTGTGGTGGGGACCGGGTTGATGGTGACGGGTCCGGCAATGGCGCAGAAGATGAACAGCGTGCCGCCTGGGTTTGTGAATACGCTGATGCCGGAGCCGGCGCAGCTCACTGTGGGCAACGGTGCGCTGCCGATTGGACCTGGGTTTGCGATGCAGACTAACGGGCACGACGATGCCCGGCTGAACGCGGCGATTCAATGGACGGTCCGACGGCTGAGGATGCAGACCGGGGTGGAGATCCCGGGAGCGCCGGTGAGCCGGGCTGCCGCGGTAACGCTGACGGTAGACGGCCCGGGAGAGGCCGTTCAGGGGCCCGATGAGGATGAGTCCTACTCGCTCGATGTGACACCGCAGGGAGCGCATTTGCATGCGGCCACCGATGTAGGGGCAATGCATGCCCTGGAAACGCTGGTGCAGCTGGTGCAAACCGACGGACACGGCTCGTGGATTCCCGCGGTGGCGATTCAGGACTCGCCGCGATTTCGCTGGCGCGGGCTGATGATCGATTGCTCGCGACACTTTATTCCGGTGGATGTGATCAAGCGGACGCTGGACGGCATGGCAGCGGTGAAGCTGAATGTCTTTCACTGGCACCTCTCAGACGATCAAGGACTTCGGATCGAAAGCAAGGTGTTTCCGAAGCTGACCGGCGAGGGCTCGGACGGGCTGTACTACACGCAGGAGCAGGCGAAGGAAGTGGTGGCGTATGCGCGAAAGCTGGGCATCCGCGTGGTGCCGGAGTTCGATATGCCGGGGCATACGACCTCATGGGCCGTGGGATATCCGGAGCTGGCCAGTGCGCCGGGCCCGTTTTCCGTTGAGCGCCATTTCGGCGTGTTCAACCCGGTGATGGACCCGACAAAGGACAGCACGTACACATTCATCGATCAATTTGTCGGCGAGATGGCGACAATTTTCCCGGACCCGTACATGCACATCGGCGGCGATGAGAACAATGGCGTGGAGTGGAAACAGAATCCCAGAATTCAGGCCTTCGCACGGGAGCACAATCTGCACGGAACGGCGGCGATTCAGGCGTATTTCAATCAGCAGCTGTTGCCAATTCTGACGAAGCACGGCAAGAAGATGATCGGGTGGGACGAGGTGCTGACACCGGGATTGCCGAAGGACGTGATGGTGCAGTCGTGGCGCGGATTCGATTCGCTGGCCGCCGGGGCGAAGCAGGGATACAGCGGCATTCTGTCGGCGGGCTACTATCTGGACCACATGGATACGACCGCGACCCATTACGAAGTCGATCCCCTGCCGGCCAACAGCGATCTGACGCCGGAGCAGGCTGCGCGCATCCTGGGCGGCGAAGCGTGTATGTGGAGCGAATATGTCGATGGGCACACGATCGACTCGCGGATCTGGCCGCGAACCGCAGCGATCGCCGAGCGGTTGTGGTCGCCGCGCACGGTGAACAACATCGACGACATGTACCGGCGGCTATGGGTGGAGAGCCTGCGGCTGGAAAGCCTTGGGCTGACACAGATTGCGCACGAGGATGCGAGCCTGCGCGCCCTGACCGGCACGGAACAGATCGACGCGCTGCAGCCCCTGATGGAAGTGCTGGAGCCGGTGGACTTCGATACCCGCTCAAGCTATTCGGAAAAGCATGGAGTGACGACACAGGCGCCGCTGGACAATCTGGTGGATGCGCTGCCGCCGGATCCACCGTCGCGCCATGATTTTGCCAATGTGGTGAGCACGTATTTGCAGGATCCGGTTGCCCGGCCCGATCTGGAGGCAACACTGACGGCGACTTTCCGTTCCTGGATGGGTGGGTCGCAGGAGATGGAGCTGATGACGGCATCGCCCCAGCTGGAAGCTGCGCTGCCGCGGGCACAGCAACTGACAGAGTTGGGCACCATGGGACTGGAGGCGGTGGGCTATTTGTCGACGGGTGTGGCGGCGCCGACGGGATGGAAGGCGCGGCAACTCGCTCTTTTGAATGAGGCGGAGAAGCCGGTGGCGATGGTGAAGTTCACGGTGCTGAAGCCGCTGCGCGACCTGGTGAATGAGGTGAAGTGAAAGAGGCAGCGGATAGCGTTCGAGTGCCCTGCCTCTGTGCCAGTTGGCTCTTCAGCCGACAATCCAGCCGCCGCCCACCACTTCGCCGCCGTCATAGAAAACCGCAGCCTGGCCGGGGGTGACGGCTCGCTGCGGCTCATCGAAGGTGGCCTCTACCTCGTCGGGACCCGACATGCGCAGCGTTGCCGCGGCGGGCTCGTGACGGTGGCGAATCTTCGCGCGGACTCTCATTTCGTCTTCCAGCCTGGGGATGGAGATCCAGTTGAGATCGCGGGCGCGGAGGGTCTTCGTGGTGGCCTCGGCATCGGCACCGACGGTGACACGATGCGTGGCATTGTCAATCTGGATGACGTAAAGAGGGTCGGACGATGCAACGCCGAGCCCCTTGCGCTGGCCGATGGTGAAATTGTGAATCCCACCGTGGCGACCGATGACATCGCCGGATGTGGAAACAAGCTCGCCGGCGGTGTCGGGGATCGACTCGCCCTGCTCGTCGAGGTAAGCGGAGATGAAGCGCTTGTAGTCGCCGCCCGGGATAAAGCAAATCTCCTGGGAGTCGGGCTTCACCGCAATCGCCAGGCCGTTCTGCGCGGCGATGGCACGCACTTCGGGCTTGCGATAAGAGCCAAGAGGAAACAGCGTGCGCGAGAGCTGCTCCTGGGTGAGGCCGAAGAGGAAGTAGGTCTGGTCCTTGGACTGGTCGGCGGGGCGGGAAAGGATCCAGCGGTCGCGGGCAGGGTCATACGCATTGCGCGCGTAGTGGCCGGTGGCGATGCGGTCGGCTCCGATCTGGCGAGCCCGCACGAGGAGCTGATCGAACTTGAGGTGGTTATTACAGAGCGAGCACGGGATGGGCGTGCGGCCGTTGAGGTATTCACGAACAAAGGGGCGGACGACATCGGCCTCAAACCGCTCCTGCTCATTGACCACGTAATAAGGGATGTCGAGGGTCTCGGCCACGCGGCGCGCGTCGTAGACGTCGTCGAGGGAACAACAGCGGCCGGTGACCTGCTCCGGGATGCCCTGCTGGCCGGCGAGCCGGCGTTGATTCCAGAGCTGGAGGGTGAGGCCGACGAGGTCGTAGCCTTCAGAGCGCAGCATGGCCGCGACGGCCGACGAGTCGACGCCACCGGACATGGCCACGGCAATGGTGTTGTTGAAAGACATGCGCTCAAGGGCGAGGGGACGCGCCCTGTTCTTAGTATGACAGGCACCTGCCGTGCGGGCAGCCGCCTGCGGCGCAAAACATTCTACTGATTGACGCCGCTGGCGAGGAAGCCCCCGTCGACGACCAGAACCTGGCCCGTAACGAAGGAGGCTGCGTCGGAGGCAAGGTAGACGGCGGCTCCGACGACTTCTTCTGTCTTGCCGAAGCGGTTCATCGGCGTGCGCATCTGCAGTTCTTTGCCGCGCGGTGTGTTGTCGAGCAGGTCGGCATTGAGCGCGGTGCGAAAGACGCCGGGGGCGATGGCGTTGACGAGCACACCTTTCTTCGACCATTCCACAGCCAGGGAGCGCGTAAGGGAGGCCACCGCGGCTTTGCTCGCAGCATAAGCGGCGACTTCGCTGAGGGCGACGAAAGAATTGAGCGAGGCGATGTTGATGATGCGCCCGTAGCCGCGGTCCAGCATATGCGCGCCGAATACCTGGCAGGCGCGGAGGGTTCCGGTGAGATTCGTGTCGATGATGTCGCGCCACTCATCCTCGGGAAAAGTGAGCGTAGGCGCGCGCTTGATCTTGCCGGCGGAGTTGACGAGGATATCGACCTTGCCAAGGTGGACGACGGTTTCCGCGAGCAGGCGCTCGAGGGAGGCGCGATCCTGCATATCGCAAAGCAGGCGCAGGGTCTTGCGGCCGCGGGCTTCAATCTCGGCGGCGGTAGCGTCCACTTGCTCCTGGCGGCGGGCAGAGGCGACGACATCGGCGCCGGCTTCGGCAAGGCCCAGGCTGATCGCGCGTCCAATGCCGGAGGTGCCACCGATGACGACGGCGGTTTTGCCATTGAGCTGGAGCGAGGCGAGGGTCATCGTGCCTCCGCGTGGATCCCGGCTGAAACCGGTGACGGCTTCCCGAGAAACACGGGGGCGATGTGGCGGTCGAAGAGATTCTGCGTCACGTTGCGAGCAATCACGGCTTCATTCTCCTCCAGCAAGCGCAGGTAGCGATTGCCCATTTTGGCAGCAACTTTGAATCCAACGTGGAGCAGTTGTCGGAGGCTCGGGTTGTAGTCCGGGCATTGTGGGTCGTGGCGAAGCGCGGAGGTGTACTGCTCCGAGGTCCAGCCGGAGACAACGGGCGGTTGGGGTAGCTGGGCCGGGACGATGTCGATGACGGTGGCGTAGGGGGCGCAGAGTTCGGCGCGATGCTCATACGCCTCGGCGTAGATTTCCTTTGCCAGCGCGAGGCCGTCGCCACCGGCTTCGGCCAGGCCAATAAGTTCCTCAAGCCAGGTGGTGCCGGCAGTTTTCAGATGAACGCCGGAATCCTTCGTGGCTTCATAGAGGGCGGGATAGATGGAAAACTTGTCGCTGCCGGAGTGGATGCTGAGCTTGAGGTTCTTCGGCAGGCCGAAATTGCGAACGGCCCATGCAATGGCAGCGACGTCGAGCGTGATTTCGCGGCGGAACTGGCTGACATTGCCGACGTAATCGACGCCCTTGTTGAAGCGGCCGGTGAATTTCGGCGCGATGGTCTGGATGGGAACGCCCTCGTCGGCGATGGCAGCCAGGATGATGAGCAGCTCAGCCGGGGTTTGCGCGGCATCGGTCTCGTCCATTGAGATTTCTGCGACGAAGCTTCCCTTCCCTTTCGCAGCTTCGATGCGGCGATAGACCTGACCGGCTTGCTGAATGGCGGCAAGGAACTTGGCCGTCGCGGCGTGGAGCAAATCGGGAGTGATCTCGAAGGTTTCGTTCACGCCATCGAGACGGAGGGCGCCCTTAAGATCCGCACGCCGCTTCACGAATTGCTCGATGGAGGCGGGGTTCGCGGGCTTGCCGATGGCATCGGCGACGTCGATGGTGAAGAAGTCGCAGGGGGCCAGGAAGCGGTCCACCGTGGTGAGATTGATGTGGTCGGCGTCGCAATAGTAAGGACGCTGCCAGCCAAGGGACTGAACGGCGGTGTCGGCTGCAACCCGCGTGGATTGCGGTTCGGAGCCGATGATGAGGTGCTCGCGATTGGATTTGTTCCAGACGGGAATCACGGTGACGCCTGACCGGGCAGCTTCCATGCAGGCCTGGAGCTGGGCCTTCGCCTGGTGGGCGAATCGATCTCCCACCCCGATCGAGAATTTGGCGAGAACGCGCGGAGGGATGGTCATGGTCTCCTCAGTTTTGGAATCGACCGCGATGAGCCCAAAGACCGATACTCGGGTTGGGAATGAAAAAGACTTCTTCACCGGAGACGGTGTTGAAGCCGGGTCTCAGCGCGGCGGGATCGTAGCGAGTGAGCATCTGGTTCAGGTCTCCCCAGGCGAAGCCCACGTCTTCCACTTCCTTCTGGGTGAGATGGCCGGGGCACCAGCGAATGGTGAAGCGGCCTTCCGACGATCCATGGATGAGATGTGCGGCGGCGCTGAGGTCCTGGGCGAGGTCGGGATTATTGGCGACGGCCTCGAGGGTCGCCGGAGTGCCACGGTAGCCGTACTTGCGGATGAGTGCATCGATGGTGCGGTCTTCGCCAAATTCCCGGACCGCCGGGGCGAGGATGATCAACTCGGCGCCGTCGGCCAGCGCCATGCGGGTGCGGTAGATGGCTTTGTTGCCCAGCCAGGTGCTGTGGAACTCGTGCGGCTCCAGATAAACAACGGCCTTGCGGATCGGCTGGTCGAGCATTTCGAAATTGACCTGGAGGCTGAGGTCGGCGGCGCGCTGGAAGCACTCCACGTCGTCGCCCATGAAGAGGCCTCGCGTTACGAGATCGCCGTCTGCCGCGCGCGCGATCACAGTGTGGACGTAAACGATGGGCAGATGATGAAGGAAACGATCGGAGGCGTAGTTGAGGACGCGGCGAACGGGATTATCGGCTCGGCCCATGATGCGTTCCATGCCGTAGACGGCGCCAAGATAGTGGCTGCGGTTAATGCCTTCCTTGCCCCCGGTTCCGATCAGGATGTTCTTGTTGTAGTTGGCCATGCCGATGACTTCGTGGGGGACGACCTGGCCGATGGAGAGAATGAGGTCGAAGTCGCTCTCAGCGATGAGGGAGTTGATCTGGGCAGGCCAGGCGTAGTCCAGCTTGCCTTCGGACTGCTCGCGAATAAAGGCTGCCGGAACTTCTCCGAGGGTTTCGATATCGGTGCGCCAGTTGTGAATGCGAACCAGGCTCTGCGGGAGGTTACCGAACATGCGGGTGAGCTGCTCAGCGGACATGGGAGCATGGGTGCCGAGCGCGGGGAGAACGGCGTGGAGGCGATCGCCGTAGTATTCCCAGGCCAGGCGGGTGAGTTCTCCGGCGCGGGAATGCAGACGGGTGATGTCCGGCGGAACGACGAGGACACGGCGGCGTGGGCCGAGCTGGTCGAGCGCGGTGAAGAAAAGCGAGCGCAGTTCAGCGGACGAGAGAGTCGCATCCGCGTTTCCCTGGGCGAGAAGGAGGCTCATGCGGTCAGCTCCACTTTGGGCAGGCCCGGGGCAAGCAGGGTAATGATGAGCAGCGCGACCAGATAGACGCTGGAGGCGAGGATGAAGAGGCTGACGTAGCTGTGGGTGATCTGGAGGATCCATCCGGCGCTGGCGGCCAGGATCATACCGCCGGTGGATCCGGCGCTGGTGCCAATGCCAACGACTGATCCGACGGCGCTTTTCGGAAACATGTCAGAGGCCGTGGTCAGGATATTGGCTGACCATCCCTGGTGCGCGGCGGTCGCGAGGCCGAGGAGGCCGATGGCCGTCCATTCCGAATGAAGGTGGCCCGCGGTAAAGATGGGGACGACGCAGCAGGCGCATACAAACATCGCAGCGAGGCGGGCCTTTTCCGGCGAGAGGCCAAGCCTGCGAAAAGGTCCGGGGAGCCAGCCGCCGCCAATGCTGCCCACCGAGGACATGGTGTAGATGATGATGAGCGGAAGTCCGAGGTGGGCGAGGTTCAGGTGGAATCGGCTGGCGAAATAGGAGGGCAGCCAGAAGAGAAAAAACCACCAGATGGGGTCAGTAAGGAATTTGCCGATCGCAAAAGCCCAGGTTTGTCGGTAGCTGAGCAGACGCAGCCATCGAACGTGTGGGCCCATCTGGGCCGCGGCTTCTTCGTAGATGTGGCGCAGCTCGGTGCCGGTGAGCGTGGGGTGGTCGGCGGGCTTGCGGTAGTTCCGATACCACCAGAAGATCCACAGGAGACTGAAGACGCCGGTGATGAGGAAGGCGGCGCGCCAGCTGTAGTGGAGAGCCACCCAGGGAACCATGAGCGGCGCCAGAATTGCGCCCACATTCGCTCCGGAGTTGAAGATGCCGGTGGCCAGAGAGCGCTCCTTCTGCGGAAACCATTCGGCGACCGTTTTGATAGCGGCTGGGAAATTGCCGGACTCGCCGAGGCCCAGACAAAAGCGAGCAATGCCGAACTCGAAGGCGCTGTTGGCGAGCGCGTGGCCCATCGCGGAAAGGCTCCAGATGCCCATGAAGACGCAGTAGCCGATGCGGGTACCGAGGCGATCGATGAGGCGGCCGGCGGCGAGCACACCGATCGCGTAGGCCAACTGAAAGGCGAAGACGATGTAGCCGTAGTTGACTTCTGTGAGGCCGATGCTGTGCTGCAGGGTCGGCTTGAGGATGGCGATGACCTGGCGATCCATGTAGTTGATGGAGGTGGCGGCGAAGAGCATGGCGCAAATGGTCCAGCGCACGCGCCCGAGGCGCACCCTGCCAGTTCCCTGTTCGACCGCGGTGCCAGCGTCTTTCATTGGGGGCCGTGATTCCATCAGAGGCGGTATGCCTTGCGCACCAGGTTATACGTCAAATCGCGAGCTACTTCCACCGCTTCGTCTTCCTCGAGGCGATGTTCGGCGACCAGACGCGCCAGCCAGACGCAGTCCATGCGGCGCGCGACGTCGTGCCGTGCGGGAATGGAAAGGAAGGCGCGGGTATCGTCGTTGAAGCCGACGGTATTGTAAAAGCCGGCAGTCTCCGTCACCTGCTCGCGGAAACGCAGCATGCCCTCGGGGCTGTCATAAAACCACCAGGGCGGACCCAGACGCAGACAGGGATAGTGGCCGGCGAGCGGCGCCAGCTCGCGGCTGTACGCGGTTTCGTCGAGCGTGAAGAGGATGAGGGTAAAGCTCTTCTCGTTCCCGAAGCGCTGGAGGAGCGGATGGAGCGCCCGGACGTAATCGGTGGGCAGAGGGATGTCGGCACCGACATCGCGACCATAGCGCTGGTAAAGCTTGCGGTTGTGATTGCGGAAGGAGCCCGGATGGAGCTGCATCACGAGACCGTCGTCGACACTCATGCGGGCCATTTCGGTGAGCATTTGGGCGCGGAAGAGCTCTCGCTGGGTATCGTCCGCATGGCCGGCAAGAACCATGTCGAACAAGCGCGCGGCTTCGCCTTGATCCAGGTCGGCGGAGTTTGCGCTGGGGTGACCATGGTCGGTCGCAGTGCAGCCGAGAGTTTTGAATCGGACTCGCGTTTGTTCCAGACCAATGAGGTAGCCCTTCCAGCTTCCTGTGTCTTCACCGGTGAGCTGGCCGAGCTTCGCGACGTTCTCAGAAAATCCAGTGAAATCGGGATCGACGACGGAGTCCGGGCGGAAAGTCGGCAGGATGCGGGCGCTCCAGCCGGAATCGCGGATGGCCTGGTGATCGGCGAGCGAATCGAGGGGCGAGTCGGTGGTGGCCAGCACTTCCAGGCGAAATCGCTCGTAGAGGGCGCGAGGCAGGAATTCCGGGGTCTGCAGGCGCTCGGAGATGAGGTCGTAATAGAGGTCCGCAGTGGCTGCCGAGAGGCGCTCCTCCAGACCGAAAAGCTCGTGGAAGGCGTAGTCGAGCCACAGGCGCGTGGGGGTTCCGCGGAAGAGATAGTAGTTTTCGGCGAAGAGGCGCCAGACGCGACGCGGGTTTTTCAGCTCTGTGACGCCAATTTCCAGGTCCTCAAGAGAGATGCCCTGGCTGTAGAGCATGCGGTAGACGTAGTGATCGGGCTGAACGAAGAGCTTTGCCGGGTCCGGGAACGGCTGGTTGTGGGCGAACCAGGCAGCCTGCGTGTGTCCGTGAGGGCTGATGAGGGGCAGGTCGCGCACCTGGGCGTAGAGGCGCTGCGCCAGGCTGCGCAGAGTTGGATCAGCCGGAAAAAGCCGGTCGTCGTGGATGAGGGCCATCGACCGCGCAGACATGTGAGGGTCGGTCTCCTGGGAACCAGTCTGCGCCTTTGCGACGCAGGGTTCCGACCACCAGAATACGCCCCGGAACCGTGCGGATTCGTCGACGCTTGTCCCACGACGTGGGAGATTCGTCCGAGGAGTTTAAGGTCTGTCGGACTACAGAAGTTTTGTGGTGGTCAGGAGCCGGTACGCACCGAGCGGGTAAGGACGCGGGCCGACCGCACCGGCTTCTTCTGGGCAGCTTTCACCAGCTTGGGCGCGGGTGCCTCTTCGATTCCGGAGGAGCGATCCATCCACTCATCGAGGCGGGATTTGCGGAAGCGCCAGCGGTTGCCGAGTCGGAAAGCGGGGATGAAGCTTGTGGCCGCATAGCGGTAAAGGCTGTCGGCGCTGATGCCGAGATAATGAGCCGCCTGACGGATGTCCATGACTTCACGCACTTCGGCGGGTTGGGAAAGCGAGGGTTTCACGGAGCCTCCGACCAGAGCAGCACGCTTTGTATACCATACGGGGCGGCGGGAGTGAAACACCCAATTCGAGGAGTACTTATGTATTTACCCCACCCTGCTCAATCGCTGTAAAAAGAGCAAGATGGGGTTTCGTCGTTAAAGTTTCGGTTCGAGGCCGCTGACGATGGACAGGAAGGTGTCGTCGACAGTGCGGTTTTTGGCAATCGCTTCCGCCAGAGGGATGTCCTCAATCTTCGTTCCACGCAGGACTACGAGGCGGCCGAACTTGCCCTGGTGGACGAGGTCGATGGCTGCCAGGCCATAGCGGGTGGCCAACATGCGGTCGTAAGCGGTAGGCGTGCCGCCGCGCTGGGTGTGTCCCAGGTTGACGGAGCGGGTCTCGTAGCCGGTCTTCTTCTCGATTTCTTCGGCGAGGTGCTCGGCGATGCCGCTGAGGCGCGCGTGCCCGAAGGAGTCGACCGAGGAGCCCTTGGTGGCCTGTTCTCCGGAGCCCGGCAATTTGGCGCCCTCGGCAACCACGACGATGCCGTATTTCTTGCCATGCTCGCGGTTGTGCTTCAGGATGGCGCAAACGTGGTCGAGATCGATGGGCTTCTCCGGAACCAGGATCACGTGGGCGCCGCCGGCTACGCCGGCGGTGAGGGCGATCCAGCCGGCATCGCGGCCCATGACCTCGCAGACGATGACTCGGTTGTGCGATTCGGCGGTGGTGTGGAGCCGATCGACGGCCTCGGTGGCGATCATGACGGCGGTGTCGAAGCCAAAGCAGACGTCGGTCCCGTTCAGGTCGTTGTCGATGGTCTTGGGAACGCCGACTCCGGGGACACCCGCTTGAATGAGGGCGTTGGTGACGGACTGCGTATCGTCGCCTCCGATGGCGATCAACGCGTCGAGTTTATCTGCCTTGAGCACCTGCACGCACTTTTCAATACCGCCTTCGATCTTGCGGACGTTGGTGCGGGAGGTGCGCAGAATCGTTCCACCCTCGGTCAGAATGCGGTCGACTTTTTCGAGCGTGAGGGGGACAGTGTTGTTATCGAGGACGCCGCGCCATCCTTCAAGAAAGCCGATGAACTCATCGCCGTGATGAATGATGCCTTTTCTGACGACCGCACGAATTACCGCATTCAAACCCGGGCAGTCTCCGCCACCCGTCAACACACCGATACGCATCGCTCTCTGTCTCCTGATGAGAATTGGCAGAATCTGCCGGAAAACCGATGAAATCCGAGCCGAGAACAGCCCTTTCGCCGCCGAACTGCGCCGCCCAGACCTGTGAACCTTCACCTCCATGATACGGGGCGCGTAACACGAGCTTCAAATGACGAAGATAACGGTGACTGCATAGGAACTAATGCGCAGGGTGGCGATTCATCCCTGAACGAACCTGCACCATACGCAAAATGTTGGCGCGCAGCCGGTAGAATCTCCGCATGTCCCTTCTTCAGGTGATTGTGCTCGCTGTCATTCAGGGGCTTGCCGAACTTCTGCCGGTATCGAGTTCCGCCCACGTTGTCGTCGCTGAAAAGCTCATGGGACTGGACCCCTCTTCGCCCACCATGACTCTGCTGCTGGTGATGCTGCACACGGGGACGATGTTCGCGGTGATCGTTTACTTCTGGAAGCAATGGCGGGCGACGTTCTTCTCAAGCGCGGAGGAGTTCGGACGATTCGCATGGCGCGCCATTCTGGCGACCGCGCTGACCGCGGTGATCGGCGAGGCGCTGATCAAGGTCATCGAGCACACAATTTTCAAAGGCGTGCCGCACGCGCAGATCGAGGACCTGTTCGGTCATCTGGAGATTATTGCTCCAGCACTGCTGGCGGCGGGGGTGCTGATCCTGGTCGCCGGACTGGCGCAGGGGGGCAAACCTGATTCGACCCGAGCCTCTGAGATGAGCACGGGGCAGGCGGGGGTGATTGGCGCGGTGCAGGGCCTGTGTCTTCCCTTTCGCGGATTCTCGCGTTCCGGCGCGACGATCTCCGCCGGCATGCTCGCCGGTGTGACGAAGGCGCGGGCGGAGGCATTCAGCTTTGCGCTGGCCGTGATCCTGACGCCTCCGGTAGTGGCGCGTGAAGCGCTGCGGCTGCGGCACGCCGATACGACCGGATTTGCGCATGCGGCCTTCCCCAGCCTGCTGGGCGCGGTCTTTGCTTTCCTGGCCGGATTGCTGGCCCTTCGCTGGCTCAGCGCCTGGCTGGAGCGGGGCCGCTGGCACTACTTCGGCATCTATTGCCTGATGGCGTCGGGCGCGGTTTTTTACCTGCACCACATCGGATACTGATGTCCGGCGCGACTCTTTGACTAATTCCCGGCGGAGTTCTTCCGCTCCAGCGTGATCTCTTCGCCGCGTTCAGGCAGAAGACGGCGGGCATCCATGTTTCCGTCCGGGCCTTCCAACGGCGCATGACAAAGCGGGGCCGCACGCTGGCGCAGGCCGTCATCGTGACCGTGGGACTTGCGGTCTTCTGGGTGGCCTGTGTTTCGACGCTGCGTTCCCATGAACTGCTGGTCGGGGCAGTCGCAGTCATGCTGTCGGTGACTTCGTGTTTGTTCGTCGCGCGCACGCTGCCGCTGCGGTTCCGCCCAACGCTGGGAGAGATCGCACAGATGTGGCGGCTGCCGGCCAATGTGATCAGCGACCTCATTCTGATCACGCTGGTGCTGATTCGCGATTTCGCAGGAGAGCGCGCGCCATCGTACTTCCGCTCCGCGCCATGGAGTGCTGTCGAAAACAGCGGCCGCGATACAGCGAAGCGGGCTTTGGCGATTTCCTATACGACGGTCTCGCCAAACTGCATTGTGGTGGGGATCGACTGCGGCCGTGGCCAGGTCTTGTTTCACCAGCTGAAGAAGAGCCCGGTTCCGACGATAACGCGGAATCTGGGAGCGAAGGCCAAACCGTGAATCCCTGGATCGTCACCGCAGTGGGTACAGGTGGGTGCCTGATTCCCTGCGCGTACATGTGCCTGCGGGGAACAGCGGAGAAGCGTCTCGTCGGCCTGGAGATGACCGGCATCCTCGTCACGATCCTGCTGATCCTGCTCACCGTCGGATACGGCCGGCTGCCGTTTATCGATCTGCCTCTCACCCTGGCGATTCTGTCTTTTGGCGCCGGCCTCGTGTTCGCCCGTTTTCTTGAGAAGCACCTGTGAGCGAAACCCATCGCATCCTCGTCGATGTTCTGCTCGGGCTTACTTTGATTGCCTGCTGGATCGGCTGCCTGGGAATGGTCCGCATGCGCGATCCCTTCCAGGCGCTTCATTATCTTTCCTGGCCGGCGCTTGGCGGAATGGGTTCGCTGACCGCGGCTGTGTGGGTTGAAACAGGATGGTCGCAGGCGACCTGGAAAACTCTTCTCGTGCTGGCCATTCTGATGGCCGCAAACTCCGTTGGCACTCACGCAGCGGCCCGCGCCTTCCGCGCTCGCGAGAAAGGCCACTGGGAACCCGATCCTGAGGATCGGGAAATCGAGTTTCTCGGCGCGAGGCCGCGCTCATGATGATTCTCGGCGTCGGGCTGCTGGCGCTGATTGCGGTCAGTGCGTTCGTCATCGTTCGCACCGACGACGTCACGAACCAGCTCCTCGCCCTGGGCTTCTATGGACTGCTCTTCGCACTGATGTTTTTTCTGTTCCAGGCTCCCGACGTGGCGCTCTCGCAGATCACCGTGGGCGCGATTGCGCTGCCCCTCATGTTCATGCTGGCGATCACCCGCATGAAACACCATGGAGAACTCAAGGCGGAGCGAAAGACGGAGAAGCGCGATGAGTGAAAAGCGGCGACTGCTCCTGTTCCTGGTGGGTGCAGTCGGAGTGGCTGCCGTTTACTGCGCCGGAATCCGAAACATGCCGCCCTGGGGCACATATCGCGGACCCTATGGCGATGTCATCGCTTCGCTGGCAGTGTTCCAGCGCCACGCAACCGATACCGTGAACGCCATCACCTACGACTATCGCGGATTCGACACACTGGGCGAAGAGTTCATCCTGTTCAGTGCGGTCACCGGGGTAATGCTGCTGCTGCGGCCTGAGACAAAGGAGAAACGTCGGCGCGCCACCGAAGGCGAGAACCCCGCGTCATTCAGGGACAGCGCGGCGCTAAGTGAGACGGTGCAGGTCTTCACCACCGGCGTGTTCGGCTTTTCCGTGCTGTTCGGCATCTATATCGGAACCCACGGCCAGCTCACTCCCGGTGGCGGATTCCAGGGAGGCGTCATTATCGCCGCCGCCCCCATGCTTCTCTACGTTGCCGAAAACTTCGAAGCCTTTCACCGTATCCTTTCTCATCCGCTCATGGAACTGATGGAAGCGCTGGGAGCGGCCGCCTACGCTGTCGTCGGTCTCATCGCACTCGCTTTCGGTGCGCCTTTTCTCACGAATGTCCTGCCCCTGGGCAAGACCGGCGACGTCTTCTCTTCCGGGACCATCGCGCTCATCAGCGCCCTGGTCGGCGTGGAGGTGGCCGCCGGCTTCATGCTGGTGACCTTTGAATATCTCCGCGAAATCCTCTCACGCCAGAAAAACGAGGAGGACTGATGCTCGTTCACTACCCCTACTATGTCGCTGCCTGGGTCTTTCTTTGCGGGCTCTACGGCATCGTGCGCAGCCGGCATCTCGTGCACACCGTGATCAGCCTCGCCGTGCTGCAGACCTCGACGTATGTTCTGCTGCTGGCGATCGGGTTTCGCAAAGGGGGATCCGCGCCCATCTTTGCCGACATCTCCCCAGGTGTGATCACGGTGGATCCCATCGTCCAGGCGCTCATGCTGACTGACGTTGTTGTGGAGGCTACCGTCGTTGCTCTCCTGCTCGCCATGGCGGTGAAGGCTTATGAACAAGGCGGCACCACAAGGCCTGACGATCTCCGCTTCATGCGAGGGTAAACCCGCGTGCTCTCTCCGGCTCTGCTCGTTGCTGTTCCTCTGATTGCGGCGGCCGCTTTGGGCGGTCTGCGCAAGCTGCTGCCGCGCCTGCTGACCGATGGGCTGGCCGTTGTGACGGCGCTGTTCAATCTGGTTCTTGCCGGCTGCTGGACGTTGCATGCTCTGCACCGCACCCAGGTGTACTGGTTCGGGAACTGGTTTCCGCGGGGCCACATGGTGCTCGGTATCGGCTTCGTCATGGACGGGACAGGATGCGGGCTGGCCATGCTGACTGCGTTTCTGGCCACCATAGCTCTGCTGTTCTCTTCCCGTTATACCGATTCCGGCGGCGACCATTATCACCCGCTGATGCTGGTGTTCCTGGCGGCGATGAGCGGATTTTCCCTGACCGGCGACCTCTTCAACCTGTTTGTCTTTTTCGAGCTGATGAGCACCGCGGCCTTCGCGCTCTGCGGGCTGAAGACCGGGGAGCCGGCGCCGCTGGCCGGAGCCTTTAACTTTGCTGTCACCAACACCGTCGCGGCTTTCATGATGCTGACCGGCATCGCTCTGCTCTATTCCGCGACCGGCGCACTGAATTTGGCGCAGATTGGCTTGCTGCTCACCGGCCGCCACGATCGTCTGGTGCTCGCGGCGTTTACGTTTCTCATGACGGGATTTCTGGTAAAGGCGGCGGCGGTTCCGTTCCATTTCTGGCTGCCGGATGCACATGCCGTTGCGCCCACTTCGGTTTGTGTCCTGTTTTCCGGAGTGATGGTCCAGCTGGGATTGTTTGGAGCGATGCGCGTGTATTCCACCATCTTCCAGGGATGCTTTGCGGGCACGCACGTCTCGTGGCTCTTTATCGCGTCCGGAGCCATCACCGCGCTTTGGGGCGGCGTAATGTGCTTTGCCGAACATCATCTCAAGAGACTGCTGGCCTTCTCAACGGTGAGTCACACGGGACTGATGACCCTCGCGTTCGGTTTGTGGACGAAGAGTGCGCTGGCTGGACTGTTTCTGTACCTCATCGGCCACGCGCTGGTGAAAGCCGGGCTGTTTTTCTGTGCCGGCATTCTGCTGCACCGTTTTCGCAGTGTGAGCGAGCCGTGGTTGTTCGGCAAAGGCGTCGTTCTGCGCTGGACGCGCATCCTGTGGCTGCTGGGTGGACTCGGACTCGCCGCGGCTCCCGGCTTCGCGCTGGCGATCGGCGAATCCCACGTCACCGAGACGGCAGTCTGGGCGGAGTGGATCTTTCTGGCGGCGGGCATCCTGACCGGCGGCGCCGTTCTCCGTGTTGGCCTGCGCGTCTTCTTCGGCTTCGGCGATGCGGGTCCCACTGATGAGTCCGCCAAAGTGGACGAGGCTCCGGAAACTCCGGAGGAAAGCCAGCAGATCAAGTGGTTCCTGTGGACGCCGATGCTGTTGTGTGTGGCCGGCTCGATCGCCCTCACCTTCTGGCCTGCCTATACGAATGCGGTGAGTTCGGCCGCGATCCGTTTCATGGATTTTCGCAGCTATGCTCATGCCGTCTACCAGCAATCCACGCCGGCCTTGCTGGTACGCGCTCCAGCGGTCTCCGAAAAGGACTGGCTGCTCGCCGGGTTGCGCGCATTGCTGGCCATTGGACTGGCATTTTGGGCGACGGATCGTAAACGGATTCCGCGCGCCTTGCGGTGGCCGTCGCATATCGAAGGGCCACTCCGTCCTATGCGGACGCTCCAGAGTGGACATCCTGGAGATTACGTTGCGTGGCTGACCCTCGGCTTTGCCGCTTTGGGAGCCGCAGCTTTCTTACTGGGGCATTAGCGGATTTGCTCCCGGCCGGTCGCTCGCGGTAGGGTTCCCTTCATGTGGATTCGCAAACTGCGGGTCGAGCGCGTCGCTGCCGATGGATCGGCGCATCTCTGCCCCATCGCCTGGATCGACAACTTCGCCATGCGTAATTTTACGAACGATGCGGTCTTCGACGATACGCTGCCTGTGGCTGATGGTTTGCTGGAGGCAGGGCTGCGCGTGCCGCTGGATCGCCTGCGCGCGGCCATGGAGGACTGGTTCGGGCGCAAGAGCTATCTGCGGTCGGACGAACGGCTGGCGATTCGGGAAGAGCCCCGCTAAAGAGCATCATTGAAAACTCGGCGAATGCTGGACGTAGAGATATTGGTCAAACGGAACCATCACACCGCCTTTTTCCTGTGGAGCGAACTGCAGGTTTCGTGAGAAGTGCTTCGCGTCCCCGATCAGGTCGTTGTCGTCGGCATCGATGACGTCCACCTTCTTTACGTTGCCGTCGGCACCGACCAGCAAATGCATCAGCGCATTGCCGTACAGCAATTTCATGTCGATGGGTTTCATGCCGATGACCCGGTGCGGCATGGCGCCATCGTTCTCCGGCTCACCCATATCCGGCTCGCCGGCGGGGATGACGAACCGATCCGGAGGGAAGCTCTTCACCTCCTCCGCCTTGCCGGAAGCTTCGACGATCAGGCGATCGCCGTCGTAGATACGGAAGCGCTGCGGCACGCTGTGGGTTCCCAGCAACTGCCAGTTCTCCCATGTAACGGTCTGGTTCATGATCTGGGCGAAGGCCAGGACGTGAGCGATGGGATCGAAGCAGATGCGCAACTCCAGAGATGATTCCGGAGTGCAGTCGAAGGGCGAACCGTCAATCTGCTGAAAGGTGACCCTGGGGTCCGGGTTGAGCTTGTGGTTGCTGAAAAATGCTGCCGGGACCTCGGGGCTTTCGTAGTTCTGGCGCAGGTCAAAAAGTTTCAACGGCAATATGTGGTCGAAGTGCCGCCAGTCCGTGTGCCGTGCCAGATCCTGAATGTGGGTGTAGTGGAAGTCGCCGGCAACGATGTCGGTGCGCACATAGTGCAGTGGATCGCGCCAGATATCCCAGGTCCCGGTCGTGAGCTTGTGGTGGCGATCGTAGAGCTTCAGGTCGTAGTGGACGTGATGGGGGATGTCGGTTGCCGTGGCTCCGGCTTCCAGCGCCAGGGCCCGCGCCAGCTCTGTTGCGAAGGGATGGCTCGCGATCACCTGGGCGCTCAGCACAGGAGACAGCAGCAGGAGGAGAACGACCGGCAGTAACTTCGGCATGACCCTGGGAACCCTTCCGACGGAGACGGGACAGAATAGCAGACGTTCCGGTGACGTCGGCCGGTCGCAAGAGCTCGATTACTGAGGAGATTAACGTGGAAGCCAGGGCGGCCCGGCTGGCGGTCCGGCTCCACGAAAAAGGGGGAGGCTGCGGCCTCCCCCTTTTGTTTGCGGTGTCGGAACTGCTTCCGGGTCTCGTGCGGGTTAGTGCTGTCCCCAGATTTCCGGAGCAGCCGTCGCCCATTCGTCAGAGGCGTAGCTCATTTTCGGATTGACGACGAAGACGTTGGTCTGGACCGACTGGAGACAGGAGTCTGCGAGAGCCGATGCTTTCTTCATTCCCTCATCGCCCATACCGGCCATGAACGCCTTCGAATTGGCCATGCCCTTGTCGACTTCGTTGAGGGAGCGCATGGGGTTGATGCTGACATAGACGCCGCCATTGTTCTCGCCATACATGCTCTCGAAGATAGCCCAGTGGGCTTCGGGGAACTTGTCGAAGCCGGTGGTGTAGAGCTTGACGAGATCATTCCATTCCTTCTCATGGCCGGGCTTCACGACGAACATGGTGAATTCCCAGTAACGCATGTGCGCCGCTTCAATATTGGGGTGGACGCTGTATTCGGGGTGGTAGAGGTAGGCGGAGGTTTCCGATTTGGCGAGCAAATCGCCATCCTCGATGTTGGCCTGATCGAGGGCTGACGCGAGGGGCTCAGCCTGCTGCGCGGCCATATCTTTTCCCCAGGCGTCGAAGTTGTCGTAGCCCGTGATAAAGAGCGAGCGGGTGGGACCGGTCATGGAGTCCACCGCGAAATAGTGGGTCGGATATTTGGCGTCAGCCATGGCTTTGACGTAGGCGCCTTCGGTTTTGGCATGAAGGCTGCCTCCCTTGCCGGGCTTGAGGTACTCGCGGATGATGACGAGGACGCTGGGCGGAGGCGGGGGTGCAGCGTCCTGGGCGAAGACGATCGCTGCGGGGAGAACCAGAGTGGACAGCGCAAGTGCACTGAGAATGCGATGTTTCATGGGATAAGTGCCCTCCTGGGGCAGTGAAGACGCAAACAGCGGCCGACGGATCGATGGCGCGCGTTCGTGGTGAACCGCGGGCGCGGTCTATCAGAGAAGCGCAGTCCGGACTATCGAATCCAGCGCAGCTTCCCTGTTTGAGGGGAACAAGGGCCTGGCCTCCGGCAGGAGGGGAGCAGGAAGGTGAGGAATGATTGAACTGGCTCCTGGAGAGGCTGAGCTATCTTTCGCTTCGAAGGGGGGAATGTCAAGGAACAGGCGGAGCGAGTCCGAAACCGAGAGACGTCCGTTCACATCCACTTAATGCCTTTTTCGCCTACAACGGTGAAAACGTCGAGCATGTGCGTGAGTCCGAGCAGATTGCGAATCTGCTTGTTCAGGTGCATCAGCTCGAGGCTGCAGCCTGCGGACTTCGCCGCGACATAGAGACGCGCCAGAGTGCCGAGGCCCATGCTGTCGGTGTGGCTAAGATCCGCGAGATCGAGGACGATGCGGCGGCTGGTGGGAATCAGTTCGCGCACCGGCGTGTAGAGCACCTGGGTGGCGCCCGCGACCAGACGGCCGTGGCAGCGGACGGTGACTTCGCCGCCGGAACAGTGCTCTATTTCAATGCTGAGGACAGGCGATGCGGCAGGTGTTGGGGGCATCGGGAATCTCCCTCATGCTGGATTTCAATGATCTGCGCCGGTGAGGTCGAGCGATTATCGCACAGGAGCGCCGGCGGTGCATGGAGGCACGGTCCGGGATGAAGAGGCTGAAATGCGGCAGAGTTGACGCGTTGTCCTCTTGTTGTGAACAGGATCCTGCGGAGGCGTCATGGCGAGTGGAACGGGTGAAGAGATTCGGATCGGTGGATTGACGATTCGATACGTCCTGGAAGGGGCTGCATCGGGCGGCCCCGTCGCGATGTTTGAATTCGACGTGGAAGCGCAGGCAGCCGTGCCGGCCGCGCACAGCCATGACGCCTACGAGGAGACGATCTACGGACTGGGCGGGGTGCTGACATTTACCGTGGAGGGCCGCCGTGTTGAGATCCGGCCGGGCGACGCCTTGTGCATTCCGCGGGGAGCGGTGCATCGTTTCGAAAATTTCCATGCGGAGAAGGCCAGGCTGCTGGCCGTAATCACGCCAGGCATTTCGGGGCCGGATTATTTCCGCGAGATCGCCGCGATCCTGAAAGCGGCGGCAGGCGGAGCGCCGGACCTTGCTGCTATTGGGATGGTGATGCGCCGGCATGGCTTGACGCCGGCTCCCCAGGGCTCGGGACCTGCGGCGGTACAGCCGTCAGTGGCGGCGCGCTCCTGAAATCACGATGAGGTTTCGGCGATGACGGGCAGCGAGGCGGCATCCCAGGCGGCCAGTCCGCCCGTCATCTCCACGAGGCGGGTGATGCCGTGCTGCTGCAGCAGGCTGGCAGCGATGGAGGAACGATAGCCTCCGGCGCAATGCACAACGATGGGTCGGTCGCGGGGGATGTCGGCAAGATTTTCGCGCAGGCGGCTGAGGGGTACGTTGCGGCTTCCGTCGATGTGGCGAGCGGCCCACTCGCGTGGAGCGCGAACATCGAGAAGCAGCGGCGGTACAGCGTTGCCCAGACCGGCAGCGACCTCCGGAGCCATCACGCGTGACACGAAGGAAAGGAGGTCGGGACGGGCGACGAGGGCAGTCATGCCTCCCTGGAGATAGCCGCGCACATGGTCGAAGCCGATGCGGCCCAGGCGCAGGGCGGCTTCCCCCTCACGGCCGGGGTCGGCGATAAGCAGGATGGGACGTGCGGGATCGAGCACGGTGCCGGCCCAGGTCGCGTACTGGCCGTTGAGGCCAATGTTCAGGGCGCCGGCAAGATGGCCGGCGGCGAATTCATCGGGCTGGCGAACGTCAAGGATCTGGGCACCGGCAGCGGCGAGGGTCAGGAAGTCTTCGAGGGCCAGAGGCTGGAGCTCCTGCTGCAGGGTCGCGTCGAGGGTGGGGCGCTCGCGGGTGTTCAGAATGGCGTCCATCGTGAAGTAAGGCGGGGCATCGGGCTGGTCCGCGGTGACCAGAGCCATGAACTGCTCGCGGGTCATGGGGAGGAGGGCATAGTTAAAGCGGCGCTGCTCGCCCATGGTGGAGACCGTCTCTTTGGAAAGGTTCTTGCCGCAGAGCGAACCGGCTCCGTGCGCTGGATAGATCAAGGTCTCGTCGGGAAGCGGGAGCAGCTGCCTGTGCAGCGATTCATAGAGGTGGGCACCCAGATCAGCAGCGGTCCAGCCGAGGGAGGCGCGCAGATCGGGGCGGCCGACATCACCGATAAAGAGCGTGTCTCCGGTAAGGACGGCGCAGGGGCGAGTGGCGTCGCGATGGAGATCGTAGACGAGGAGGCTGATGGATTCGATGGTGTGACCGGGCGTTTCAAGCACCTGCATGCGAAGGCCGGGAAACTCCAGCGTCGAACGATCGGGCATGGGAGTGAAGGCGTATTCGGCCTGAGCGCGCGCGCCCAGGTGAATGGCGGCGCCACAGCGATCGCGGAGCTCGAGATGGCCCGCAACGAAGTCCGCGTGGAAGTGGGTGAGAAAGACATGACGGATGGCGAAACCGTGCGCGGCGGCGTCGGTGAGGTACTGCTCGATATCGCGCTGCGGGTCGACGACGATGGCGGTCGAGGTGGTCTCGTCGGCGAGAAGGTAGGAGGCGTGCGCGAGGCAGCCCAGGTAGTACTGCTTGAGGAACATTGGTGAAAAGCTTCTCGCGCCGGGGGCGGGGTGGTCAAGGGGGTCCGAATCTTTCCGTCGGCCCAGTCTGTCTGGCGTCGTCTATCCCTGAGCGTGCTGCCAGCTCTTGTAAACGAACTCGATGCTGTAACCATCAGGATCGAACACATTGGCAGCATAGTAGCGCGGGTCATAGTAGGGCCGGGCGGCGGGTGCTCCGTTATCGACGGCTCCGGCCGCGATGGCAGCGGCGTAGGCGGCCTCGACCTGTTTCCGGCTGCTGGCTACGAAGCCGACATGAGCGGCCTCGCCATGCGCTGCGCCTTTACGCAGCCATAGGTAGAAGCGCCCCTTTGCGCCGAATCCCTTGAGGTCGGGATGCCCTGGCGGTCCATTTTCACCGTCGAAATCCACGCGCTGCTTGATTCCAAGAGGCGCCAGTGCCGCTTCATAGAACGAAACCGAACGCTCTATATTGCTCACGGTAAGAAAAACGTGGTCCAGCATAGGGCTCCTCTCTGCTCCTCGGCGATCGTGGTCCGCTCCGCTCGACTGAAGTCAGTTGCGCAGGTCGGCCATGGCGGCGGCGACTTCGGCTTTTTGCTCGGCGCCGAGGGGCAGGAGCGGAATGCGCGGGACGCCGCCGTAGTATCCATTGAGATCGCAGGCGTGCTTGAGGCCGGGGATGCCATACTTCCCTGCTACCAGGCGGGAGGCGGCGATGAGGCGCTCCTGTTTCTCCGCGGCAATGCGGGAGTCGTTTTCCTTCCAGGCGGTGTAGACCTCCTGACAGGCCTGGGGAGCGGGCGCAGCAAAGGCGAGGATTGCGCCGGAAGCGCCGGCCCCCAGAGCGCCGAGCAGGTTCTCCGCGGAGCCGGAAAGGACCTGAAACCCGATTTCTTTCCTGCGCATGGTATTCGCCCGCGGCGCTGCCATCACGGCCGCCTCAGCCGGGCTTCCGCCGCTGAGCATATCAATGGAGACCAGTTCGGACGCGAGGGCGGCGCTGGCTTCGGTTTCGGCCAGCATCATGCGATTCGTATAGGCGGTGAAGACCGGAGTGACGAGTACGGTGCGTTTTGGGGAGTTGCGGGTCGCGGCGATCAGCGCGTTCAGGCGCTCAAGGCTGCCGGAAGAATCCTTGATGGCGACGATGTTGGGGTGGTGGGCCAGTTCAGTCACCACTTCTACCGGGATTTCAAGGTGGGTGAACTTCGGAATGCTGTAGAGGATGACGGGAAGCGGCGACTTATCGGCCAGAGTCCGGTAGTAGGTCAGCAACTCGGCGGCGCGCATCAGCGGACCATAGTAATGTGGCGTGCGGGCGAGGACTGCGTCATAGTTGTGACTGGCGGCATACTCGGCCAGGCGCAGCGTCTCGGTGAGGCTTTCCCGGCCAATGCCGGCCACCAGAACCTTGTCCGGAGCGGCCGAGCGGGCGGCGTGACGAAGGACATCGCGGGTTTCGTCGTCGCTGAGCATCACTGCCTCGCCGGTCGATCCGAGGACAACCAGACCGGCGGCCAGGGTACGCGAGTAGTGCTCGACGTTGTGCTCGAGCTTGCGGAGGTAGAGGCGCCCGTCGGGATAGAAGGGCGTGGTCACGGCCGGAAAGATGCCTTCGAGGAGCATAGGTTCATGATAGGGCGGTCCCTCGAAAGGTGCAGGAAAAACCTGCGCGCCGCTGCGGGGAAACGATAGTCTGAGGGGAGATGCGTCTGGGGTTGAGCGCCAATTCGCGGCCGGCAGAAGCTCTGGGGCCCAGGGAAACCCGGGTTCTGTATCAGGCACTTTGGTTTTTCTTCCACCTCACAGTAAGCCAGGTGGTTTGGGCGCTGGCGTTGCTGGCCATCACCCTGTTCCATCCGGAGTTCGTGCCCCCGGCCGTGACCCTGGCCGTGTCGTTCGCGGCGCCGCTGGTGGTGGCTTTCGGTGTGGTCAAGATGTATCCGACCGAGAGCGCGACCCTGCCGTGGATGATGGGACTGATCTGGTGGTTCCTGTGGGCGCTGCACGTCCTGGATATGCCGACGGGTCCGCTGGCGTGCTATCACTGCGGCGCTTCAGAAAAGCTGTGGCTGACTTTCTTCAGCCTGGATCATGACAGCGGATTGCTGGATGGACAGGGCCGCTTTATCGCGACCTGGCCGGCGGTAGCCATGATCGGCTATTCGATCGGCGCAAAGCTGGGTTTGCGCAACGCCGATATCCCCTTCGAGAACGAATAAAAAAAAAGGCCTGCGGAGTCCGCAGGCCGGTGAGGTAGATGCACCCAATCGCGGTGTATACCGCGAACGGATTCGGTTAGCCGCGATGCGCTAGGCGGAGCGCTTTTCGCGCTCGTTTTCCTTGTAGGCGTCGATCTTCTCGTTGGCACGGTCTTTCGTGTCTTCGACTTTGTTGGCGACGTTGTGGCGGGCCTGGTCCGCGTTGCGCTCAGCTTCCTTCTGCTGCGTTTTGCCGGCTTCGTGGGCGGCGTCTTTCACATTGCCCCACGTTTCCTGGGCAGCGCCTTTTACCTGGTCGGCTACGCCCTGATTGGCAAGACGATCGTTGCCGGTCGCTTCCCCGGCGCCCTGTTTCACTTTGCCAACAACCTCGTTGGCCTTGCCCTTAATCTGATCTGAATTCATGGAACCCCCTTTGGTGGACTGCGGAACAACAACACACGTGAGTCTTGCTAAACCACGGGCCTTCGCCCGCTAATCAGCTGGATGACAAGCACCACGAGCGCCAGGATCAGCAGAATGTGAATGTACCAGGCGACAACGTGGAAACCAATCAAGCCGACAAGCCAGGCGATCAGCAGGATGACAAACAACGTCCAGAGCATCCGTCGATCTCCTTTCTCTCTGTTTCAATCTCCAACGGATGGATAGGAGTCGCGCTACCCGTTATAGGTTGCCGTTGGGATACAAAGGATGCGGAGGTGGAATCCAGGTGCGTATCGCCATTCAGGGTGAACCGGGATCTTTCAGCCATGAAGCCGCGTTAAAAGCTGAGCCGGAGGCAACCCTCCTGCCGTGCGCGTTTTCAGCGGAGGTGTTTGCGGCGGTGATGAACGGGACTGTGGATGCCGCCGTCATTCCCATCGAGAATTCATTGGCAGGATCAGTTGTAGAGCACTATGATCTGCTGCTGGCTCATCCGGTGGGAGTCGAAAGCGAGTGGCTGCTCCGCATTCGACACAACCTGATCGGGGCGCCCGGGACGCGGCTGCAAAACATTCGCCAGGCGTATTCGCATCCCGTGGCTCTGGCGCAGTGCCGGCGGTTCTTTGTGGAGCATCCGGAGATCGAAGCGGCGCCGTTCTACGACACCGCGGGCAGCGTAAAGCAGCTGATGGAGCTCCGGGATCCGGGCGTGGCGGGAATCGCGAGCGCCCAGGCGGCGGAACATTACGGGGCGGAGATCCTGATGTCCGGCATCGAAGACAATGCGGAGAACTACACGCGGTTTTTTCTGATTCGGAAACGGGAGCAGGTTCGACCCGAGGCACGACCCAACAAAGTGAGCCTGGCGTTTGCCGTGGAGAATCGGCCAGGGACGCTGGTGGCCGCCCTGCAGGTTTTTGCCGGAATGGGTACCAATTTGACTCGGCTGGAATCGCGACCCGTCCCGGGACGGCCCTGGGAGTACGTTTTTTATGCGGATTATCAGTTGGCGGATTCCCGAGTTGCCGATGAAGCCCTGGAGCGACTGCCAAACCACTGTTCCATGGCGCGCGAACTGGGGCGATACCGAGCCGCTGAGCCGGCGGCGTAGACGCTGGATCGGAGGCCGATTTGGGCACAAAGACGGCAACGCAGGGCTGGCGGGGATGCCGGGAACGGAACGTCGAAGGCGTGCGTACCAGCTTGAGGGGAGCATCCAAGTAAAAGAAAGGCATGGATTTGCACCGGGAGGGTGGCTGCGCGAGGCTGAGTTCGGCAGGCCTCGTTGAGACTTTTTCAGACTTGCTGAATCCAATGAGTAATTATTTGATATAAGGACACTCATGGCTAGCGATTTCATTAGTATCATTCAGCCGGGCGACCCCCGGCAGCGGGAAGGGGGCGAGGAGCGTCTTCTGCCCATCCTCCCCGTGCGAGATACCGTTTTGTTCCCGCACGCGGTGCTGCCGTTGACGGTGGGTCGGGAGAGCTCCATCCAGCTTATCCAGTCCCTCGGCGAGGAAAAGAGCATCGTGGTGGTGGCGCAGCGCGACGCGCGCGTGGACACACCCCAGCCCCAGGATCTGCACACGTTCGGCACCCTGGCGACCATTCACAAGGTCGTGAAAATGCCGAACCAGAGTCTCTTTGTCTTCACCGAAGGCACCGAACGGGTACGGCTGGGTGAGTTTTCAAAGATCGAGCCCTTCATGCTGGCATCGGTCGAAACCGTTCCCGAGACACCGGCGGCGAAGAATCCCGCGGTCGAGGCGCTGCAGCGCAACGTGGTGACCCAGTTCCAGCAGATCGTGACTGCGTCGCCGACGTTGTCCGACGAACTGCAGACGATCGCAATGAATATCGACGAGCCCGGGCGGCTGGTGGACTTCATCGCTTCTTCCCTGCCCTTTTTGGCAACGGCCGACAAGCAGGAGCTTCTGGAGACGCCGGATGTAACGGCGCGGATGGAGCGGATCAACAAGCATCTGGCCAAAGAGCTGGAGGTCCAGCAGCTGCGCAACAAGATCCAGAGTGAAGTGCAGGACCAGGTGCAGCAGTCGCAGCGGGACTATTATCTGCGCGAGCAGCTCAAGGCGATCCAGAAGGAACTCGGCGACATGGACGAGGGCCAGAAGGACATCGAGGAGCTGAAGCAGAAGATTGAAGCCGCGGGCATGCCGGAGGAGACGAAGAAAGAAGCGCTGAAAGAGCTGAACCGGCTCTCGCGCATGTCCCCGATGGCGGCCGAC
>DASRRO010000090.1:0-24966 GCA_035656855.1 Acidobacteriaceae bacterium | reverse complement strand
TCCGCTTCCTGCACGGCCCGAGAGACGTTCCAAGAGTTTGACGCCAGGGTGAAGAGGCGGCCGTTGAAGATGTCGTCCAGCTCGCGGAGCCGATTCAGATTCAGGTCCACCAGCGTGACGCGCGCGCCCATACCCAGGGCGATCTTTGCCGCATTCGTGCCGACGATGCCGCCGCCGATGATGCAGACCCTGCCGGGAGGCACACCGGGCACCCCGCCCAGCAACAAGCCGCGCCCGCCCTTTTCCTTCTCCAGATACGCCGCGCCCACCTGCACCGCCATGCGGCCGGCCACCTCGGACATGGGAGTCAGCAGCGGCAGGGTGCCGGCGCGGTCGCGAATGGTTTCGTAGGCGATGCCGATGACCTTTTTCTGCAGCAGCTTCTCGGTCAGATCGGGAACGGGGGCGAGATGCAGATAGGTGAAGAGCGTCAGGCCCTCGCGGAAAAATCCATATTCCTTCTCGATGGGCTCTTTGACCTTGACCACCAGGTCCGCATTGCCCCACACGTTATCCGCAGAGCCGACAATCTCCGCGCCCGCGGACTGGTACTCGTCGTCTGTGAAGGCGGAGAGGTCGCCGGCGTGGGTTTCCACCAGAACCTTGTGCCCGGCATCGGAGAGAGCTTTGACGCCGGCTGGAGTAATCCCCACACGGCTCTCGTGGTCTTTCACTTCTTTCGGAACGCCAATAATCATGGTCCTGGTGCGGCCCCCAGTCTGCGGGAAGGTCAGGTGCGAACTCTACATCCTATCGCACAGCAGGCGCCGCAGCTCCCGGGTGAGAGTCCCTGGGGTAACTGGCTTGCAGAGAAAGACCGTCTTTAGGTCTGCGGCGCCTTCGATAAGACTTCCGCTGACGACGATCGCCGGCAAATCTGGCTTCAGGGTCCGGACGCGCGCAATAAGCCTTTGTCCGCCCATCCCGGGCATCTTGGCATCGGTCACGATGGCATCCAGCTTCTCGAGGTGCTTCCGCGCGGACTCCAGCCCCGCGGAGCCGTTTTCGCAGGCAATTACGTGATAACCAGCGGCCTGGAGAACCTTCGTGAACAGAAGGCGAACGGCACGATCATCCTCCACGACGAGAACCGTGGCGGTAGAAGCCTGGAACTCCGGCTTTTTCTCGAGCGAGCTCAGGGGAATCTCTCTTCGCCGAAGGGGCCGTATTTGAGCGGCAGATCTGGCCGGGGAGTTCGATAATCCATGCGGTCCCGGGAAGCATGAACGTACCACGGGTGAATCCCGGGGGACAATGGCGCATGCAGTTGGGTGGGTTACGGAGGGAATCTACAGCCAGCCCCGAGCTCGCGCCAGGCGAGCAGCTTCCACACGGTTGGATGCACCCAGCTTGCTGATCGCCTCGGAGAGGTAATTGCGGATAGTTCCCTCGGACAGATGGAGTTCTTCCGCAATTTCGCCGCTCGACTTCCCCTCCCCGGCGCGCCACAGGATCTGCCGCTCGCGGTCCGTCAGAGGATCGGGGCCGCTGTCCCAGGCTTCCAGGGCCAGATCGGGATCGACGACCCGCAGCCCCTGGTACACGCGCCGCACCGCCTCAGCCAGTTCGGCCGAGGGGCGGTCTTTGAGGAGGTAGCCTTTGGCGCCGGCATCGAGCGCTCGGCGAAGATACCCCGGACGCGCGAAGGTGGTCAGGATGATGACCCGCGTCTGCGGATGGCGTTCGCGCACCTCGGCGGCCAGGGTCAGGCCGGTCATCTCCGGCATTTCGATGTCGGTCACGAGCACATCGGGCTTGTGCCTGGCGACCAGCGCCAGGGCCTCGCGGCCGTTCGCGGCCCGGGCACATACGGCGATGTCCGGCTCGGTTTCCAGCAGGGCAGCCAGCGCTCCCAGCACCATGGCCTGGTCTTCAGCGACGATGACCTGAATCTTCTTCATCACGAGCGAGCGCTCTGCGGAGGAATCTCGACCAGCAGGCGAGTTCCCTGCCCGGAATCGATGACTAACCGGCCGCCGAGGGACTCCACGCGCTCGCGCATGCCCCGGAGCCCGTTGCCTTCGGCGCGAACCCCGCCGCGGCCGTCATCCTCGACGACCAGTGCGGTGCCGTGGCCATTCGTCTGAAAATCCAGCCGGCAATGGCTGGCCTGCGCGTGGCGCACGATGTTCGTTACCGCCTCGCGGACGATCAGGGACAGGACCGTTTCCTCTGACGGCGGAAACGGCGGCGGCTTTGCCTCGCATTCCAGAGTGACGCCGGCGGCATCCAGGATCTTGCGCGCGCGGTCGATCTCCGCCGCCAGCCCCTCGGTTCGGTATCCGCGAATGGCCTCGCGCACTTCACCCAGAGCCTTGCGGGCGATCTGCTCTACTTCGCCGATTTCCGTGCGGGCGCGCTCCGGATCGCGGTCCATTAGCTTGCCGGCCAGTTCTGACTTCAGCACGACGACAGAGAGGGTGTGGCCGAGCACATCGTGGAGATCGCGTGCGATGCGCTCGCGTTCCGCCAGTTTGGCCAGATGGGCGATTTGCTCGTGCGCCAGGTTCAGCCGTTTGTTGGCCCGCATGCGCTGCGCCGCCACCAGATTGCCCGCGCCGACCGCCACGGCGATGAGCGCGCAGATGAGCCAGGACCAGGGGCTCAGATGCAGCCACCAGCCCTCCACGACCATGCTGAGGCAGGCAACGGCGATGGTACCGACTGCAAAGGCAATCGACTCCGTTACGAAAGGGGCGAAGGCGGCCACATAAATGAACATGCCGCAGGCGCCTGCGTTGTACGGGTAATAGCCCAGAGCCAGTATGGTCATGGCCAGCAACAGAAGAAAACGAACCCGTTGGGAGGTCGAATAGACCAACGCAATGTAGATCGCGAGAAAGACAGAGAAAGCGACCGCGAAGGCAATCCACGATTTCCGGCTGTGCTCCTGGATCGGCTGGATCACGAAGAAGACGGAATAGATGAGCCAGACAAAGTCGAAGAGCCGGCCGCGCCACCCGGGTTTTTGCCTGAGCAGGCCACCGCGCAGGCCGATCTCAGCCGAACGCAGATCCTCCAGCAATGACTGCCCTGCGGCAGAGCCGCTCTCGCACCCCGGCACCAGCAGCCCTGAATTGCGATCGGCTTCCTTCACGCCTTTGCCTCGATGCGCTGGAACAGGATCCACGTCGTCCCCAGCATCAACAGGGTAAATCCTGCCAGCGCCTCCCAGTGGACCATCATGCCCATGCCGCCGGGCCGGGCATACCCAAAGATGTGCAGCGCCAGCTGAGCCAGATGATACGTAGGAAGCGCCGGCGCGATGACCTGCAGCCAGTGAGGCAGCACGCTGACCGGCATCCAGAAGCCGGACGCAAACGACATGGGCAGGTAGATGAGATTGATGATGCCCGGTCCCGCGTTCGGTGGCACAAGAAGCGCGATGAGCAGCCCCATTGCGGTGAATGGAATGGACCCCGCCAGGACGACCCCCGCCAGTTTCATCGCTTCGGCGATCGTGAGCGTTACGCCACCCAGCGTGATGCCCAGAACCACCAGGGTCGCGACGATCACCAGAGCGAACGCGGCACAGCTGATGACCTTAGCCCCGAGATAGGCGAATCGCGGCATCGGACTGGCCTGCTTCAGCTCGAACCAGCCCTGCGCCCGCTCCAGAGCGATGCCCATTCCTATCCCGAAGAGGCATGCCGAGACCACACCCATGCAGCTGTAGCTCGGCATCAGATAGCGGGCATACATCCCATGCCGGTTTGAGGTGCCGAAGAGCAGGTAGAACATGACCGGGAAGCCGATCACTGAGAGGGAGAAGGCTTTCGTTCGCAGCATCCGAACGAACTCGTACTGCGTCTCTTTGCGAAAGACCCGGGCGTAATAGCCAGCTCCGAGCGTCTGCGAAGCGATGGCGATGCTTTGCGTGGCCATGATGATCTCTCCTCGATCGTTGCGGTCAGTTCGTGGTTGAGGCTTCGCTGGTGAGCGCCAGGAATGCATCTTCCAGAGCGGCCGCGGAAATCTCCAGCCCGTGCAGGCTCTGGTCGCGCAGCAGCATCTCCCGGACGACGGGCTCCGGATGTTCAGCGAGGATCAAAACCGCCTCGCGATCCTGCTGCACGTCAGAAACCGATGGCAGTGTCCGCAGGAATTCCGGATCGAGCTGCGTGATGCAGCGGATGCGCCGCCCGGAGACGCGATGCTTAATCTCCGCCGACGTGCCTTCACAGAGGAGCCTGCCTTTGTTGATGACGACAATCCGGCTGGCCAGCATGTCGGCCTCCTCCAGGTAGTGGGTGGTCAGCAATACGGTCTTGCCCGCCGCCGAGAGCGCCCGCACCTGATCCCACAGGGAACGTCGCGACTCAATATCCATGCCAACGGTCGGCTCGTCGAGAAAAATGAGGTCCGGGTTGCCGCACAGTGCCAGCCCAAAAAGCGTCCGCTGCTTCTGGCCTCCGGAAAGCTTGCCGAACATCTGGTTCGCTACTGACTCGAGGCGCGCAGCACGGATCACATCCTCGGTGCTGAGCGGAGAAGGGTAGTAGCTGCGGAAGAGATCGATGTGCTCGCGGACGCGCAGCATTTCCGGTACGCGGCTGACCTGCAGCATGGCGCCGATGCGTGTACGGGCGTCGGCGTCGCGGGGATCGCGGCCCAGTACGCGCACGCTCCCGGAATCGGCTCCGATCAGCCCCAGCAGCAGCCGGACGGCCGTTGTCTTGCCTGCGCCGTTCGGGCCCAGCAATGCGACGACTTCCCCGGCGTGGAGCGTCATCGAGAAGTTGCTCAGTGCGGTTACGGCGCCGTACCGTTTCGTGACCGAGTGCAGTTTCGCGACCGCCCTCCCCTGTGTGAGGGGTGCAGGGGAAGCGGCAGAAAGGCTCCGAGGAAAGGTTGCGGCGGTAGCGGACATCGATTGTCTCCTGCCGCGCGTTCTTCAGCGGCAAAGACAGAATTACGCAACCGGGAGACGGGACCCAGTGGGGTTTGTCAGAAAAGCGAGGTGACAGATGTCATCCGGTATTGGGCCCCGGAGCCAGCTAGTGCAGTTTCTCCGGCGCGTTGCGACCAAATCGCGCGTCGATTGGCTGGCGCCCCGCGAAACCATCCTCGATGCGGTGCCAGTATGCGATGCGCGGTTCGCCTCGCTTCCAGCACAGAAGCACGGTATCGCCTTCCAGCAAGCAGGGGAAATCCAGCAGTCCCGTATCCAGGTCCTTCACCTGCACTCCGCTGTCGTTGATCTCTTCGATGGCGGCTTTCGCCCGCTGCACCAGGGCTTCCAGAGTGACTTTGCGCTTGTGCGCCGCGCCGATATCAACATGCAGACCGCCGCTGCCCACGATGCGTCGAGCCAGAACGCCCGCCTCTTCCTGCAGATCTTCGGCGGATTGTTTCGCTTCGATCGCGCGATTCAGCAGGGACTCGATCACGGGCAGCAGGGTCTGGGCCTCATCGAGGGTGAAAGTTTTCAAGCCCGAATCTCCAGCATGCGGTCCAGTGCCACGCGCGCCCAGCGTTTGACGTCTTCCCGTACCTGGATCCGGTTCACCACGCGTCCTTCCACCAGATTCTCCAGCGCCCATGCCAGATGCTGCGGGCTGATGCGATACATCGTCGTACACAGGCAGCCGGCATCGTCAAGGGTCATGATTGTCTTGCCCAGCGGGGCAAACCGCTGTGCCAGGCGATGCACCAGGTGAATTTCCGTACCAATGGCAAAGCTCGTTCCGACGGGCGCCTCCTCGACGAGTTTGATTAGCTTCTCCGTCGAGCCCAGCGCGTCAGCCTTCTCGCAGACATCGAGCCGACACTCCGGGTGCACGATGACCCGGATGCCGGGATGCCTTGCGCGCACTTTGTCGACGTGCTCCGGGAGGAAGCGCTGATGCACCGAGCAATGGCCCTTCCACAAAATCACCTGCGCCGCCCGGAACTGCTCCGGCGTGAGGGCCCCATTCAACTGCCAGGGATCGTAGACGACCATGTCGTTCAGGGGCATCCCCATTGCATGGCCGGTATTGCGGCCCAGGTGCTGATCGGGCAGAAAGAGAATTTTCTTTGCCCGCGCAAACGCCCATTCAAAGGCGGCCCACGCATTGGACGAGGTGCAGACCAGCCCTCCGCGCTCCCCGCAGAATGCCTTGATGGCCGCCGAGGAGTTCATATACGTCAGCGGCACAATGTCCTCGGCTGCAATGCCCGAACGCAGCAGAGTTTCCCAGCACGTCTCTACCTGTCCGATCTCCGCCATGTCCGCCATCGAGCAGCCGGCATGCAGGTCAGGCAGGATCACCTGTTGCCCGTCGCGCCCAAGTACATCGGCACTCTCCGCCATGAAATGCACACCGCAGAAAACGATATACCGCGCGTCGGTTTCTGCTGCGACTTTCGAAAGCTTCCAGGAATCGCCGGTGAAATCGGCGAAGCGAATGACCTCATCGCGCTGATAGTGGTGGCCGAGCAGAATCGTCGTCGTGCCCAGCGTGCGCCGCGCCGCCGCAATGCGGGCGTCCATGGTGTGGTCCGGCAGGGCGAGGTAGTTGTCCAGGGAACAACTCTCCGCTTCAGCGGACACGGGGTCAAGAACTGCTTCTTCCAGTACGCTCAAAATACGCCGCCTTCAGTCCGGTTCGGCGTTGCCTTTGCAGGCCAGCACCAATCTGGACGGGGATGTTGAAAGCCAAACCCGGCTGCAGTCAACTCGCTGCGTTCGCTCTCGGAGCGTTCGCCCAGCCAACGGGGATGTTGCAGCCTCTGTTTCTTTAGACGTGCCGATCCGGAAATGGGTCGCAAAAGCGCCAGGTCCCAACGACTCGTCGTTGCCCATAGTTTAATGCATCAGGGGCTTTGGCCGAAGCGTGCTGAATGTTGTCGGGCGAACATCGCCAACCGCGCACTCGAATGCCAAGAGCTGGACCATCGCAGTCGAGAACAGGGTCCGCTGACTTTCAGCGGCGTGCTAGCGACGATTCTCCGTCATGACCATTGCCCGGAACGTGCTGGGATGACGCCCGATGCGCCTGCCCCGGGATTCACCGTCGGATCCGTGGACGGGTTCCCGCGCCTCCTGGCGCACAACAGGCGCGATCGTCCGATTTTTGAATACAAATGTGGCGGAAGACACTGTTTTGTGCCTTTCTTGTGACCCCCCAATCGCGGCGGGTATCATGGGCTATCCATGCATTTCGGCGACTACACCTTCATCTTCCTGCTGGCGCTTGTGCTCTTCGGGCCTAAAAAGCTGCCGGAGATCGGAAGACAACTGGGCAAGCTGCTCGCCGAGTTTCGCCGCGCCAGCAATGAATTTAAGTTTCAGATTCAGGACGAGTTGCGGAACATGGAAGAAGAAGAGCGCCGGAAGAAGGCCGCCGAACTGGAAGCCGCCCGAGCCATTGCAGCCCCCGAAAGAGCCGCTCCCGCAGATGTCGCCGCGCTCCCGGCAAGCACGGAACCGACCATCCTGCCTCCTTCGATCGGGACCTCAGTGAGTACTTCGAAGCCCTTTGCCTCGCCGGCCGCTGGCGAACCGGCCGCAGTTGAACCTGCCGACGGCTCCTCCATCGCACCCGAGACCGAAGTCCAGGTCGATCCTTCGCTGCCCACCGACGCCAGCACCGCACCCGTGTCCGTCGCTGCCGACCTGGAGAGCGAGATCGAACCGCAGCCTCATATCGATCTCGCCGCACCGGCTTTGACCGAATCGGAGAATGGCGTCCATCCGCCCGCGCAGAAAGCGGCCACCCACCATGACTGACTTCGTGGATCGCGCGCGCGCCGCCGTCACAGAGCGCGCCGAGTTGCCCGGTATGAGCCTCCTCGATCACCTTCAGGAGCTTCGCCGCCGGATCATCCACGTCGCCCTCTACCTCATTGCGGCTTTTTTTCTTTGCTGGGGATTTCACGAGCGCATTTACGGATTCATGGAGAGACCGGTGAAGTTTGCGCTGGCACAGCACCACCTGTCCACGCAGCTGAACTACCTCAATCCCATGGATCCCTTCAACATGTATCTGAAGATCACCTTCCTGGCCGGCTGCGTTCTTGCCTGCCCGTTCGTGCTGTATGAAGTGTGGCTCTTCATCTCCCCAGGGCTCTACCAGACCGAGAAGCGGTATGTCGTTCCGTTCATGTCGGCGACCATTCTGCTCTTCCTGGCCGGCGCTTTCTTCGGCTACCGCTGGGTCTATCCCGGCTCGCTCGACTTTCTGCTTGGCTTCAACAAAGACTTTCATCCGGTTATCGAAATCAATGAGTACACCGACCTGTTTCTGACTGTAATTCTGGGCCTCGGCGTCACCTTTGAGTTGCCGATCCTGGTTATGTTTCTCTCCCTCTTCGGCATCGTCTCGCCGAAGTTTCTTTGGAAAAACCTCCGCTACGCGATTCTGATCATCTTCATCATTGCCGCCATCATCACTCCTACCCCCGACGTATTGACCATGTGTGTCTTTGCCACGCCTATGCTGACCCTCTATCTCATCAGCATCGGCGTCTCCTGGTTTGTGCATCCGGCCCAGCGCAAAAAACGATCCGCAAAGGCGAACCCGTGAGAAGAACCGTTCCCGTCTTTCTGCTGACCCTCGTCGTTCTGCTCGGCGCTGCGCGCGCCGACACGTTGCCGCAGTTCGACGGTGCTCGGGCGCTGGCCTATACACGCCAGTACGTCGACGCCACCGGTCCCCGCTGGATCGGCAGCCCGGGCCATGTCAAAGCCGAAGCGTTCCTGAAAACACAGTTCCGTCACGATCAGCTTGAAGAAGATACTTTCACGACGAATACCCCCGCCGGCCCCCTGACGATGCACAACTTCATCGTGAAATTCCCGGGCAAGAAGGACGGCATCATCGTCCTGGCGACGCATTACGAGACGAATTACCCGCTGCGCAACATTCATTACGTCGGCGCGAACGACGGCGGCTCCACGACCGGCCTGCTGATCCAGATGGCGAACTACCTGCGCGGCCCCACTCAGAACGGCTACAGCGTCTGGCTCGTTTTCACCGACGGCGAAGAAGCCATCAGGAGCTGGAGTGACAGCGATTCCGTTTACGGCAGCAAGCATCTGGCCGCCCAATGGGCCGCCGACGGCACGCTGAAGCGCATCAAGGCCTTCATCCTGGCCGATATGCTCGGCGACAAGGACCTGGACGTGCAGCGCGATCTGAACTCCACGCCCTGGCTCGAGGATCTCGTCGACAAAGCCGCCAGCGAGTATGGCTGGCAGTCATTCTTCTTTCAGCGCTCCACCTACGACGAGGACGATCACATTCCCTTTGTCCACCGCGGCGTGCCCTGCGCCGACCTTATTGATCTGGACTACGGGTACAACAATGCGTACTGGCACACGGCCGAAGACACGCTGGACAAGATCAGCGCGCAGAGCCTGACCATCGCCGGCGACACCATCCTCGAGACGATCCGCTTGCTCGACCAGCGGTAGGTGCGATGCCCCACCACTGGCTTCCCTTCTCCGTCCTGATTGTTGCGCTGCTCTTCGTGGATCTGGTCCTGCTGCAGCGCAGAGGACGTCGCGTCTCCGTCCGCACCGCGTGGATCTGGACCCTCGTCCTCGCGCTCATCGCCGGCGCCTATGCGTGGCTGATTGCGGCGACTACAGGCAAGCAACGCGCGCTGGAGTTCATCACCGGTTACCTGATCGAAGGCTCGCTCAGCATCGACAATTTGTTCGTCTTCCTGCTGCTTTTTCGCTCTCTCCGGCTTGGGGAGAAGCAGCAGCGGCGGGTACTCCTCTGGGGCATTCTGGGAGCGATTGTCTTTCGCGGCCTGCTGATTCTGGCCGGGACCACCCTGCTGGCGCGCTTTGCCTGGGTGCAGTACGCTTTTGGCGCCATCCTCGCGATTGCCGCCGTTCGCCTGTTGCTGGCGAAGCCGGGCGCCACTCCGGTGCGCGGGCCCGTGCGCTGGGTACGCGACTGCTGCCTGCGGTGGGCGGACGCGTCCAACCTCGCGCTGCGGTCTCTGCTGCTGGTGATCCTTGCCGTCGAGGTCACGGACCTCATCTTCGCCCTGGACTCGATTCCCGCGGTTCTCGCCGTCACTCGTGACCCATGGATCGCCTTCACCTCGAATATCTTCGCCGTGCTGGGCCTGCGGTCGCTCTACTTCGCGCTTGCCTCCATGCTCGACCGCTTCCACCTGATCCACTATGGTCTGGCCTGCATTCTCGGCTTTGTCGCGTTCAAGATGCTCGCCGCGCGCTGGATCGTTGTGCCCGTCATCTGGTCGCTGGCCATTATTGTCGGCATCCTGACTGTGTTTGCGATTGGAAGCCGATGGGCTCCCCCGCCGGCCACCGCTGCTCAGGACTGACCTGTTGCCTCACATTCATCCAGCCACGCTATAGTTTCTGCATTCCATCTCGAGGAGAAGAGTCATGAAGGTGGGCATCATCGGTTCCGGCATAGTTGGGCAAACGCTCGCATCCGGCTTTTTGCAACACGGCCATGAAGTCATGATTGGCACTCGCGAACCAGCGAAGCTGGCCGACTGGATTCAGCAGCACCCTGGGGCGCAGGTGGGCGACTCCCGCCAAACTGCCGCCTTCGGTGAAATCGTGGTGCTTGCGGTGAAGGGCGGTGCGGCCGGTAAGGCGCTTGAGACCGCGGGCCGCGAAAATCTCGCAGCCAAGACCATCATCGACACGTGCAATCCTATTGCCGATGCTCCCCCCGATCACGCCGTCCTGCCCTTCTTCACCGGCCCCAACGAGTCGCTGATGGAGCAGCTCCAGCGTGACTTTCCCGAAGCGCACTTCGTAAAGGCATTCAACTCCGTCGGCAGTCCGAACATGGTCAATCCACCGTTTGCGGAACCGCCAACGATGTTCATCTGCGGCAACAACGAAGGGGCAAAAAAGAAGGTGGCCGCGATTCTCGATCAGTTCGGATGGGAGACGGCGGACATGGGCACAGCCGAAGCTGCGCGGGCCATAGAGCCCTTGTGCATGTTGTGGTGCATCCTCGGCTTCACGAAAAACGAGTGGACCCACGCCTTCAGGCTGCTGCACCGGTGACCCGTAGCGCCGTCAGATGTCCTTGAAGAGGATATGCTCCCGCCGGATCACCGAGTGGAGGCCAAACCGCGCGTCGTCCCGCTGCGGAAAATCGTTGCGGAAATGCGCGCCGCGGCTCTCTTCCCGCGCCAGTGCCGAGCGAAGGATCAGTTCGCCCACAGTCTGCAGGTTCCCCAACTCCAGAAGCGACCGGCTGAGTTCCCCCGGGTTCTCAGGGGAGGGACCGCTGATCTCGGCGAGACCGGCTTTGAGGCCGGGGGCATCCCGCAGCAGTCCTGCGTTTTGCCACATCGACTGTTGCAATCTGTTCCGTACCTCTGCCAAATCCTTTGTCGGCCCTGGCTGTTGATGCGGCGCCGGGCTCTTTGTTGTCGGGCGAGATTCTTCCCCGCTCATCGCCTCCGCCGCGCGCGCCCCAAAGACCAGGCCTTCCAGCAGCGAATTGCTCGCCAGCCGGTTCGCCCCGTGCACGCCCGTGCAGGCGACTTCGCCGGCTGCATACAGCCCCTTCAGAGACGTACGCCCTTCGACATCGGTCCGCACTCCGCCCATCAGATAGTGCGCGGCCGGCCGCACCGGGATCAGGTCGCGGCGCAGATCCAGCCCATGCTCGCCAAGGAACCCCGAGATTCCCGGGAAGCGCGTGTGCGGATCGATGTTCGTTACGTGACGCATGTCCAGATACACCGGCAGTGTCGCGCCATCCGAGCCCATTCCCTCTCGCGTGATCGCCCGGGCCACCACGTCGCGTGGCGCTAGCTCCAGCAACGGATGGTACCTCTCCATAAAGCGCTCTCCGCGTGCGTTGCGAAGGTACGCGCCCTCGCCCCGCAGAGCCTCCGACAGCAGAAACCGCGGCACGCCCGGCAGGCTGAGCGCCGTCGGATGGAACTGGTAAAACTCCATATCGGAAATCTCGGCTCCGGAGCGCCAAGCCATCGCAATGCCGTCCCCTGTAGCCACAGCCGGGTTCGTTGTGTCGCTGTAGACCTGGCCCGCGCCTCCGCTGGCCAGCAGGACAGCTCGCACCCGGATATCTCTCAACACGCCATCGCGATCCAGCAACCGCATGCCGGCAACCGGGCCATCGTCGGCGTCCAGACTGACGGTCGTCGTCCACTCAAGCAATGTGATCTGCTTCATCGATCGCGCATGCCTCAGGAGAGAACGGCCAATCTCCGCCCCGGTGGCATCGCCGTGGGCGTGCAGGATGCGGTTGCGGCTGTGGGCGCCTTCGCGTGTCAGCATCAGCTTGCCCGCCTCGCGATCGAAGTCCGTACCCCAGCGCAGCAGCTCTTCCACACGCAGCGGGCCTTCCTCCACCAGCACCCGCGCCGCTTCGCTGTTCACCAGTCCGTCGCCCGCGTTGACCGTGTCCTCCAGGTGCAGAGCCACGTCTTCAGCGCCGCTCATGGCCACCGCAATGCCTCCCTGGGCGTAGTGCGTGTTCGATTCGCCCAGAGCTTCCTTGGTCACCACAAGAACGCGCGCGCCCTCCGAGGCAAGGCCGATCGCCGCGCGCAGTCCGGCGATACCCGCACCCACCACGACAAAGTCCGTTAGCTCCAACTCAGCGCTCAATACTCATAGGATTCCAGAGAGTGGAGGTCCGATTCAACCTGCACCTGTTGTCGCCCGGATCGCTGGCGTTGTTTGTCGAGGCAGGCAGCATGCCGGGTCGCACTCTCGCAAAGCCGCTCTGCCCTGATAATGGCTCTATGCCGTTGTTCCCGGAGATTCCGCAGGGCATCCTGCCTGGTCCGCCGCTGGGTTGGGACAAATTTGTCTCCTTCCTCGGCTCATACGCTCAGTCGGCATTGGGGCGTGCGTGGATCGCCGATCTGCTCCCCTCCTCCGATCGCGACTGGGTTGCGCGGCAGCAACGGATGACCGCTGAGATGCGGCTCCTTGTCGCAGCAGGCGTCATGCCCCAGCTGCGGTCCTTATTCGACCCCTCGGAATTGCTGGCGAAAGCGCGCATTGAGGGCGTCGCACTGGAGTCGGAAGAGTTGCGGGCGATGTTTGCCCTTGCCGAGGAGATCACGGCGTGGACCGAAGTGATGCGCACGCCGCCGGAAAACACCCAGGGCCGGTTACCGGAGTTGAACGCGCTCTCAAAGCTTTTGCTGGGGACGAGCCTCAGACCATTGACCGAACGCGTTCGGGAAAAGCTTTTGCCCGACGGTACGCTGGCCGACGATGCTTCTCCCGAACTGCGGCGCATCCGTCGCGAAATCGAGCGGCAGCAGCGCTCCATCGAAGAGAGCCTGCGCTCCGCTCTGCGGCGCTATTCCGAGGGCGGCTCCGCGCAGGATGAACTGATTACGATCCGCGGCGAACGCTTCGTCATTCCCGTGAAAGCGGAGTGGAAGCGGCGCGTGCAGGGCGTGGTCCACGGCGCCAGCTCCAGCGGCCAGACCGTCTATGTGGAGCCGATGGAGACCATCGAGCTGAACAATGACCTGGTACGGCTCCTCGAAGAGGAGCAAGCCGAGATTCATCGCATCTTCCTGCAGATGACGCGCCAGATCGCCCAACACGCCACTGCCATTCTGGCCGGGGCCACAATCCTTGCCGAGGTTGACACATTGCAGGCGCGGGCTCGCTTCGCCCAGGAATACGAGTGTGCCCCGCCGCGCTTCGCCGAGGCAACTTCCCCGGAGTTCCGCCTGAAGAACGCGCGGCACCCCCTGCTGGAGCGGCGCCTGCGGTCGGAATCGAAGGTGATTGTTCCGGTAAGCCTCGAACTCGCCGGGGCGGATCGCCAACTCATTATCAGTGGCCCGAACACCGGCGGCAAGACCGTCACGCTGAAGACCACAGGGTTGCTGGCCATGATGGCGCAGGCAGGCGTTCCGGTTCCCGCGGACGAATTGGTGACGCCGATCTTCGACGCCTTTCTCGCGGATATCGGCGATGCGCAGTCGATCGAGCAGGATTTGTCCACGTTCTCTGCCCACGTCACGAACCTCAATCGCATCGCAGGCCAGGCGACGGCGCAGTCCCTGGTCCTGCTCGACGAACTGGGATCGGCGACCGATCCGGAAGAGGGCGCGGCCCTGGCCGTTGCGGTAGCGGAGCATTTTCTGGGGGCGGGAGCCTGGTCTGTCGTCTCCACCCACCTCACCGCCCTGAAGGTATACGCCGAGAACACGCCAGGCGCTGTGAACGCTGCTGTGGGCTTTGATGAGGCGACGCTGGCGCCCACTTACGAATTGCGGCTCGGCGTACCAGGCGCATCGGCCGGCATCAACATCGCGCAACGGCTGGGCCTGAGTCCGGAGATTATTCAGTCTGCGCACGCGCGGCTAAGCACCCAGACCCAGGACATCGCGCGCTTCCTCGACAGTCTGCACGAGCAATTAGCGGCGCTCGACCTGGAGCGCGCCCGGGTGCGGCGACTGGAGCAGGAACTCGCGCAGGAGCGCGCCCGGCTGGCCGCCGAGGGCATGAAGGAGTGGCGCGCCAAAGTGCGCGATCTGGAAACGCAGCTCCAGTCTTTGCTGAAGAACTTCGAGTTTCAGGCTCGCGAGACGGTTCGTGCCATTGAGGACCGTGCCGCACAGCAAAAGCTCTCCAAGGAAGCCGAGCGCCGCATCGCCCGCCTGCGCCGCGAGTTTGCTGAAAGCTTCAACACCGCGGTGGTCGCCCAGCATACAGGTGCGGATCGCGGTGATCAGAATGCGCAGCCGCATATCGTCCGGCATGTGGCCGAGGGGGACACGGTGAAGCTGCGCACTCTGGGCAAGACCGCCGTCGTCCAGCGGCAGATCGACGAGAAGACCTTCGATGTCTCCGTTGGCCCGATGAAGATGCGCATCGCGCGGGACGAGATTGCGGAGGTCGTTGCGCCGCGTCAGGCCACTCCCCTGGAAGCGGCCCGCAAAGGCGGCATTACCGTCTCTGTCGCAGAGCCGGACGCTTTGAGCAGCGAGATCAACGTCATTGGCCGCACCGCAGACGAGGCGCAGGATGCCGTGGAGAAGTTCCTGGACCGCGCCTTCCTCGCCGGGCTGCCGCGTATCCGTATCATCCACGGAACCGGCATGGGGGTACTGCGGCGAACCCTGCGTGCCTGGCTCGAACGCCATCCGCAGGTGGCCTCGGTGACAGAACCCAGTCAGAATGAAGGCGGCGCCGGCGCTACTGTGGTGGAGCTCCGACAGTAGCCCGCATCCTTCGGCGCCACGATCCTCCGAGCCGCATTCTGCATCCAACCCGTCCAGCCGGCCGGCGTCCCTGCGCTGATTGTGAGCCTGATCACCGCTCTGCAGGAATCTGTTGACGTCCCCCCGCGAAAAGTGGCAGCATCGGCTCGGATGCAAGAGGAACGGCATGATTCAGGTCATCACGGTAGAACGGGAATATGGCAGCCAGGGCGCTGATTTCGCGCATCATCTGGCGGAACGCCTTGGCTGGAAGCTGATCGACAGCTGCCTGATTGACGACGTCGCTCGCAAGGCAGGCGTTGCACCTACGCTGGTCAAACGCCTCGACGAGCGTATTGACCCCTGGTATCACCGCTTCGGCAAGGCGATCTGGCTGGGTTCGCTGGAACGGCTGCCTGGCGACCCCGATGTCTTCGACGGCGAACGGATGGTGGAGTTTATCCGCCTGTATTTTCAGGAGCAGGCGGCCAACGGCCGCTGCGTCGTGCTGGGAAGAGGCGCCGCCTCGGTGCTGGCCCGGGCAGCAGGCGCCTTCCACATCTTTGTCTACGCCTCTCTGCCGAGAAAAATCCAATACCTGCAGCAGCACTTTCCCGATCACTCCAAAGAGGCGGAAAGCCAGATGATGGCGATTGATCGCCGCCGCGCCGACTACATCCGGCGCTTCCATCAGCGCGAATGGGACGACCGCCGACTCTACCACCTCATGATGAACTCCTGCATGGGGATGAATGCCATGGTGGAAGCGGCCATCACTGCGTCTGGCCTGCGTTCGCAGGTTCCTGACCCCGTCGAACAGACGGCGGCGAGTTAGTCGCTCCGGCCAGCCGCCGCCGGAGCCTGCCCGCTCCGGTCCCATACCATCGCATCGAAGCGATGCGTGCCGCGAAAGCCGAGCCACTCGTAGAGCGATACGGCCTTCTGGTTGGAGGCCGTGACGGTCAGGGTCAGCAGACTGAATCCCCGCCTGGCCAGGCTGCCTGCGCATTCGTTCATCAAAAATCGGCCCAGACCGCGTCCGCGGAACTCCGGCGCGACGCAAATCTGCGTCACGTGCCCTACGTCTTCTCGCACGCGGGAGCAGAGCAGCAACCCGGCCAGATCCGGGTTGCCGGCTTGAACCACCGCCCGCGAAGAGTCGGCATCAAAATAGCCGCAGCCCGGAAAACGCACGATGTTATGCAGGAAACGTTGCGAGCCCGAGGCGGTTCGATACTGCTCGTTGATGTGGCTGTCGAGGTGGTCGTGGTAGGCCAGAGCAATCAGGCGAGCCGCCCGACCGAGATCGGCCTCAGCCCAGCGCCGCACTTCCAGACGACTGTCCGAATTCGCGCTAAGGGATCCGTCCGCGCCGAGGGTGCCGGCGCCCTGCAGCGGCCACTCCATGAAGATGCGTTCGTAGGTCTCAAATCCCGCCGCTTCGAAGACCCGCTGGTGAGTTCCATGCGCATGGAGCAGGAGCTGCGACTCAATGCGGGTGATACCAGGCGTATTCTGCAGCATCTCCAGCAGGCGAACCAGCAGCTCGTTGCGAATCTCGCTGGAGGATTCCCGCGATTCCAGCGCGAAAACGTCCCCAATGACGGCCTTGTGTCCTTCATAGACGCAGAAGACATAGCCGACTACGCGCCCGTTCTCCACAGCAACGTACCCCGGAAGAACCCGCGAATCCAGATACTGCAGAAGAAGATCGGCGGAGCCGCGATAATCCCAGTGCAGCCGCCCGCTCCAGACGCGGCTCTCATCTTCCAGCAGCGGGCGGAGGCTGCCAGCCGAGAAGTGTCGCAGGTCCAACAGCTCGAACCGGAGCGCGGAACTCATGAATCCAGGCCTGCCCTGACCCATTTTGGCGGGTCTTGGGAGAACTCTCCCGGTAAAAGTGCGTAAAACGGCTCACTGTCTGCGAACTGCTGTTCCTGACTGTCTGGCCTGAACGTCATAGACGACCAGGCTTTGGGCAGGGTAGGTAAAGAGCGGCTCGTACTGCCTTCCCTGCAGCTTTTGGCGAAGCTCCGGAATAGAAGATTCCGGAACGACCAGTAAATGATGCTTGTCCGGAATCCCATCCTGCATGATGCCGCCGACGAACTGCGGATTCTTGTCCGGAATTCGCGGATCGAGCACTTCGAATTCAAGCCGGACACCGGGTTTCCAACTGGCCCTCATGGCGTCGAAATCCGCCGCGTCCAGGACCGGCTGGCCGTTCACTGCCACCACGTCGTCGCCGATCAGGCTGCGCAAACCCATCTCTTCGGCCGACGACCCTTCCTTCACGTCGTCCAGCACCACGCCGTGCGGACCGCGATCCGCGGCCGCCGTCGGATTGCTCACGGCGATGCCCATATCGTAATTCACTGCCCGCTGGTTCCGATAGAAGGCCAGCCCGTACTGGACATCGCGGCGCACCCGCCACACCGCCACGATCCCGGGCGTCGGGCTGATCTTATTGAGAATCTGCGTCAGCGGGCGCGCCGAGTAGGTGTCGTCCATCAGGACGATGTTGCGTTTAGTGAACTGGAGTCCAGGCAGCCCGAAGACGGGGCCGATACCGAAGATATACAGGAGCAGGATAATCATCGGCGTCATGGTCGCAATGCGGAGACGGTGCAGCCCGAACCTGGCCACCGTGATCAGGATGAACACGATCACGGCCACACCGACCATACTCGCCGCCACGATCGCATTCCCAGGCGGAATCGCCTCCGGATCGCGCAGGTGCAGCGGCATGAGCAGCACGAACATGCTGAGGATGCCCGTCGAGATTGCATGCAGCACCAGAATCCACCCCTTGAGCCCCCGTGCCCGGATGCGATTCAGGTAATCCCCCGCCAGAATTGTGAGTGGCGGCAACGCCGGCAGCACATAACCGGGCAGCTTCGAGTCGGAAAACGAGAAGAAGACGATGGGCACCAGCGCCCACAACACCAGAAACTCCGGAAAGGCGTCCCCCGCCCGACCGTGCCCGATGTAATGGAATTTCGATCGCCGGGCCTTCCACTCGTTTATCGACCGGCCAACTGCATCCACAAAGGCGGTCACGGCAATCACCGCCCAGGGCGTGAGCCCCAGCAGGACGACCGGCACGTAATACCAGAACGGGTGGTAGTGCTCGAAGCGATTGGTGGCGAAACGCTCGAGGTTGTGCTCGAGGAAGAAAATCTTCAGAAAGGTTGGATTACGCCGCTGCACCGCAATGAACCACGGCAGGACCATCGCGAAATACAGCACGATCCCGGGCCACCATAAACTTCGTCGAAAGAGGGACCACTCGCGGCGCAGACCGGCGAAGATGCCGATGATGACCAGAGCCATAAAGGGCGCCACCGGCCCCTTGGCGAGGGTGGCCGCGCCTACGAAAAAGTAAATATCGAAGAGCCAGAACTTGCTGTTCGTTTCGTACCAGGCATACCAGCCCAGCATGCCAATGCAGAAGGGCGCCGCCAGCTGCATATCGGTCGAGGCGCCCCGCGCAAAGCTCAAAATGCCCGCGCATGAAGCCGTAAGGAGGGCCGCATCCAGTTGGCCGCCATTGCGAAAGCGCCGGATGTGCAGGTAAATGAGCACGACCAGCATGAAGGCGAAGCTGGCTGAAGGCAGCCGGGCCGACCAGTCGTGCACGCCAAACTCGCGGAAGGCGAACATCGCCCGCCAGTAGTACAGCGCCGGCTTTTCCAGCCAGGGATGCCCCCACAATACTGGCGTGACGTAATCTTTGCGCGTCAGCATCTCGCGCGCCACCTGGGCGTATCGCGGCTCGTCGGCGCCGACCAAACCGATGCCATCACCGCCGAAGATCGGCACCAGTCCGTAAAAGAGGAAGAACGCGGTCAGCCAGAAAAGCGTAGCCGCTTCGGCGATTTCCGACATGGCGGGAAACCGCACCCGGGCCTGGGCCAGCAGGCTCGGCTGCTTCGGCTCCACTTCACCGGAGCTTCTTTTGCTGATTTTGGATCGCTTCGAAGTCTCGGCCACGGTTCCGAGTCAGGCTAACAGATTCTCGTCAGGTTCCATCGTATTCGATCCAGGACCGGCGCCCACAGTCATCAATACCCGTCGCATGGTCTCCAGAATGCGCTCCGCGGCTGCAGCCAGCGGCCCCTCCACTGTGCAGCCGCCGGCGTGCCGATGACCACCGCCGCCAAAGCTCGCCGCAATCCGCGCCACATCCAGCCGGCCCTTGCTGCGCAGCGACAGGCGCACCCGCCCGTCCGGCAATTCGCGCGATAACACTGCACCCTCCACCCCGGCGATACCGATGGCATAGTTCACAATGCCTTCGCAGTCCTCTTCCGCAGCTCCCGTCCGCGCCATGTCCGCATGGGTCACCCACAGCCATGCCAGGCGCCCTTCCCGATGCAGATTAGAAAGTGCCGCTCCCAGCAGCAGCATCTTCGCCAGAGGGTTGGAGAAGTACACCTCGCGCGCGATTCGCGCCGGATCGGCGCCGCAAGCCACCAGCGTGCGCGCCAGCTCGAAGACATGGACGTCTGTGCCCTCATAGCAGAAGGAGCCCGTATCGGTAAGCAACGCCGTATACAGGCAGGCTGCCATCGCAGGCGACACCTCGGTGCTCGCCGCCTGCGCCAGCTTGTAGACCATTTCAGCCACCGCGCAGGCGTCGTTTTCGATCCAGTTCACGTCCGCGAACGTCCGTCCCGTGGCGTGGTGGTCGATATTGACCAGCAGCCGCCCCTCCAGCCCTGCCAGCCTCGAGCGCTGCGTGCCATCGCACTCCAGCAGGATCACGGCGTCGTAGTCGCCCTCCACCCGCTGGCTGTGGCGGATCGTCTCCGCACCGGGAAGCCATCGGTAGATCTGCGGCACCGGATCGGCCGAGTACAGATCCCCCTGTTTGCCCAGTTGCGCCAGCATCATGCCGCAGGCCAGCATCGATCCCACCGCATCGCCGTCGGGCCGGGCATGCGAGCAGACGGCAAATCGCCGTCCCCTGCGAATCACCTCCAGGACAGCCGACAAGCCTTCACGGTTCGGAGCCGCCCCCGCACCCTGGGTGCTGCGCCCGACCGGAATGTCGTGTCCTGTCGCCATACTCGATCCCAAAGTCCTCACCCAGCCTGGCGCCGGTCCGCCGCCGCCTGCCGCTTCCGGGTCCGCCCCAGCAGCTCGTCGATCCGTCCCTTCATCTTCGCCGAGCGATCGATATGGAACGTCAACTCCGGCACATAACGCACACCCATCCGCTCCAGCAGCTCATGCCGGATGTAGCCCCGAGCGGCCATCAGGCCCTCCAGGGTGTCGGCCTCTTCCTGCGCGCCCCCATCGACCGCCACATAAATCAGAGCCGACTTCCCTCCCGGATTCAGCACCACCTGACTGATGTACGCGAAGCTGATCCGCGGATCCGAGAGCTCGCCCTCGATCATCGCCCCGATCTCGTCGCGCAGCGTTTCTGCCACGCGCTCCTGGTGGTACTTCCTTCCCCTCTGTTCCGGCATAATCCAACTCCTCCCACCGCTCTCCTGAGTGGGATCACAAATAGGAATAAACGTTTGAGAATATCAGACTGTTGATGGAGATGGGTCGTGGGTTTGCTCCCCCCGGAAGAAAAGCCGTCGGCATTTTTCCCCGCCCGGGCCCGCCCAAAGAGCGAATTTTTCAGGCAAACAAATGGGGTGCAGTGGGATACCGCACCCCGGAACCCTTCTTCGAGCCTCCTGTTACTTCCCCTTCTTTGGCGGCTGCTTTGCGATGATCAGACCCACAATCTTGTCATAGGTGGCTGCTGGCACAATGCCCTTGCTCTTGAGCTGAGTCTTGTTGGCATATGGACGGCCGGCGACGATCTTCTGCGAATACACATCGCCCACACCAGGCAGCGCTTTAAGTTGGTCAGCGCTCGCCGAGTTGATGTCGACCAGGTTGCCGGCGGCCGGTTGGCTCGCCGGCGCCCTCGCAGACGCGGTTTGAGCAGCGGGGGTGGCGCCGCTCTTCTTCCGGGCCGTCGCCGGCTGAACGCTCAACAGCGCGCATGCCGTCAGAGTCACAATTGCGGATGGAATACGGGTGATCTGTTTCGCAACAGAAAAGCCCGCAGGTGAATCACACTACCCGCAATACCAGCACCGTCTCGTCATCAAACCGATCGCGCTTGCCCTGGAACCGGCCTACCTCGGTCAGCACACTCTCCGCCAGCTTCGAGGCGGACTTCTGGCGATACTTCCGCACGCAGGCGATCAGCCGATCGTTACCGAACATTTCACCCGCGCCGTTCAGCGCGTCAACAATCCCGTCGCTGAAGAAAACCACTGAATCGCCCGGCTGGGTGGCGATGCTGAACTCCTCCCACGTGGCGTTGGGAAACATGCCCAGGGGAAAGCCTTCCGCGCGGATCGTGTCGACCTCGTCGCCATGGCAAAAGAGCGGCTGCACCGAGCCGCCATTGGCGATCTGCAGGGTCAGGTTCTCGTCGTTCCACAGGCCATACAGCATGGTCACGTACTGCGAGTCGAGCTTGCGCTCCTGCAACGCGTCGTTCAGTATCCGCAGCATCTCCGAAGGCGAGGGATGCTGGCCGGCTGCCGATCGCATGATCCCGCTCACCAGCGCCGCGTAGAGCGCCGCCGGTGCAGCCTTTCCGCTCACATCGCCCAGGGCAATCGCACTGCGGTTCGGGTCGTAGGGCAGAAAGTCGTAAAGATCCCCCCCAATCGTGCGGGCAGGCAAAAATCGCGCCGCCAACTCTGCCCGTTTATGCCGGGGCTTCACCGGCGGCAGCAGGCGGAGTTGCACTTCCCGCGCCATCGCCAGATCGCGTTCCAGCCGCTGCTCCTGCTGGGCTACCCGCTGGTAGAGCTGCGCGTTTTCGATGGCAATCGCGATCTGTGCCGCCAGCGTTGTCATCGACCGCTCGTGATCTTCGTTGAAGAAGTGTGCGCGCGGATGCTCGATGTCCAGCGCGCCGATGGCTCGCCCCTTGTAAACCAAAGGCACGACCATCTCCGAGCGTGTCTCCGCATTCACCATCCGGTAGCGAGAATCTTTGCGAACATCCGCCACCAGGATCGCGCGCTTTTCCTCGATCGCCGCCCCCACCAGGCCCTCGCCCATCGGGATCGGTTCACCCTTCACGCCGATCGTGTCTTTCGTACTTCCGGCAGCTGCCGGCTGGGACAAAGTCTCGGGGCCCGCGGTCGGCGACGAGTCCCAGATGCTCCGCCGCTCTTCCCGGGGTTTCGCCTCATGCCGAGGCGGCAGGCGGATGGCCAGCCGGCTTTCAATTGCGTTGTCGCGCTCGTTCACCAGCCATACGGACAGCATCTGGTAATCGATAATGCGCCGGACCAGCTGTCCCACCCGCTGCAAAAGCTCATCCGGATCGAGGATCGACGTGATCTCCCGGCTGATTTCGTTTAATACCAGCAGCGTCTGCGCCTGGCGCGACACCCGCGTGTACAGCCGTGCGTTCTCAATCGCCCCGGCGATGCGCGAGGCTGTCAGCGTGAGCAAATGCAAATGCTCCGGCTTGAAGTAGTTCAGCTGCTCGGACTGAATGTCGATGACGCCGATCACCCGATTCTTCGTGACCAGCGGGACCGCCAGCTCGGAACGAACGTCCGGATTGGCGTCGATATAGTTCTCCGTCTTGCGGACGTCGTTGATCAGCATGGCCTGGCGAGTCTGCGCCACCTGACCCACTATGCCCTGCCCTACGCGGATGCGCAGCCGCTCGACTTCGGGGCGGTGGCCGATTTGAAAGCGCATGCGCAGATCGTGGGTGCGGTCGTTGATGAGCAGAATGGCGAAAATCTTATAGTCGATGACCGCCCGCACCAGCGAGGCGGTGCGTTCCAGCAGCGTACGCAGGTCGAGCGTGGTGTTCAGCGTATCGGCCAGACGAACCAGGAACTCCGTCTGCAGCGGATCCACCGTCACCTGAGCGGCACGCGGCGCCGCTGCCGGAGAAACGGGCCGGTAATCCCCTTCCCATTCGTGCTCTGCGTGTTCGCCGTGCCGGGCCTGATCCGTCGGTTTCTGCTGGGGATTGTCGCTCACAACACTCCTGGGCGCGCGCAGCGGCTCGCGCCCGAACGATTGCCATCATACGGTGTTTTGCCTTATCGCGGGACGCTCCGTCAGCGTGTCCCGGCCGGAGTTTACGCGCTCAGTTCGCGGACAATCGCCACGCCGGCACTGGCGCCAATGCGATTCGCCCCGGCTTCCACCATGCGTCGCGCATCGGCCAGGGTGCGAATGCCCCCTGATGCCTTCACGCCGCAGCGTCCGCCCGCCACCCCGCGCAGCATCGCCACATCTTCCGCCGTGGCGCCCGCCGTCGAGAAGCCCGTGCTCGTCTTAAGAAAATTCGCGCCAGCCGCAATGGCCAGCTCCGACGCGCGCAGCTTCTCTTCCACCGTCAGCAGGCAAGTCTCGAGGATCACCTTCACGATGGCGCCTGCCTCGTGAGCCACGTCCACGACGCTGCGGATTTCCTGTTGCACTGCATGGTTCTCGCCGGACTTCAGCAGCCCGACATTGATGACCATGTCCAGGTCATGAGCGCCGAGTTTCACCAGCGCAGCCGCCTCCTCGCGCTTGGTGCTGCCCAGTGACGCACCCAGCGGAAAACCAACGACCACGCCGACCGGAATGCCGGTTCCGGCCAGTTCCGCATACGCCAGGGCGGTCCATGTGGGATTGACCATCGCGCAGGCAAAGCCATGCTGCGCCGCTTCCTGGCAGAGCCGCACAACCTGATCTGCAGTCGCCTCGGGCTTCAGCAGAGTGTGATCGATGACTCCAGCCAGATTGCGCCGGGAACCCAGCGCCTGCCGTGCAAACGCCTCTGCATCGAACCCGGTAACTTCCAGTTCTTCGTCTTCCTGATCGAGGAGGTGAATCTCCGTACTCATGGGGGCAAAACTCCTTTCAGCCCGCCGATTCTCTCGGATTTCCGGGGCTACCCAAAGGCTGGGGGTCGATTACCTCTCTCGGCATCAGACAGATGTCCGGCAGGTTTCGGTAGCGCTCCGCGAAATCCATCCCATAACCAATAACGAACTGATTGGGGATGGTAAATCCCACATAATCGGCATCGATTTTTATCAGTCGCCGGGAGGGTTTGTCGAGCAGCGTCGCGATCCGCAGCGTTTTTGGATGATGTTGTTCCAGCAGATTGCAGAGGAACCCCAGAGTCAGGCCGGTGTCCAGAATGTCCTCCACGATAATTACGTTCTTCCCTTCAATCGAATGGTCAAGGTCTTTGATGAGCTTTACGGCCCCAGTGGTGTCCTGATCCTTGCCGTAGCTCGAGACCGCCACGAAATCAAACGTGTTGTCGACGGAAATGCTTCGCGCGAGGTCGGCGAGAAAGATGGCCGCGCCCTTCAGCACGCCCACCAAAACGATCTTCTCACCGGCGTAGTCGCGATCGATCTGCCGTCCCAACTCACTGACGCGGTCGCGAATGCGATCGCGCGTGAATAAAACTTCAGGATCGTTGTGAATCCCGGTCGTGCTCACAGTCCGATTATCTCCAAAGCCCCCTTGTGGAAGCTATACTGGACAGACGTCGCATGTATCCGTTTATTCATATTGGGCGCTTTTCCATCGGTACTTTTGGCATTCTGCTGTGGCTGGCCGCCGTGGCCGGCTGCTGGATTCTGTGGCTGAATTTCAAGCGCTGGCGCATTACCGCCGACGCCATCAGTATCGTCGCCGTTTCCACGGTCGCCGGCGTCATCGGCTCCAAGCTCTGGCACGTTCTGGAAACACCCCATGCCCTGATGGCTCATCCTGCCGATCTGCTCTTTGACCGCGCAGGCTTTGCCTGGTATGGAGGGCTGA
>DASRRO010000089.1:0-2018 GCA_035656855.1 Acidobacteriaceae bacterium | reverse complement strand
TACCCGGCGTCGCCGCAGGAACCTGCTGCGGAGGCATTCCCGGCGTCTGGGCCCCAGGCGCCTGCGAGACGCTCGGCACACTGCTTCCTGTTGCGGTTGGATTCGTTGCTGGTGTGGGTTGCTGTGCGAAGACAAGCGAGGCGGAGAGACCCGCGAAGGCGAGAACGAGTGGGACGCGCATGGCAAACTCCCGGAGGCCGGAGGCCCTGCCTTCAAGGCACAGCACTCCCGTCTATTGTAGACGTGTTTGGTTTACATTGGTTGCGGCCAGGCGCTATGTCGTATGCCGGACGAAGCCGAAAGAAGCCGGCCTACCAGGTGTTGTAACTGCTGCCATCGGTCGCGACTTCCTGCGCACCGGAGTGAACATTATCGATTCCGCCGGCCGTTTCGTCGATGTCCATCAGGGTGTCCGACGTATCCGTGATCCATGTGTCCTGGTTATTTGTCATCGGATCTACTGGAATCGACTTCAGATATCCGGCCTGCACCAGGTCGTCCAATGACTGCGGCGCCTTCTCCTTGTCGATTGTGTAGCTGTCGATAGCCTTGCGCATGGTTTCCAGATCCTGGCGTAATACTGCTTCTTTTGCGTGCCGCACAAAAATCACATAGCGCGGCGCCGCCACGGCCGCCAGAATCCCAATAATCGCCATTACGATGATCAGCTCGATCAACGTAAAGCCCATTTGCCCCATCCGCTGCGCTGGGGTCTGCCCTTCACTGCGAATTGTCCCCAGCTTCACCATGTGGCGTACTTCGTCCCATCCAGGGCAGTCCCCTGGCTCTTGGTGTACACATCGTAGACGTTCTGGCCGCCGAAGCTCTGCGAATCCGGGTCGTCCTGGTTCGAGCGCAGCCCCCAATCGGTCGAACTGGTCATCGGATCCTCCGGAATCGCGCGCAAAAACCGCACCTTGTGGCTCTGAATGTCTACTCCATCCACCAGCGTCTGCAGGTCCGGCGGATAGTTGTTCGAGTCGGCCTTGGTCTGGATGCCGCCCTTATCCGCAGCGTCTTTGTACGCGTCGATCGCCGACCGCATCTCCCAAAGGTCGCGCCGCAACTCGCGCTCCTTCTGGCGCTTCACCTCGAATCTCGCTACCGGCAGCACTGCCATGGAGAGGATCGATAGAACCGCCACAACGATGATCAGCTCGATCAGAGTGACGCCGGTCTCGCCCGAACGCCGCCCGGCTTTGTGCTGCTCCAGTCGCTCTCGAAAGCCTGGCTTCATCCTCAAGCCCTCACTGGCTCGGCCCGGCACCGCCAGCCGTCACCCGTACCGCGGCCTGCCCGCCGATAGCCGGCATCTTGTTCTGGTGGCTATCCGTCGCTGCGACTCGCACCAGCGACAGCGACGAGTTGCCCGGTGCGATCGCCTTGAACGTCAGAACGCAAAGCGGCCCGTCACCGCTGATGCCCGGGGTATTCGGCGGCCGCGACAGCGACATCGTCACCGCGCCTTGGCCATCATCGCGATGACTCAGCGCCACCGCCTGGCCGTCACGCCCGAGCAGATCGCCGGTATCCACATTCACCAGCGACAGCACCTTCGGATCGAACTGCATCTGCAGCGGAACTCCGAACAGGTCGTGCGCATTCGATGCTCTCACCGTCACCTGGAAAGTTGAGCCAACCTGCGCCTGCGCCGGCGAAACCACGGATAGGTTCAGCGGCGTCATCGCGCTCGCGGGCGGAACGTTCGCAGCCGCCGAAGCAGCCGTGCCTGTCGCGGGTGGCGGAGCTGCCGGCCGTCCCGCCGCGGCGATCTCCGGCAACATCGCCGACGCTGCATTCGCCGCCGTTGTATTGGATATCGGCGTCGATGTGTTCACCGCGTTCGACATCTGCGCAGCCTCAGGCGCACGGTGGATGAGCTCCACTGTCTGGCCCGTGCCCGTGTAGACCGCCCTGGTGTTCTCGTCCGTCAGGATGGAATCGCGCACGATGTGCGGAATGACCAGAAAAACAATCTCATCCGACTGCTGAGTCTTGTCCTGGCTGGAGAAAAAGTA
>DASRRO010000088.1:0-7070 GCA_035656855.1 Acidobacteriaceae bacterium | reverse complement strand
CCCATGCGCGTCATGCGGCCGACGGTGGAAGCCATCTGATTCATGTTGTGGTGCGGCAGATGGCAATGCACCATCCAGTCGCCGGGATTGTTGGCGACGAACTCGACATCACGCGCCTGCGCCACGCCCACCAGCACAGTGTTGCCCGGCCACCATGCGGTCTCCGGAATGCGGCCGCCTTCGGTGCCGGTGATATAGAAGGTGTGGCCGTGCAGATGCATGGGATGGTGATCCATGCCGAGGTTCACGAAGCGGATCCGCACACGGCTGCCGAGCGGCACAATCATCGGCGTAATCGCCGGGCCGGCCTTGCCGTTCAGAACCAGCCAGTTGTACTCCATGCTCATCGAGTTCGGGATGGTGCTCGAGGGCAGTACGGCATACTCCTGCAGGTGAATCAGGAAGTCGTGATCGACCGCAGGCTGATAGGGCACGGCGGGATGCATGATGAAGCCGCCCAGCATGCCGATCATCTGCTGCATGGACATGTGCGAGTGGTAGAAGAACGTCCCGCTCTGATGAATGTGGAACTCATAGATGAATCGGGCGCCCGGCAGCACGGGTTGCTGCGAGATGCCGGGCTGGCCATCGTAGCGGACCTGGTCCTCAAAGCCGTGCCAGTGGATGGAGGTCGGCTCGGGCAGGTGATTATCGAAGACGACGCGCACATGGTCACCCTGATTGACCTGAATGGTCGGACCGGGCGCGGAGCCGTTGAAGCCCCACAAGTCGAGCGTCCGGTTGGGCAGAATGGATTGCTTCACCGGCTCGGCAATGAGATGGAAGACCTTGGCGCCGTCCTCCATCGTGAACGGCAGGTCAGCGACGTCCGGTGTGGTCACGGGAATGTTGCGGGCCAGGCCAGTGCCGGTGCGTGCGGCGTCAAGGATGGGACGTGCGGAGCCGGAATCCGGGCCGCGATGCGTGGCCTCATCGGCGAAGAGGCGTGGTGCGGCAAAAAGTCCTGCGCCCACGCCGAGGGCACGCTGCAGAAAGCTGCGTCGATTGCTCATGAAGATTTCCCTGCTGTGAAATAGAAAGACACAGTCGCGCGCACAAATGCGCACGGCACGGCGTAGCGGAGTGGGCTATTTAGATGCGGAGAGGGATGGGGCTGGCGCTATCCGGCGGACCAGGCGGCGCGCTGTCGATGCGATGGGCAGTCCGAATGGTGGAACCCTGCGGGAGAGATCCTGCCACGACGCTCGCAATGGTTGCGGGGTCGGCCGTCCCGCTGCTGGCGGAAAGTAATGCGGCGATCGCCTCCGGTGCTGGTATTGCGCTGCAGACGGCGGGCCCGGTCGAGTGGCAGCAGGCAGAGGCGCGAACGCAGTGTTGCGGCGAGGCTGCGGCGTGGGTCGGGAGCGGCGAAGTTGCGGTGAGGCACTGGATGCCGCACGATGCGCTGGCCAGCGGCGCAAGCACCAGCAGGAGAGCCAACGCGAGGGCGAGTTGTGCGCGCCGCTGCATCCCGTTCAGTGTAGCTGCTTCAGCACCCTCATTTGGCATCACAGATGGCCGGGATGGTGCAGTAACTGCGCGATGGAGTAGAACAGCAGCCAGAAGCCCAGCATCGCGGCCAGGATGCGCAGGATGAGAACGGCGGCCATCTTCTGGTCCCGGCCGCCGGTGCGGGCATGGTCTGCGTTGGCCTGGCCGATAGCATCCGCGCCATGCCTCGGACGGGTGGCGGGGCGGATCCCGATGCCCGGGCCGAACGCCGCCATCAGCAGCAGGGCGAAGCCAACGATAATGCGGACATAGAGCACCGCGACGGTCTCCTTCGGCTCATGCTTTCGCTTCCATCTTAGATGCGATTCGCGGCTCCCGCACGGTAGACTAACGGGTGGAGACAGGAAGATGAAGTGGTTCCGGTGGATATGGTTGGCGGGGACGCTGGCGCTGTTGGGTGAGGCCTTCTACCAGGCGATGTATCTGGCGCCGACGGAAGCCACGATGGGCAATATCCAGCGAATTTTTTACTACCACTTCGCCTCCGCCATGCTGACGTTCTTTTTCTTCTTCGTCAGCTTTGCCGCATCGATTGCCTACCTCGCATTGCGCAATCGTGACCCCCTGCGCGCGATGAGCGCGGATGCCCTGGCGCTCGCGGGCGCGGAGATGGGCGTCGTCTTCTGCACCGCCGTGCTGATTCAGGGGCCGCTCTGGGCGCGCCCCGTGTGGGGCATCTGGTGGACCTGGGACGCGCGGCTGACCAGCACGCTGGTAATGTGGCTGATCTACTGCTCCTACCTGCTGGTCCGGCGCTTCGCCGCAGGACCCCAGATGCAGACGCTGGCCGCGGTGGTCGCGATCTTCGGATACGCGGACGTGCCGATCGTCTATTACTCGACGCAATGGTGGCGCACACAGCATCCCTCGCCGGTGATTGCGACCGGCGGCCTTGACCACAGCATGTGGCCGGCTGTCTGGTGGAACCTTGCGGCCTGGCTGGCCTGGGGCCTGATGGTGATGGCGTTCCGCTACACCATCGAGCGGCGGCGGCAGTTGCGCGAGCAGGATGAGGCGCTGCGCGCTCTCGAAACCACGCTGGAAGCAACACCCTGGAAGGAAGAGGAGTAATGGCGCATCGTCATCTGGTACTGGCCTATGTGCTGACCTGGGTTTTGCAACTGGGGTATGTGGGCTTTCTGGGTCTGAAGTGGCGGCGCGAGAAGCGCGCCGGGCGATAGTCACCGCAGTTGAGCGTGGTTGAGCCCGCCTTTTGCTCCGTTGAGGGGCTCCCGGATTCACTTCGCTCTCGAATGTTCCACGTGGAACATTAAACGACATTTGTAGGCAAAATTACTTTAGGATGTCCGTTTCGGGAAAAAGCAACGAAGCTGACTCGGAGGAGACAGCTTCGTTGTCCGAGGAAGGGTACCGCAGGGCGGATTGCAGTCCGCCGGAGCACACTTGCGTGACTCTATGCGGGTAGACGGAGCGGCCTTTCGGGAAGTTTCACAGGCGGAGAAACACTCTCGGTCCCACCTTCGGGGGAGAATCTGGACTGGAAAGAGGGATTCATTCCCAAAGCCGGCAGGGGCATGATCGTCCTGTCAGGAGCGGCCCCCCAAGAGCAGCGCCTGAAACAGCCGAACGGCACCAAGACCGAAGGCTCTCATCTCGACTAGCCTCCCAGAGGCCACCGGCGGGTGGCCTTTATTTTTGCAGTCAGTCCGCCTGATTCATCGCGGGCATACGGCCGGGCAGCGTAGCGAGCCAGTCCTGAGGCGTGCGTATCCTGCCTGCGATCAGATCCAGCAGCAGATCGTGCACGATCATCTCGCTTTGCGGGCGGTCGACCTGCTCCGGCGTGTTCTGTCCGGGAAAACGCACCATCAGCACGGGTCGCTGGTCGAAGACGCCTCCGTCGGTAGCGCGCTCCTCCGCCTGTGTCCAGTTCGCTTCGCCACGCCACAGCGGTACACGCCACGAGTGGTCGGACGAGACGATCACTACCGTATTCGCAGCTGCAGGCCCTGTGGCGATCGACGCAAGAAACTTCGCGAGTGCCTGGTCTGCAAGCAACAGGTTCCCCAGATAGTCAAAGCCCTCCTCTCCGGGGACACTCGGATTACGAAAGAGACCGGGCGGATGCGGCACCGGCATGTGAATGAACGCGAGCCGGATATCCGGATCCTGAATGAGTGCCTGGCCCGCATTCAATAGGTTCCGGTAATCCGCATGCAAGGCCTGGTTGGGAGGCGAGTGATGCCAGAGTCTTTGGAACCGCGCCGCAAGAGGCAGCCCGTCGCGCGCATTCTGCCAGGTGGACTGTCTACTGGACAGCCTGCTGAAGAGCTCGCCCGCTACAGACTGGTTGAATGTCCAATAGCAATGGTCAAGAACTCTGTTCAGGATACGGCAGTACGGGTTATACCAGCCGGCAATTCCTGTTCCCCATCCCTGACCCTTTGCCGCGGCAAACATCGTCGCGTCTTGATCGAAGTGCTCCCACGTCTTGTCCGAAGCGTAGCGCAGGAGCAGGTTTCCGTTGGCATCGCCGCTGACATCTGCCACCGGCCGGCCGAGCAGAAGCGAAGGGATGATCCGTTCTGTTTCGTACCCCACCGGATGCAATTGCGAGAAGGTGACGCTCTGCGCCGCTAGTTTTGTGAAAGCCGGGAGATCGATTCCGGGCTGTCGATGTTCGAGCGCCTGACGATAAGAAAGCTCGTCAAACAATATCCACACAACGCGCAGCTCCCCCGGTTTCCAGCTCTGGTTCACCGGCCGGGCGAAGCTGGACTGCTCACGCGGCACGCGGCTGAAGCAGGCAATCACCAGTTGCGGAAGAATTACCAGGACCAGCGCAATACCGGCCGCCGCAAGAATGACCGCGGCGCCTCGGACGCAATAGCTGTAGATCCGGGGCGCCAGCAGCAGCAGGCTGATCGCTAAGACGAGAACTGCCAGTGGAACATATGGTGTGAGCGCAAGCAGATGCCCCCGCATCATAGGGTTGCTGAGGGAGGTGGAAATATCTCGCGCGACAATCCACGACGCAGCCGAGAGGACAGGCAGCCACAGAAAGTTTCTGACGCGAGGCGTGAAGCAATTCAGAACGACGAAACCGGCGCCGGCCAGCAATCCGAGCAACAGCACGTCGATCAGCATCCCCCGAGTCAGGGTCGTGACGGGCAGCAGTTGATGATAGAAATTGCGCCGCGCCGGAGAGAGAAATTCGGCAAACGGCGGCAGCAGGTAGAGCATGGCCAGCCCGGCACCCTGCAGCCATACACGGGTTTTCGTCATTCAGTCGTCTCAGCCTTCCTGATCTTCAATCTTCAGAGTTCGGGACTTTGGGGGAGAGCCGTTGTTGGCGTTGCCTTCGCAGACATGAACAGATTTTTTCAGTCCGGCGAACCGCGCGCGGCCGGGCCGCCCTCCGGGACTGTGATTGCAGGCTCGGCAGCTGCAAGCGCAGCGATCGCCGCGGGCGTCTCCGCCTGTCCGCGCAACATTGCGTTAAGAATGCTGTGCACCACCATCGCGCTGGTAGCTTGCGCGACTGTGCGGCCCTCTTCACTGCCGGCCAGATGCACCATCAGGACTGGCCGTGGATCGAACCGCTCGCCGGAGATATGCTCCTCCTCCGGCGTCCAGTCGGAGAGCTTCTTCCAGTCGGCGACGCGCCAGGCGTGGTCGGAGGAGACGATGACCGAGGTCTGAGCCGCATCGGGCGTGGACTGGATCAGCTTCATCAGCGTGCCGAGGGTATCGTCTGCCAGGACCAGGTTGTCGATGTAGTTGCCGGCCGGGACAAGCTCATGGCGGCCGCGGTTGTAGATGCCCGGCGGGTGCGGCACGGGCAGGTGCAGCATGGCGAAGCGGATGCGCTGGTCACTGATCAGGCTTTCCGACTGCGCCATGACGTCGGCGTAGTCGTTCATATGCGTCTGGTGATCGATCCTGTGGATGGCGAGCGGATCCAGATGCTCATGGGGCGGCAGCAGAGCCCAAAGGTTCGCCAGAGTGGAGCGGTTGTAGTAGAGCTTCACCGGCAACCCTGGATACACGTCGCTGTCCTGCCAGAAACAGCGATCGAGGACACCCGGGAGATACCGGCAATAGGGATTGAACCAGCCGGCAATCCCAGTGGTCCATCCGAGGCGATGGGCGTCGCCGAAGATCGTCTGCGCCGGGTCGTAGAGATGCCACGCGCCGCGGTATGTGCTGCGAAAGCGAAACGGGCGGCCGTAGATGTGTTCCACGTCCCCAACCGGCTGGCCGAGGATGAGTCCGGGAATGACTTCCTCAGTGTGATAGCCGCTGGGCTGCAGGTTGGAAAAGGTGATGCTGTGTTGTGCGAAGCGCTCGAGGTTGGGAAACGTAAGGCCCGATGGCGGATCTTCGAAAACTTCGTGATAGGAAAGCTCGTCCATGAGGATCCAGACGATGCGCGGCTGCGGGGATGCCGCAGGCTGGAGCGAAGGGTTTACGAACGAAGTCTGCTCCGGCGTCTCGAAGTGCAGAGCCTGCCAGCCGAGTTTCGGCAGAAGGATGATCATGCCGAATGCGGCGGCCGTGAAGACCATGCGGACGGCGCCGAGAACCTGCCGCAGAATTTTTGTCTGCAGCTTCCACAGTATGCATAGCGCAATGGGCACGATGACGACGCCGATATGCGAGACCAGCAGCGCACGCAGAGCGAGAGCAGGATGCGCGCCAAAGACGACTGCGCCAATGCGGCCCAGCAGCCACACGAGAAGAACACTGAGAGCGATCCACGCGAAGTTGCGCCCCCGTGGCGGCAGCCGGTCAAACGCGGTGATCACCAGCCATGCCACCGCCCAGACCAGCAGCGTGAGAAGGAAAATCGCGCGGGGGATGCTTCCCACCGGGTGCGCGTGATGGAAGGAGTTCACATGCCATGTCTTCACGAAGCCATCGGCTATCGGGAGGATGTAAAGCACGGCGAGCCCGGCACTCTCGAGGATCCTCTTCTGCCAGGTTTTGTCAGGGGAACGAGCTGCGGAAACGGTTTCCACCAGGGGTGTTTCCTGCCCTTTAAGATATGTTTCGGGCTTCAATTCCCTCCCAATCTCCCGTGGCTTGTCGTTGTGGACCGCCTGAATACTCGATGACGCGATGAGCGCTCGAGCGGACGGATGCATGGATCGCGAGGCCACCAACTACGGTTCCGCGCACCCCGCACGGCAATGCCTTTAAGTGCCCAAAGAAAGACAGACGAAACGGACGACGAATCAGTTGCGAACTTCCGCCGCAATTGTTTCCTGCGGCGGCTGATCGATGAGTTGTTCGAGATCCGTTTGGGTGTGGATCTCACCACGAAGAAGACCGTCCAGGATGCTGTGCACCGTCAGCACGCTTACTGGCTTCGAGATGAGTTCACCTGTATCGGAGCCCGCAAGACGGACCATCAGCACGGGACGAGTGTCGAATTTTCCGCCATTCGTGGCGCGCTCTTCTTCGTCCGACCACGCGAGTCCAGGCTTCCACCAGATGGTGCGCCAGGAGTGATCGGAAGAGACAATGACCGTGGTCTGTTGATCGTTCCCGGTAGAATGCAAGACCTTCATCAGCGTGCCGAGCGTGTCGTCGGC
>DASRRO010000087.1:0-26674 GCA_035656855.1 Acidobacteriaceae bacterium | reverse complement strand
TCGGCCTGTAGTCACCAGTCGAAACTGCCGCCATTGTGGATATGCAGACACAAGCCGACATATCAATACTGATCTTCCAGGCGTGCCTAAGCGGCTGTCCGCGCGCTGCCGGAGATGATGGACAGGATCGCGCAAGGTTCGGAAGATGTGAAAAAATCGGTCAGGACCGCAAATGAAGTCCATGAACCTGGATGGCCTGCAGCGTTTTCTTTCGGCGTACCTCCGCATCCATTGGGGGCACCCACTGGCTTGGCGCCGGGAGGACTAACGAGATGCGGAGAGGGTCTACGAGAAAACCAGAAGCGGACGAACCCGCGACGCGAGGCAGGAACTACATAACGCCGAGCGGGCTGCAGCGTCTCAAAGATGAGCACCAGTTTCTGCTCACCAGGGACCGCCCGGCCGTGGTGGAGGTGGTGGCGTGGGCGGCCGGCAACGGCGATCGCAGTGAAAACGCCGATTATCAGTACGGCAAGCGGCGGCTGCGGCAGATCGACGGGCGGATTCACTTTCTCACCAAGCGCATTGATGCCGCAGAAGTGGTGGACCCGGAAGCTCCGAGGACGGGGCAGGCGAGAACCAGGGCATACTTCGGGGCGACCGTGCGCTATGCCAGTGCGGCTGGAGCGGAGCGGCTGGTCAGCATCGTAGGCACCGACGAAGTCGATCTCAGCCGTAACCACATCAGTTGGGTGTCACCTCTGGGACGTGCATTGATGAGATCGGCAGCGGGTGACAGCGTAATTCTCCAGGCGCCGAGCAGGATAGAACACCTGACGGTGCTGGAAGTGCGCTACCAACGCATTTCGGTGGAACCGTTTCGTGAACCACCTGGCTCTGAAGAATCGGCAAAGGGGAGGTCTCGCCGACGTTCACAAGATGAAGGAGAGACGACAGGGAAAAATTGGTGAAGGGCGACGACCGCAATAAAGCGCTATCGGCTTTGGGCAAGCGACGGGAGATGAGCTGAATCGTCAGGAAAAGAGGATCCCGTCACGGTCGGCTGAGCCAACAGACCTCGAATGCCTGAACCCTCGGCGCCTTTGCAGTCTCTATCCGTTTTCGGTGAGTGACTCGGCGATTTGTCAAAATTCGACATCTTGCTCGGCAGGCCACCAATCTATCCGGTGGAATGCCACAGCCGGGAAACCGGAGCCCATTCACGAAGAACTGGGACAGGCTCCGGCTTTTTTTACTCGGGAAGATCGATGCGAAGGATCTGGCCTGCACCCGGAGGTGCGGCACCAAAGTTGGAGATATACAGAGCCCCGTCGGGGCCGAAGGTCATGCCCGTCGGTACGCTCAAACCGGTCACGACATCTTCAAAGTCCCCGTTACGCTTAAGGCGTACGACTTTGCCGGTGCCCGGCGTGGGCATGGCGGCAGCTGTGGAGAACTCCAGGGCATAGAGCAGACCGTCGGGGCCAAACTTGAGGCTCAGCACTGCGCTCAGACCGGCGCGGACCGCCGCCAGCCGGAAGCTTCCAATCTCGCTGGGACGGGTCTCGAGACCGGGGGTTATGTCGAAGAAAGACATATCCCTTGAAAAAGTCATCAGCTTCTCCCAGTCCGGCGTCACAGGAAATTGTCCCAGGTTCGCCACATAGAGGTTGCCGTGGGATTCAGCCAATCCTGTGGGGACGATATGCCCCAGATGCGAAGAGATATCCGCAATCAGGGAATTCCCACCCTGAGGGCTCGTGCGGACGATCTGCCCGTGATTCGCTTCGACCGAGAACAGCTGACCGTTCCATGCGATCAGGCTATAGGGTTCTCCGTCGGCTTCGAAGTCTCCAGCGTTCGGATAAGCCGCAGGGTGCCGTGCGTAGAACGCGCTGAGATTCGTGATATATTTCCAGCTCCCGTTGCGGGTGTTGACCTTGACGATCCCGTTCGGAAGCGCGGAATTGCCATGAGAGCATCCCCCGCCCGCCAACAGTGCGTAAAGACTGCCGTCAAGAAACGTAACATCGGCAACTCCGGCAATGTCGCCCACCGCGTCGGCAGCTGAGGGCAGACCTTTGGCAACGGTGGAGCGTGTTCCCTGCTCATCGATGCGAGAAATACGCGCGGTCGCGCCCCCCGTATATGGCCCGATGGGGGCTGGCACCTGGGTGCAGCTGGTGCCCGTTGCAATGGTGCCTCCGGTCCCCCCTTCGGCAACATAAAGATAGCCGTCGGGACCGAAGGTGAGGCCGCGCGGACCCTGGAGTCCGCTGGCGTAGGGTGTAAGGGCAGAAGCGTTGACGGGAAGTTGGGACCATGCGGGATTAGCGGTTGCCGCGAGCGTCAGGCAAACGCTGGTGAAGAGCATGAGAGGGCTGTTCAGGATTTTCATTGGAGGGTCCTTTTAGAAATCGATTAGCGGCAAATCCGGACTTAACTTTTCGCGCCGCACGTGGTGAAATGAAGTTCCCTCGCGTAAGTGCGACGTAAGTTACGCTCGGGAGCTTTGTTTTCTAGGGGAAACGGAGGGCGCAAATGGCGATGCCACGCGTAACCGCCGATCCGACGGGAATCGAGCAGCAGCTGGAGCGGGTGCTGCGATCGCGGATCTTCGAACGTGCTCAGCGCAGTCAGCGATTCCTGCGCTATCTGGTGGAGTCGGCTCTCGCGCAACCGCCCGTCGTCCCCAAGGAATTCACGATCGCTATCGACGTGTTCGACCGCGATACCAGTTACGATCCCTCCGTGGATGCGACCGTCCGCGTGGAGGCGAGCCGCTTGCGCAGCCGCCTGCGGGAGTATTACGACGAGGAGGGGCGCGACGATCCCTGGTTGATCGAGGTCCCCAAGGGTGGGTACGCGGTGGTCCTGAGCGAACGCACTCCCACCGAAAGCACTCCCGCCCTGGGCCAGCCACGGATGGCGGCATGGGCCAGGGAACCGGCACCGAAGGCGATACCGTCCCCAGCGGCGGCGAGGAAAATCGGGACAGCGGCCTATTTATCAGCGGCCTGTGTGGCGATTTTGGTCCTTGGCGCGCTTTTTGCCTTGCGGCGGGAACGCTCGCCGAAACCGGCGGTAATGGCTTCGCCCCCGGTTTCGCTTGCGATTTTGCCCATTGCGAACCGCACCGGCGATCCCGCCCTGAACTACGTCACCGATGGGCTCACCGACGACCTCATTCGCCAGTTGTCGCAGGTGCCCGCCCTCAGGCTGATGGCCCGCACCACCATGTTCCGCTACCGCGACCGGTCCGGCGACGCACTGGCCATCGGCAAGGCGCTCCACGTCGACGCAGTCATGACCGGCGAGCTGCGACGGAACCCCGATCATCTGGTCATGTCCGTCGAAGTCAGCAGGACAGCCGATGGTTCTGTCCTGCTGGACCACGAATATATAGCGGGCGTCGACGATCTGCGGATCATGCAGGCTGAGGTGCAGCAGGATCTGATCACCAGGCTCCATCTGGAGAGCTCCGCACTCGATCCAGGCCGGAAGCTGCACAGCGTCACCTCCAGTCCCCAGGCCTACCAGGAGTTTCTGGAGGGCGAGGCGCTTTCCAGAAGTGCGGCTCCCCTGGACCTTCATCAGGCAATTGCTCATTTTGAGCGGGCCGTCGCTCTCGATCCCCAGTTCGATCTCGCCTGGTCGGGACTGGCCAGCGAGCACGTCCTCCTCGGACTCTACTTCGAGCCTCCCCGCGAGCACATGCCTCTCGGCCGCCAATATGCCGAACGTGCCCTCCGGATCAATCCCTCCCTCGGCGAGGCGCACGGCAGTCTGGGTCTCATTCACCTGGTCTACGACTGGAACCTCCCGGCGGCCGAGGCGGACATGAACTCGGCAGGCGCGGAAACTGCCGCCGTCAGCTCCCTGGCGTGCACAGCCCACCTCATGGAGAGATCGGGAAAACCGCACCGCGCCGAGGAGATGCTGGAAGGGATGCTCACCTACGATCCCCAGTCTGCCGCGCTGATCTCCGAGCTCGGATGTGTCGACTTCTACCGCGGCAACTACGATGCCGCGCTGCGCCATTATCGCGACGCGCTCGAGGCTGATCCCCAGACGCCCGTCGCCTACTGGGGTATCGGTAAGACTCTCAACGCCGAGCGCAGGTATTCCGAAGCCATCGGCGTCCTGCGAAGTTTCAAACAGAAAAACGGCTTCGAGCCGCCGCTGCTGATCGCCGAGACCGGCTACGCCCTCGGTGCTTCGGGGCAACGGGAGCAGGCGTTGAAGGTCATCCGCAGCCTGACCGATGAAGGCCAGCACATTTTTGTCGACCCTTACCTGATCGCCGTTGTCTATGCATCCATGAACGCCCGGCCTGCGACTTTCTCATGGTTGAACAAGGCACTGCAGGTACGGTCTTCCTTCGCCATTTCCTTGCTGAGCGACCCGAAATGGCAAACCTGGCGGAACGACCCCCAATTTGCGGCATTGGTAGAGCAGATGTTGCACAGTGGAACTCGGTAAGACAGAGAAGGCAACCTCGGTACGCTGATCGAGAAGGATCGAGAAGCATTGAAAGGCGTTTCCCGCGCGCTCATCACTGTCGCCTCACGCAACTCATTCAGCGGGAGATTGGCTGTGCCGATTGGCGTCGCTCCCGGTAAGCTCCAGAAATTGGGAGTCCGGGCTGTACGAGTCTCAAAGGGAGAGGCTCCGAGCGATCTCGGATCGTGTTCGCTGAGCCGGAGCTTTGGCAGAAAGATGCCAAAGGGGCCAATTTTGGTCAATCGAATCCCAAAACTACCTCCCGTTTCCGGGCTGATATCGATGGCGCATTGGCGACGATACGTTGTCCATTGTCCAGCGATTCTGATGGTTTAAATCTCGACTGGCGATAACAGGCCAAAGCACTCATTCAGAGGGTCTCCCGGGGCGAATGCACGGATAGATCCCGATATGCGGGCTTCCCGTCAGGAAAGCTCCTGGATTGATGCACAATCGCCAACTCACTCACCAGGTCAAAATCTCAAATGGATGAACGGCAACCCAGGAATTTCGCTGATTCTCCCGGCGAAATAAGGCCCCCGCCCCGTTGCGGCCCTTCCCAACCTGCGCTACCCTCAGGTTCTCCCTGCATCCCCAGCTCAGGTCCCCCCCCAGGAAAGGAACCCAATGATCCTCGGCATGAGCCTCTCCGCCTTCACCCAGCTCCACGTTGCGATCAGCCTCGTCGGCATCGCCGCCGGATTCATCGTGATCCTCGGCATGCTGGCCTCCCGCACCCTGCCCCTCGTCACCGCCCTCTTCCTCATCACCACGGCCCTCACCAGCCTCACCGGCTTCCTCTTCCCGTTCCACGGACTCACGCCCGGCATCATCATCGGCTTCCTTTCCTGCGTGATTCTGGTCTTTGCTCTCGTCGCGCGCTATGGGGGACACATGAACGGAGGCTGGCGCTCCACCTGGATCGCCACCGCCATCCTTGCCCAGTACCTCAACTTCTTTGTCCTCATCGTGCAGTCCTTTGAAAAAGTGCCCGCCCTGCACGCCCTCGCTCCCACGCAAAAGGAAGCCCCGTTCAAGATCGTCCAGCTCGCTGTCCTGATCCTCTTCATCGTTCTTGCCGTCCTGGCACTGCGCAAATTCCGCCCCACACCGGCCGCAGGAGCCCGCGCTCTCTGACTTCAGCCCGAATACGCATTTCTTCCCCGCATTGTGGAAAACGTGTCCAGCCCATCGGCGCCCTTGCCACGGGCATGTCTCATGATTCCGCAGTACTTCCGCGCCAAAATACCGGCTTCAAATTGGCAGGAAATCGCTTCCAGCCCTGCACCCCTTATCCTCGCCCATGACTTCCGGAGATTACGAACGGAAGCTGGCTCAGCTTCCCAACGCCCCGCCGGCAGTCTGTCGCGCTACGATAGAGATTGATGCCTGCATCGCGAGCCCGTGCAGTGGTTTGCCTCTCCGGTGGAATGGACTCCTGCGTGTGCGCAGCCCTTGCGGCCCGCGACCATGACGCTTACGCCCTCCACTGCAGCTACGGCCAGCGCACCGAAGAGCGTGAACTCCGCTCCGCCCGCGCCGTCGCCGAAGCGCTGGGTTTGAAAGACTTTCTCCACCTCCGGCTCGACCTCTTCCGCCGCATCGGCGGCTCGGCCCTCACCGACGAGTCCATCGACGTTCCCAATGCCCCGGCCGACAGCGCGGCCATCGGCGAAGAAATTCCCGTCACGTACGTCCCCTTCCGCAATTCGCACTTCCTCTCCGCTGCCGTGAGCTGGGCCGAAGTGCTGGACGCAAGGGCGGTTTTCATTGGCGCCGTCGAACAGGACAGCTCCGGCTACCCCGACTGCCGGCCCGCCTACTATGCCGCCTTTCAGGAGTTGATCCGCCAGGGAACGCGGGACGGGGCCATCGTTGTGCGCACGCCGCTCATCCATATGCGCAAGAAGGAGATCGTGGCCCTCGGCCTTGAACTGGCCGCGCCCCTGGATTTAACGTGGTCATGCTATTCGGGATCGGACGTCGCCTGCGGTCTCTGCGAAAGCTGCGTGCTGCGGTTGCGCGCATTCGAGGAAGCCGGCGTCCGGGATCCGATCCGGTATGCAGTCTCCGCCGGACAGGGACTTCAGGAGGGTGCGGCGGCCCGCGGGCTCGTCGCGCAAACAAGCAGAGAGGAATGATTATGCAAACGATACGTCTTTGGCCGCGGCTGGTACTGGCCGCTCTTATCGCCGTCGCGCTGCCCCTGGCCGCGCAAACCCCTACCGGAAAAATTCACGGGCAGATCACCGACCCTACAGGAGTTGCCCTGGCGGGGGGAACCATCTCGCTCTATGCGGGCGGAATGGCCTCGCCGACTGCGGAAGCGAAATACACCCTGAATGTGGATCAGAGTGGCGCCTTTAAGGGCGACGACGTCGCTCCCGGCTCCTACACGATGGTCTACCGCAAACCCGAAACGCCGAAAGATAAGGTTGTCGACCAGATGGATAACGTGAAGGTCGTGGCCGGGCAGGATACGGAAGCCAACGACGATATGTCGCGGCAGGAGTATGTCAGCAAGCTAACGCCGGAACAGCAAAAACAGATTCAGGAGATCAAGACCAAGAATGCTTCCATTCTGAAGGAGAACTCGCAGATCAAGAATCTGAATGGCGATCTCCAGAAGGCGCGCTCCGACGATAAGGACAAGAATTACGCCGATGCTGCCACCCTCATGCAGCACGACGTTGCGATCAAAGCCGATGAGCCGCTGCTTTGGGTGGAACTGGGACAGGCGCAGCTGGGCCTGAAGCAGTATGCCGATACAGAAACCTCGTTGAACAAGGCCATCACCCTCGAAAGCGCTGCGAAGAAGCCGAATCCTGAAGTGATTGGGAGCGCGGGCAATGCGCTGGGCGAAGCCTATGCCGACGACAATAAAGTTCCCGAATCGCAGGCAGCCTACGACGCGGCGGCCAAAGCGAATCCGTCCCAGGCTGGGATGTATTACCAGAACGAGACGATCGTGATGTCGCGTACCGGGCAGACCGACGCCATTGTGGCCGCCGCCGATAAGGCGATTGCCGCGGAGCCGACCCGGCCGATTCCCTATTACCTGAAGGGGCAGGCGCTGATTGGCAAAGCCACCATGGATCCCAAGACGCAGAAAATCGTCGCGCCGCCGGGATGCCAGGAGGCGTACGAAAAGTACCTGCAGCTGGCGCCCACCGGGCAGTTCGCCAACGATGCGAAACAGGTGTTGGCCGAAATGAGCTCGACGGGCAGCAAGAAGCACTAACTACCCGGCACCACATTCGACAGGGGCGCCGCATTCCATAGTTTCGGAGACGGCGCTCTTTGTTTTGCGACAATGGCCTTGAGATGAGCTCTGTTTCCATGCCCCTGATCGTGAGTTATGAAGAAGCCGCGCAGCTGGTGCGCGGCGAGGCGGAGAGGGTTCTGGCGCGGTCCCTCCAAAAGGAATTCGTGCCTCTGCTCCGGGCGCCAGGACGAGTCCTCGCCGAGCCGATCCTGGCGGATCGCGATCAGCCCCCCTTCCCACGTTCGACACGCGATGGCTTTGCCTGCCGGGCAAATGAACTGGAGCGCGGCCCTCTCCGGATCGCAGGTCTTCTGCGAGCGGGCCAGCCCTGGACGGGCGGAAGTCTCGGCGTCGGAGAAGCGGTTGAGATCATGACCGGAGCGGCCGTCCCCCCGGGCGCCGACTGCGTTGCCATGGTGGAGCACGTCGCCGTCGCCGTCGCAGTCGGGCAAGTGCGGCTCAACGGGCAACAACGTCCTGCGGCGGGCGAGAACATCGTTCCCACGGGAGCCGAAGCCAAACGCGGCGATTCCATTATTCCCGCCGGACGGCGGCTGGGTCCGGCCGAAATTGCCGCCGTGGCGGCGTGCGGAGCGGCGACCGTGCCGGTGTTTCTCCGGCCGCGGATCGCGATCGTATCGACCGGCGATGAACTTGTGGATGTCGCTCAGAGTCCCCTGACGCATCAAATTCGTAATTCAAACAGTTACTCATTGGGGGCGCAGGTCGCCGCGGCAGGTGGTGAGCCGGAACTCTTGCCGATTGTGCGCGACGACGCGGCAGAGACGGAAGCGGTGATTCGTCAGGCGGTGACATTCGATCTGATCCTGCTCACGGGGGGCGTCTCCATGGGCAGGTTTGACTTCGTTGAGCCCGCCCTGTTGACTGCGGGTGCGGAGTTCCTTTTCACGGGTGTGCGTATGCAGCCTGGCAAGCCGGTGGTGTTTGGGAGAATCGGGGAAAAACCTTTCTTTGGACTGCCGGGTAATCCCATCTCCGCGATGGTGACCTGTGCTCTGTTCGTTTCGCCGGTGCTGCGGGCGCTGGGGGGCGAGAGGGAAACGGAGCCGCGGTTTCGGATGGCGAGACTGGAGGAAGGCATCGCGGTCAAGGCCGGACTGACCCGTTTCCTTCCGGCGCGACTGCAAAGCGACGTGCACGGGACGAGGGTGCGCCGCATTTCCTGGCAAGGCTCCGGTGACCTGACAGCCGCCGCCCGAGCCAATTCGTTTCTTGTCGTTCCGGAGAGCCGAGACAAGCTGGATGAGGGAGAGATCGTTGCAATTCTCGAACTCTGAGCGCAGCGAATCGTCGCAGGTTATAACTCGGTCGCGACGAATTCATGTCGAATTGAGCCGGTAAGCGCGAATCGCGGTTTCGGCGAACAGCGCCCGCTTTTCAGTGGCGGAGAGCGATGCGGCAAAGCGATCCACCGTCCGGACCCAGTCGGCATAGACCGTGGCGACGCGGCAAACGGGCCAATCGGAGCCGAACATCATGCGCTCTGGGCCAAACGCCGCAAGCGCCGTCTCCATGTACGGCAGAATCTGTTCATAACTCCATGAGGCGTGGTCGGCCTCGGTCACGACGCCGGAGAGCTTGCAGAAGACATGCGGCCGCCGCGCCAGCTCGGCCAGATCGCGGGCCCACGGCTGCATGACGCCGGTGCGAATGTCCGGCTTCGCAATGTGATCCAGCACGAAGGTCTGATTCGGATGCCGATCGACCAGGTGGATGGCGGTGGGCAGCTGGTGATGGTAGATGAGGATGTCGTAGGTGAGCAGGCGCCGATGCAACTGCGCCAGTCCGGCATTGAAGTCGGCACGATCCATGAAGGAGTCGGGCTCTGCCTGCAGAACGTGCCGCACTCCGCGCAATGCGGTATTCTCGGCCAGGCGATCCAGCAAAGCGGCGACCGCGGGATCGGCCAGTGGCACCCACCCCACTACGCCTCGGATCCACGGATGCGCCGACGCCAGGGCAAGGAGCCACTCAGATTCAGCAATGGTTTGACACGCGTGGACAGAGATGACACCGTCCACGGCAGCGCCGGCGATCTCCGCGGCCAGGTCTTCGGGCAGGAAGTCGCGGCGAATGCCCGCCATGCTCTCGTCGATCCAGCCGTAATCCGCCGTGGAGTAGCGCCAGAAGTGATGATGGGCGTCGATGCGCATCGAGTTGAACTCGCAGCCATTCTAGCCGCAGTCGGACTCGGCGCATGCCGGGTGGACATGGTGCGGTCAGCGCAGGGCGCGCTGCAGCCGCGGAAGGAGATCGCGGAAGGCGCGTCCGCGGTGGCTGACCGCGTGCTTCTCGTCGAGGGAAATCTGAGCCATAGTGTGTTGCAACTCGTCCAGCCAAAACAGCGGGTCGTAGCCGAAGCCGCCGGTGCCGCGAGGAGCTTCCAGAATCTCTCCTTCCACCATGCCTTCGCCGGTAGCCAGCACAACGCCTGCGAGCGCGGCTGCCAACACACAGCGATAGTGAGCAGTGCGCGGAGTTCTGCCGCGCATGCGATCCAGGAGATAGAGGTTGTTGCGTTCATCCGTCGTGCGCGCTTGTGGTGGATCGTACCCGGCATCCTCGGCAAATCGGGCGGAGCGAACGCCGGGCGCACCGCCCAGCGCATCCACTTCGAGTCCGGAGTCGTCGGCGAGGATGATCTCCGAAGAAAGGCGGCTGTAATACTCCGCCTTCAGGCGGGCGTTGCCGGCAAAGGTCGGCTCAACTTCTTCGGGCGCAGCAACGGAGCGCAGGTTCGGCAGGGCTTGCAGCGAGAATCCACCCTCGGCGGCAGCCACGGCGAAGTCGCGCAGTTTGCCGGGATTGGTGGAGGCAGCGTAAAGAGCAACCGGCACGGCTTCCAGTTTAGGGCGAATGCCGTCCGGAGCGCGAGTGGCGAAGATCATTCCGAAGAGGGCAATTTTCACATTGGGCGACGGGGCCGCAATAGTCCTTCCCCACCTGCACGAAGAGCGCGTGAAATTCGTTGTAGTGGCGAGCGAGTTCCCGCGCATCTTCGCTGAGCCGATCAGGGGCGAACGCCGCCTCGGCCAGGGACTGAATGGCGGCGTACTTTGCGCCTTGCAGGGCGAGGCCGTGGCGAGTGACCACCCGGCGCAGATAGGTGTCGACGACCATCGCCGGAGCGTCGAGCGCATACAGCAGAATGGCGTCGGCGGTTTCGGGTCCGACACCGGGGAGCGCCAGCAACTGCTCGCGCACCGTGGTTGGTGAGCGGCGAGCCTCGTCCCGCAGAGTATCGATCTGTCCGTTGTAATGCGCATCGAGGAAGGCGACGAAGGTCTTTAGTGCGGCGGCCTTGCGCTGCATGAATCCGGAAGGGCGGATGAGTTGCCGGAGTTTGTCCACGGAAATGTTTCGCAGTCCTTCGATCGACAGAACCCCATGGGTCTCGAGATTTACGATGGAGCGCTGGACGGATTTCCAGGCGGTATTCTGGGTGAGATAGGCGCCCACGACCACCTCAAAGGCGGTCTTTGCCGGCCACCAGGACTGTGGGCCGTACACTGCCGCCAGACGATCGTAGAGGGCACGAAGGCGCCCGGCCGCCTTGCGGCGGGAACCGTCGGGACGTGATGATTTTGTCCTGATGCGGCGCGGGATCGCTTCCTTCACCATGATCTGATCTTAAAATCTCGTTGGCTGGCCGAATCTTTTGGGTCGGGCCGGTCTTCTTATAGAACAGGCTGAATGCAAGTTGTTGCGGTCTTCGTTTTTCTCACTGAATTAGAGGAGTGGTAATGGATTACGTCAATCTTGGCAGGACCGGGCTCAAGGTTTCGCGCATATGCCTTGGCTGTATGACCTATGGCGCACCGGCAACACCTGAAGCGGCCAAAAATGGTCGTCACGAGTGGGCCCTGACCGAGGAGCAGAGCCAGCCGTTTCTGCGCCAGGCGCTCGATAAGGGCATCAACTTCTTCGATACCGCGAACGTGTATTCGAGCGGCGCCAGCGAAGAGGTCCTTGGGCGGTTTCTCAAAAAGAATACGCGGCGCGAGGCCGTTGTCGTGGCTACCAAGGTGCACGGAGTGATGCGCGAAGAACCGAACGGGCGCGGGCTCTCGCGCAAGGCGATTCTGCAGGAGATAGACGAAAGCCTGCGTCGATTGCAGATGGATTACGTGGATTTATATCAAATCCACCGGTGGGATTATGAGACTCCGATTGAGGAAACCCTGGAGGCGCTGCACGACGTGGTCAAGGCGGGTAAGGCGCGCTACATCGGGGCATCATCGATGTACGCCTGGCAGTTCGCGAAGGCGCTGTCTCTGGCGGAACGGCATGGCTGGACGCGTTTTGTCTCAATGCAGGACCACTACAACCTGCTCTACCGGGAGGAGGAGCGGGAGATGATTCCGTTGTGCCTCGAGGAAGGGATCGGGATCATTCCCTGGAGTCCCCTGGCGCGCGGGCGTCTGGCACGGCCGTGGAAGAGCGAAAGTACGAAGCGGGCGGAGACGGATCGCTTCGGCAATTCGATGTACTCCGAAACCGAGGAACAGGACGGCGCCGTGGTTGATCGGCTGGAAGCGATGGCGAAGGAGCACGGAATGGCGCAGGCCACTCTGGCGCTGGCCTGGATGCTGCAGAAGCCCGGCATCAGAGCGCCGATCGTGGGCGCGACGAAACCGCATCATCTGGAGGATGCCGTGGCGGCGCTCGCCGTTCGGCTGAGCCCGGCAGAAATCCGGTCGCTGGAGGAGCCGTACCGTCCGCATCCGGTGCTGGGCTTCAGCTAAGAGCGCGCAGTTTGAGTTCAGGAGGGTTCGATCAGCGGGGCCCACTGCGCGCAGGCAGAATGCTGATGCGCGGCAGGACAATGATGTCCACGCGGCGATTCTGGCTGCGCCCCTCCGCAGTGTCGTTGCCGGCGACCGGGTGATACTCGCCGTAGCCGGCGGCGGAGAGACGGCCGGGAGCGAATTCGTAGTGGACGATGAGGATCTTCGCCAGCTCGCTGGCACGCGATGTGGAAAGCTCCCAGTTCGACGCGAACTGGGCGGTGTGGATGGGCACATCGTCCGTGTGCCCCTCGATGCGCAGGTCGTATGGGATGGCGGCCAGCTTCGCGGTGACCCGATCGAGCGTGGTCTTCGACCCAGCCTCGGGAATTGCCGAACCGCTTTGATAGAAGCCGGCCTCACGCAGCGAAATCACGAGTCCATCGCGGCCGAGACGGAGGGCTACCACACGCTGAGCGATCTGCGTGGCGAGCACATCGGCGAGCTGGTTCTGCAACTGGCGCAGATCCTGCTGCACGGCCGGCGAGGCGGAGAGATCGTCTCCGAGTATCACGTTGACCGGCGCCACGGGATCGTGCGGATCACCGGGAGCAGCAGCCTGGTCGGGAGTCAGCGTCGTGGGAAAGAGACCCATGGCTACAAAAGCCGACTGGATAGAGTGGGCAATCTGGCTTTGTTTCTGCTGGTCGGCGCGGGAGCTGGCGTACAGCACAACAAAGAACGCGAAGAGCAGCGTGATGAAGTCCGCGTAGGAGACGAGCCAGCGATCGTGCGGGATATGGTCCGACGATCGGCGCTTCCGGTCGCGCAGGTTCATAGGGTGCTCTTAGCCTCCCGGGAACCGTGGCTCTGGAATCCGGCGAGCTTGATCTCGATCATGCGCGGATTCATGCCCTCGAGGATGGAGACCACGCCTTCCAGCGCCATCTCTTTGCGCCGCTGGTCCTCGCGGGCGCGTTGCCGCAGTTTGCCCGCCGCGGGCAGGAAGAAGATGTTAGCCGCACCTACGCCGTAGATGGTGGCCACAAAGGCGACCGCGATGCCGCGGCCCACCTGATCCATGTGGTCGAGGTGCTGCATCACCTGGATGAGCCCGATCACCGCCCCGATGATGCCGATGGTGGGCGAGAACCCGCCTGCCGATTCGAAGACGGAAGGGATGCGCGCCTCGACTTCGCCCATGGTGTCGATCTGCACTTCCATGATGCGGCGCAACTCAGTGGGTTCGGTGCCGTCGACCGCGAGCATCAGAGCCTGGCGCAGGAACGGATCCGTCACCTTCTCAAGGTCGCGATCCAGCGAGACGATGCCGTGACGGCGGGCCTGATTGGCGAAGCTGACGATCTGGCGCAGGAGTGCGTGGCCCCCGTCGTCGCGATGGAGAAAGACGCGAATGAGGCGCTGCGCCGCGGCCGCAACGGTGGCCAGGGGAAACTGGAGCATAACCGCGCCAAGTGTGCCCCCGAAGACAATCATGGCGGCGGTTGGCTGCAGGATCTGTCCCAGATGTCCGCCTTCCAGAAGCAGGCCGGTGAGAATACCGGCCAGAGCCAGAAAGATGCCCGCGAGGCTGCCAGCGTCCATGGCCTACTCTTTCGACTCGCCACAGCTGCCGGGCGCTGTCGCTGCGAATGGCTGGCTCACCTCCCGCAGCGGCTTCCAGGCGAGGGCGGGCATATAGTTTGTCGCCTCGCCAAAAACCCGGGCGCGGTAGGCAATGGTGCGTGCGACGACCTCCTCGCAGGACTCAAGGACGACGATCTTCTCGCCGTTGATGAGGGTGAGCATGGTGTCAGGGGAAGCCTCGGCATATTTGATGAGGTCGCTGTTGACGACCAGCGGATTGCGGTTGAGGCGGGTGAGATGGATCATGGGTGGGCGTTCTCAGGCGCCTCTCCCATTGATCGGCGGAAGTGGCGAGGGGGTGAGGACTGAGCCAAACACGGCCATCTACGGGATGCCGGCACGGGACACGGGAAAGCCGACGCACGCCGCAGGCCAAACAGAGGGCGGCGAATAAAGGGGGGAAAGCGGGCGCCGATGAATGGACTGAGTCAAGCGGTTCCCGGGAGAGGCGCAGGCAAGGGCGTACGCCGTTCAGGAACCCAACTTCAGTACAGGAGAACGATTATGGCATTGGGAGTCCTGAACAACATTTCGGCAGTCTATGCCGAAAACAATCTCAACCAGACGCAGGCCAGCCTGCAAAACACGCTGCAGCAGCTTTCTTCCGGTTCACGCATTAACTCCGGAGCCGACGACGCCGCCGGTCTCTCTATCGCCAACGGCCTCGCGGCCAATTCTTCGGCTCTCACCCAGTCGTCCAGCAACGCCAGCGCAGGTGTGGGCTTCCTGCAGGTTGCCGACGGTGCGCTGTCGCAGGTCACGAACCTGCTCAACCGTGCTGTAACACTGGCGACCGAAGGCGGCGGCGGAACTCTGTCGAGCTCGCAGCTGAGCGCTGCCAACCAGGAGTATCAGGACATCCTGACCCAGATTGGCACCATCGGCAGCACCACGAATTACAACGGCATCCAGGTGTTCTCGGGCACCAACGGCGGCGTGAACAGCGGCGTTGCTCTGACGGACGCCTCCAAGACGGTTACCAGCGGTTCAATCACCGCCGGAAACAACCTGACCGGCTCGATCGTGCTGAATGATGCGACTGCGGCTAAGACAGTATCTCTGGACATGGCAACCTACAGCGGGCTGACCACGGCTTCCACAGAGGTCGCCACCCTGGCTTCCCTGCAGTCCGCGGTCAATACAGGCATGGGTGCCGGCCTGGTCACGGCCAGCTATTCGTCAGGGGTCCTGACCTTCACCGACAGCACCAACAACCTGACCCACACCGGGACCTTGTCGCAGGTCACGCCCATCACCGGCGGGGTGAACATCTACACGAGCGACGGCACGTCAACCGGAAGCCAGAACTACGGAGTCACGGTGGGCGTCCTCACGGATGCAAGCGTCGGTACCTCAGACTCGGGCTCCACTGCGGGTAGTGCGATCAGCGTGACGGTGGCAGGGGCTACCGGTACGGGTGGCACAACGGCGGGTGCGGGTGCCGGAACCAGCCTTTCGGGGACTGTGCTGACCTCGCAGGCAGCCGCGGAAGCGGCGCTGCAAACCGTAACCAACGCCATCGGCGCCGTCGCTTACCAGCGTGGCCAGGTCGGCGCCAACATCAACACGCTGTCGGCGGCCTCGAACATTGCCAGCGCTGAAGAAACCAACGTGATGTCGGCGCAGAACAACATCACGCAGACGGACTACGCTTCGGCGACTTCGAACCTGTCGAAGTACGAAATCCTGACCCAGACCGGCATTTCGGCCCTGGCGCAGGCCAACAGCACGCAGCAGATGGTAACGAAGCTGCTTCAGTAAACCAACGCGGCAGTTTTCATGGGGCGGGGAGCTTCGGCTCCCCGCTGTTTCTTAGATCCGCTTAATCACCGGGGCCGGCTGGGTGGCCATCACCGTGCATCCGGGAACTGCCGGGTAATGCTCTTCCAGGAAGCGACGATAAGACCAATATGGGAAGCGTCGGTATTTCGTTTGGGTCTCCGACCAGCGGTCAGGGCTTCGATGTCACGAGCACGGTGAACCAGATCGTGACGAATCTGCAGACAATTGAAACGCCGTGGAAGAACCAGCTCACCGGCCTGCAGTCACAGGATACGGCGCTGACCAGCGTTGGGACCGATCTGAGCGCGCTGGCGACGGCGCTGAGTGCGCTGACGGATTTTGAGGGAACCTTTTCGGCCAAGGAAGGGTCGAGCTCCGATACGTCGGTGCTGGCCCTGACCAATGCGACGGCGGCGGCAGTGGCCGGCACTCACGCCGTGGTGGTCGGGCAGCTGGCGCAGACATACTCTTACGCGAGCGGGGACCTGACTGCGACGGATACGCTGAGCGGCTCCGTGACGATTGGGGGGACGAAGATCGCGATCTCCGACGGTACGGCCGTTGATGGCAACGGGGAAACGATCCCGGCCAACAACACCCTCGCGAGTCTGGCCTCATTCATCAACAATGGCGATTACGGGGTGCAGGCCAACGTGGTCACGGACTCTTCGGGATCGAGGCTGGCACTGGTGAGCGAGACCAGCGGCGGATCGGGCGCGGTCGCAATCGATTCCAGCAGCCTGACCGATGTGAAAACGAGTAAGAACGTCGCCATCGCGCAGGCGCAGCAGGGCCAGGACGCGCAGTTTTCAGTTGATGGCATCTCGATGACCAGCGCTTCCAACACGGTGACGGCGGCAATCCCCGGAGTGACCATGCAGTTGCTGGACACGTCAGGCAGCGCGGTGCAGGTCGAGATCACGAACAATAACAGCAGCGTGGAAACGGCGGTCAGCAGCTTTGTCACTGCTTACAACAAAGTGATCGGAGATCTGAACACCCAGGAAGGGAACGACTCCTCCGGGAATCCGGAGCCGCTGTTCGGTAATTCGGCGATCACGCTGCTCCAGGAACAACTGCAGGCGGCGGTCAACTTCACGCAGTCTTCGGGGGCGATCACATCGCTGTCCCAGCTGGGGATCACGCCGAGCACCAGCTACGACGGGACTCTGACGCTGGACACGACCACACTGGACAGCGCGCTGAACAACAACTACCAGGACGCGATGAATCTCTTTCAGTCCAGCAGCAGTTACACGTCGCTGGGGGCCAACCTGACGACAACACTGAACAATTTGGGAAACAGTGCGCCGAACGGGACGCTGTATCTGGCTCTGCAACAGGATGCTGCGCAGGAGACTGCGCTGAACACAAATATTGCGAACCAGGAGTCACTGATCAGCGATCAGAAGGGGTTGCTGACCACCGAACTCAATGCCGCTAATTACACACTGCAGGAGATTCCCCAGCAGATTCAGTATGTGGACGAGATCTACAGCGCAATTACCGGGTACAACCAGAATTCCAACGGCTGAGGCCGCGGAGGCGCATGAACTATCAGCAGCAGGCGGTAGCGGGGATGAATCCGGTGGAGCTGATTGTCGCGCTCTACGACGGGATGGTGCGGTTTCTCTATCAGGCCGTTGCGGCTGTCGAAAGGCGGGATCCGGCGGACCGTCGGACTGCCATCGGCCGTGTTCTGGAGATCCTCATGCATCTGCAGTCGCGTTTGCGCATGGATATCGGCGGGAGCTCGGCGAAAGCGCTAGCAGAGTTTTATGCGTCTATTTTCGCGCTGTGTCTGGAAGGATCCCGGCTGGAGTCAGCGGACAGGCTGAAGGAGGCGATCGCGTGCATTCGCGACGTTCGCGAAGCCTGGAACGTGGCGGCGCGCGATCCAGAGGTGTTGCGGCAGCTGGTGGAGAAGGGTGGTGGACCAGCACTGCCGGCCGTGATTCCGGCAAAGCGACAGCATGCGGCATCCGAACCGGCACATTCCAGCTGGACGGCGTGAGGAAAAATCAGCCGGTGACCGCGAGCTCTTCTTCGAGAAGCTGCTTATGGAAAAGGCCGGCATAGTAACCGTTGTGTTCGAGCAGCTCTTCGTGAGTGCCGAGTTCGACGATTCGTCCCCCCACGAGGACCGCAATCCGGTCCGCATGGCGCACCGTCGAGATCCGATGGGAAATGAGAATCGTGGTGCGGCCGGCCATGACTGAGCGAAGATCCTGGAGGATGAGCTCTTCGGTATAGGTATCAACGCTGGCCAGCGCGTCATCGAGGATGAGTATGCGGGGATTGCGCAGGATGGCGCGGGCGAGAGCCGTGCGCTGCTTCTGGCCGCCGGAGAGGGTCAGTCCACGTTCCCCAACGGCGGTTTCAAAGCCGTTCGGGAAGAGCCGGAATTCTTCGGCAATATGGGCCACTCGCGCCGCATGCTCTACCTCTGACTCCGATGTTTGCGGTGCGCCAAAGGCGATATTCCCCCGGATGGTCGTGCTGAACAGAAAGGTTTCCTGGGGAACGAGGCCAATGGCGCCGCGAAGGTCCTGCAGCGGATAGTCGCGGACCGGGCGGCCATCGATAAGAACCGTTCCCGGGGGCGCATCGTAGAGCCGGGGAACCAGGCTGACGAGGGTGGACTTGCCGGAACCCGTGGGGCCGACCACAGCCAAACTGGTTCCGGCCGGGATCCTGAGAGAGATGTTGTGGAGAACCGGCGCGGACCGGGCTTCTCCGGAAGGATAGGCAAACTCCAGGTTCCGGAATTCCACTTCCCCGCGGATGGGTTCCCCCACCATGGCTGGCGCAGCCTCGTCGTAAATGCTGGGCTCGGCGGTGAGGATCTCGTGGATGCGAATAACCGAGGCCGTGCCCCGCTCAAAGAGGTTGACGACATAGCCCAGCGCGATGATCGGCCAGGTCAGCATCAGCAGGTAGGTTGTAAAGGTCACAAAGGCGGCCAGGCTGATGCGATGGGTGAGAACCTCATGGCCGCCCACCAGCAGGGCCACCACCAGCGCGATGCCCAGCATGAATTCCAGAGTGGGCCACAACATCCCCATCAGGCGCACCAGGCGAAGAGCGCGGCGGATATATTCCTGGTTCGAGCGCTCAAAGGCCGCTACCTGGGCCTCTTCCTGAGCGAAGGCGCGCACCAGACGGGCCCCGGAGAAGTTTTCCTGAGCCTGCGCCGAGATATCGGAGAACATGGCCTGAATTCGTTCGAAGCGCTGGTGAATTTTGCGGCCCATGAACTGGATGAAGATGCTGGCCAGTGGCATGGGCGCCAGCGCACACAGCGTGAGGAAGGGGCTGATGCGCAGAAGGAAGAAAAGCGCGCCTGCCGAGAACAGCACTGTGTTGGCGGTATACATGATGGCCGGACCGAGCAGCATGCGAACGGCGGCGAGATCGTTCGTCATGCGGGCCATGATGTCGCCGGTGCGGTTCTCGTGATAGTAGGAGGCTGCCTGTTTCTCCAACTGGCGGAAGAGATCGTTGCGGAGATCGAATTCGATGTCGCGCGAAATACCGATGATGATCCAGCGCATCAGGAACAGCAGAATTCCATGCGCGACGGTCACCGCGAGCAGCAAGCCGGCATAGCTGAAGATCTTGCCCCAGGTTACGCCCAGATTCAGGTCGTGGACCGCCAGGCCGATCACCCGCGGAAACTGCACCCAGATGGCGTTTGCCAGGACCGTGCAGAGGCAGCCCCACACGTAGCCCTTCCAGTAGCGGCGCATGTAGGGGAACAGCGGTCGGAGATTGGCCAACATAGTCAACCAGTTTACGTAGGAGTGCGCAGGAGAAGATAGGCGCCGGCCAGGCCGAAGAGCAAATCGGGCGACCAGGCGGCAAGGAAGGCAGGAAGCCAGCTCACGTTGCCCATTGCCTCGAAGAAGCCCGAGACAACAAAGTAGGCGATGGCGACTCCAATGGCCACAGCGATGCCGGACAAGGATCCCCGCTTGCCCATAGACAGCGCAAAGGGGATCGCCAGAATGGCCATCACCAGCGTGATGAGTGGATATGCCAGTTTGTGGTTGAGCTGCACGCGCAGCGGTACTGTATTGAATCCGCTTTGCCTCAGGTTGCGGATGTAGCGTGCCAGTTCGCCAAAGCTCATTTCAGAAGACTGGCGCACGTCCTTGGTGAAATACCCCGGCGGCTCGCGGACTTCGGGGAAGGTGGTGACCGAAAAGTCCTGATAACTGACGCCTCCCGGCGCAAAGCCGCGTTCCCATCCATCCTCAAAAACCCACGCGTTGAGAGTCGGCTCCCAGTGCGCAGTGGCGGCGAAGATTCTTTTTGACAGAGAGAACGATCCCGGTTTGAACTCGAACACGGAGATATTGCTGAATGAGTCGATGTCCGGGTCGAAATACTGGTAATAGAAAATGCGGCCGGGTTGGCCGGCATGCTGCTGGCCAAAGATCCATTTTCTGCCTGGATGCTCGAAGGTTTCCGGCGGCTTTCCCTTGATGCGGTTGCGCAGCGCTTCCTGCCGGCGATTCGCCTGAGGCAGGTAGGTATCGTCAAACAGAAACAGCGAGGTGGAGAGGATGGCGGCGATCGCCAGAATGGGCACGACGATCCGGTAGAGGCTGATCCCGGTGGCCTTCATCGCAGTCAACTCGCTGTTGCGATTCATGACGCCAAAAACCACTAACACGCCAATCAGAACGCTGAGAGGTGTAATCAGGTAGATCATGCTGGGTGTCAGGTTGATCAGGTACTCGCCAACGGTGATCAGAGGCGTGCGATTGGCAATAATGTCGCCAAGCAGCTCGAAAAACGTGAACACCAGCATCAGCATTACGAAGGTGACGAGGACCATTCCAAAGGTCAGGAGGAACTCGCGCAGGACATATTCGTCGAGCAGCAGGGGAAAACGTCCTCGCAGCAGCCGCCGGCGCGGGGTGAACTGTACGGCATCTGCCGGCGTCGCGGTCGGCGCAGCGCGCAGGCGGAACCAGTTGCCGATGGAAGAAAGCAGGGTCAGCGCGGCGCCCCCGGTCGCCATTTGCCGCAAGAGAAAGATGCCGCACACAGAGAAGATCAGGTTGGCTTCCCACACTCCGAGAAAAGCCGGGATTTTGTGTTGACGCGCGAGCGCAGTGCCCGTTGAGGAAAGGAAGTAATAAATGAAGACCAGCGCGATGGTCAGCACAAAGCCGGCGCTTTTGCCTCCGCGACGGGATGAAATCCCCAGGGGCACGCCGACCAGCATCAAGACGAGACAAGCTGCCGGATAGGCCAGCCGTTTCTGGAATTCGATCTCGTAAAGGCGCCCGTTCCTGCCATGGGTATGAGCCAGCAGTTCGTGGAGGTTCATGGCCAGAATCGGCGTGTCGCTGTGACCCAGGCGCACGCTGGTCTGGGCGCCCGCCTGCAGGGGGAGATCGGTTTGGTCAAAGCTGGAGACCGTATAGTCGTTCGGCTGATCATCGACGGTCTGGTGTTCGGTCCCATCGCGCAGGCGCATCAGGATGGACTGGTTGGGGCCGGCGACCACGGTGGCACGTTCAGCCATCGTGATCTTCGGCGCATCAGGATCAGTCACGTCGGCGAGAAAGATGCCGCGCCAGTTCGCCGCGCCCACGCCAGCCCGCACATCCTGGACGTAGAGCACGTAATTTTTGAAGTCCTCGTAAAAGACGCGCGGCTGCACCTCCGCGGAGACCTGCGCGTTCGCCAGAGACTTCTCGAGGTCCAGCATGGCTGCCGTCGCTCGCGGTGCGAAGTACATCGAATTGGCAAAACTGATGGCCCAGGCTGCCGCCGCGACCATCCCGACCACCCGCACGAAACTCCAAACGCCCATTCCTGAGGCGCGCATGGCGGTAACTTCACTGTCGGCCGCCAGACGGCTGAGGCCGAGAAGGATGCCGACCAGGACTGCCATCGGAATGGTGACGGTGAAGATATCCGGCAACAGGGCGAGGACGATCTTCACCACCGATCCCAGCGCCGAGCTGTTGCGGACGACCAGTTCCAGAAGGCTGGGCAGATAGCGAATGAACAGGACAAAAGTGAAAATCGCGCCCCCGATCAGCGCGTGGGACAGAACTTCTTTCAGGATGTATCGGGTGAGGATGCGCACAGTGGTGATTCCGCTTTCAGTTTATCGCGGCGCGAACCGCCTCAGGCGCAGGCTATTGGAAAGGACGCTGACCGAGCTGAGGGCCATAGCGGCGCTGGCAATGGCAGGACTCAGCAGGATGCCGAACGCCGGATAGAGCGCGCCGGCAGCAATGGGAATACCGAGCAGGTTGTAGCCGAAGGCCCAGCCGAGATTCTGGCGCATCACGCGCAGGGCCTGTCGGGCGAGCAGGACTGCCTCGAGGATCTGCCGCGGCTCGCCGTGCAGCAGGATCGCGTCGCCGGCCTCCCGGGCCAGATCGGCGCCGGTGCCCATGGCCAGACCGGCATCGGCCTGCGAAAGCGCGGCCGCATCGTTGATCCCATCGCCGGCCATCCCTACCCGATGGCCCTGCTGCTGCAGTTCCCGAATCTTCGCCAGTTTCTGATCGGGGAGCAGCCCCGCCCAGACCTCTTCAATGCCAGCGGAGCGAGCAATGGTCTCAGCGGTCGAAAGGGTGTCGCCGGTCAGGATAGCCGTACGGATTCCAAGGCGACGGAGTCCGGCTACGGCCTCGGTGGAGGTGGCGCGAAGGGTGTCGCGCGCTTCAATCACGCCCACCAGACGATTCTGCTGCGCGACGTACATCCGCGTCGTTCCGGCGGACGAAGACTCATCGCTAACCGAGAGTCCCAGTTCCTGCATCAGCGCAGCATTGCCGGCTGCCACGCGCCGGCCCTCGATGCTCCCCTGAATCCCTTTGCCCGGCACCGCGCGCACATCGGCCGCGGAGGGCACCGGCAAGCCGCGTTTCTCTACTGCGCTCAGGATGGCCCGCGCCAGCGGATGCTCCGAGCGCTGTTCGAGGCCGGCGGCGAGCTCCAGAACCTGATCTTCGCTCCACCCATCAGCGCCGCGTACCGCGGTCACCTCCGGCTTGCCCTCGGTCAGGGTGCCGGTTTTGTCGAGAACCAGCATGTCGATCCGCGCCAGACGCTCCAGGCTCTCGCCGCCCTTGAACAGGACCCCCAATTGCGCGCCGCGGCCGATGGCGACGGTGAGGGCTGCTGGAACGGCGAGCCCCATCGCGCACGGACAGGCGATTACCAGCACGGCTACCGAAACGGCAAAGGCCCGGCCGGCACCGCCGCCGGCGAAGATCCAGATAAGAAACGTGAGCAGCGCCAGCCCCAGCACGACTGGTACGAAGACAGCACTCACCCGATCGGCGAGCTGCTGCATCGGGGCCCGGGACGACTGCGCCTCTTCCACAAGCCGCATCATCTGGCCGAGCACGCTGTCCGCTCCCACAGAACTCGCGCGGTACTCGAGGGCGCCGTCGAAATTGAGCGAGCCGCCAATAACCCGATCACCGAGCTGTCGCGTCACCGGCAGAGATTCTCCCGTGATCAGCGACTCATCGATGGAGGTAACACCGGAGAGAACGACACCGTCCACCGGGACGCGCTCCCCTGGTCGCAGCCGCACGATATCGCCGGCGACGACCTGCGCGAGAGGGACTTCCACCTCGCAGCCGTCGCGGAGCAGGCGCGCCGACTGTGGCTGCAGACGCATGAACTCGTGCAGGGCATCGAGGGTGCGCCGCTTGGCCCGGGCGTCGAGCCATCGGCCCAGCAACAGGAAGCCGATGATCAGCAGGACGGCATCGTAATAGACGTCCGGATGCAGCCCATAGTGCAGAAATACGCCGGGAGCCACCGTGGCCACGAGCGAATAGACAAAGGCGGCGCCCGTTCCCAGCGCGACAAGAGTGTTCATGTTGGTGCCGCCGTGGATGGCAGCCGTCCACGCCTGCCGATAAATGATGCCGCCGCCCCAGACCATGCCCACCAGCGTGATGGCCAGCATGGCGTAATCCAGCACTGTGGGCGAGAGGGCGCGCATCGGCGTGGCCCAGTGCTCCGCGCTCATCATCAGCCAGACCCCGACGCCGGCCACCAGGGTGAAGAGCGCTCGGGCCCGTAGCGGAGCTTCGTCGGCTGCAGTATCGTCAGCCCGGGCCGTTCCTTCGATCGGCGGAGTCGCATCGTACCCCGCGTCCCGTACCGAGGCGATCAGGTCCTCGACCTTCGCAGATGCCGGGCTGTAGGTCACGCGGGCGGAATTGGTCAGCAGATTGACGGAGGCATCGCTCACCCCGGCGGTCCCGCGAAGAGCGCGCTCCACATGGCTCTGGCAGGCGGCGCAGCTCATGCCGATCACCGGCAGAGTAATCGTGCAGGTCTCCCCTGTCTGTCCCTGCGTCGCGTTCGCCGCGTGTTCCACTTCCGCTGGTGGCATCAGGCCTCCACTGTGGCGGGATATCCGGCTTTCTCCACCGCGCTCACGAGGGCGCTCGCCGGCATCGTCTCCGGAGCCTCCACACGGGCTCCGCCCACGTGTACATCGCCCACCTGCACGCCCTCCACTTTTTCCAGTGCCTGACGCACCCGGCGCACGCAGGCGTCGCAGTGCATATTCTCGATCCGCAGCTTGGTGTCCCGCATAAGAACCTCGCACTTCCATGATGCGCCACCGGGCGGCCGGGACTCACGCCAGGGTAACGTCCTGCGCCATCAGCAACCCGGCGAGCCGCACCGTATCAGGGGTTGGCGACAAATCGGTAACCAACGCCACGAATGGTTTGCAGGTGCCGGGGCACAGCGGGGTCATCTTCGATATAGCGCCGCAGCCGGACGATAAAGTTGTCAATCGCGCGCGTATCGGTGTCTTCGCGAACGTGCCAGACCTGCTCCAGCAGCTCCTTGCGCGACACGATCTTCTCGCGGTTGCGCACCAGGAAGCGCAGCAGATCCGCTTCCATCAGAGTCAGGCGAACGATGCGGTCCGTCGTGTGCAGTTCAAGAGCGTCGAAGTCGATGCGCCGGCCGGCAAATGCGAACTCCGCAGTCGCGTCATCAGCGTGGCCTTTAGCCGGGGTCCCGTGGGGCCAGCTCATACGACGCAATAAAGCGCTGAGGCGCGCCAGGAGCACATTCAGGTCGAAGGGTTTGGGCAGGTAATCGTCCGCGCCAGCGGCAAACCCCTGCACAATGTCTTCCGGACGTCCCCTCGCCGTCAGCATCAGAATCGGGACATAGTTGTCCTGAGCCCGGAGGGTGGAAGAGATCTCGAAACCGTTCCGCCCAGGAAGCATCACGTCGAGAACGACGGCGTCGAAACGTTCATTCTGCAGAGACTCCAGAGCAGTCTCCCCGTCCGGCGCCACCGACACCGTGTGACCTTCAGCCTGCAGATTGAACAGGAGCCCCTGGGCGAGATTGCTTTCGTCTTCGACGACCAGGATACGCGCCATAGCTTACTCGTGCTCCATCACCGGGCTCAGAATCCGGGGCAGCTGGAGGATCACGGTTGCACCCCGGCCCTCGCCGGCGCTCTGCGCAGTGGCATCGCCGCCATGCTGCCGGGCGATGGTGCGAACCAGGTAGAGGCCGAGCCCGGTCCCCTTGGTGCGGAGCACGCTACGGCTGGGCACGCGATAAAAGCGGCGAAAGATGCGCTTGAGATGATCGGGAGGAATCCCGATGCCCTGATCGGTGACGCTGACGCGCACCCAGGCTTCCTGCTCAATGGTGAGTGCCACCCGCACATCGGCCCCGTTGGGGGAGTATTTGACGGCGTTAGCGAGCACATTCAGCACGGCGGTTTGCAACTCGTCGGGGTCGCCGCGCACCGTCATGGGCATCGGATTCTCTTCAACATCTAATGCGATCGCCCGGTTCTCGAGATGGTGCCGGGCCAGGGTTGTACGGACGCATTCCTCGACGAGCGTTCGCATCTCGACGGCAACGCGCACGTGAGAGCGGGCTCGCTGACCGACTTCGCCGGCCTTCAGGACCTGTTCGATCGTCGCCAGCAGCCGATCGCTGTCCTCCAGCATGCGGGTGTAGAACTCGCGGCGCTGACAGTCATCGAGCTGGCGCCGCTGCAGCGTCTCCAGATAAAGATGGATTGATGCGACCGGCGTTTTCAGCTCATGGGTCACGGCGCTCAGGAAAGCGTCGTGGCGCTCGTTTCGCCGCACCTCGCGAACCAGGAAAATGGTATTCAGCGCTACGCCTGCGATCAGCAGGAGAAAGAAGGGGATGCCCAGCGCCATGGGCAGCACTCGCCGCCAGTTCAGCACGATCCAGCCCACGTTCAGGATGATGGCGACGCCGATAAGGCACACGCCGAGCAGGGTGAAGAGGACCATGTTTCGTCTTCGTCCGCTCAATCGCATAAAAAAGCGCCCGGCTCGGAAAGACCTCGCGGGCGCTTCTATTGTCGCAATTTCAGCCACAGCGTGTTAAGCAGGCCTTTCAGGCCATGCCGGCGGGTCGAGGATTGCGCGGATCATAGTGTGCGAGTTTGACTTCGCGCGCCAGACCCAGCTTCTTCATCACCCATATGCCGTAGTAGTTGACGTCCATCTCGTACCACCTGAAACCGTGGCGGGCAGAAACGGGGTGCGCGTGGTGGTTGTTGTGCCAACCCTCGCCGCCGGTGAGCACGGCTACCCACCAGCTGTTGCGCGACTCGTCGCGGGTTTCGAACCGCCGCGATCCCCACATGTGTGTCGCGGAGTTGACCAGCCAGGTCGAGTGCAATCCCAGAGTGGTGCGCAGGAAGATGCCCCAGAACAAGCCAGGCCACCCTGCGACCGCCAGGCAGACTAAACCGGCAACCACCATCGGAACC
>DASRRO010000086.1:0-2568 GCA_035656855.1 Acidobacteriaceae bacterium | reverse complement strand
GGAAACCATCACCCTCGGCAACTCGGCCGCCACCCTGCCTGGACCGTGGAAGTTCTCCCCCGGCGACTCGCCCTTGCAGAACGGCTCGCCCCTCTGGACGCAGCCAGGCTTCGACGACGCAAGCTGGGCGAATGTCGATCTAGCGCCCAAGGCGGGCTCCGTCGATCCGGCATATAGTACGGCGGGCTTTGTGCCCGGCTGGACCGCACGCGGCTATCCGGACCTGCATGGCTATGCCTGGTTTCGCCTGCGGGTCCGCGTGAAAGATCCCGGCCAGTCACTATGGCTCAAGATGCCCAACGATGTGGATGACGCCTATCAGGTCTACGCCAATGGGCGGTATGTCGGAGAATTTGGTCACTTTTTCCCAAACCACGTAGCGCCCTATTCCGCGAGGGCCATTTCCTTCCCGCTGCCGTCGCCGGGTCCGGACGGAGAGATCGAGCTGGCGCTCCGTTTTTATATGACCGGTGGCACGCGTTTCTCGGCTCCGGATGCCGGCGGCATGCACCAGCCTCCGGCGCTGGGGCTGGCTTCCACCGTGCGCCTGCTCCAGGCGGCCGAGGACGATGCCAATCAGCATTACTACTTCGGTGTTCTCCTTCAATCGCTGCTCTTTCTGCTGGTAGCGCCGCTGGCCCTGTGGGCGTGGCTGCAGAATCGCCAGGAGCGCACCTATCTCTGGCTTCTTTTCCCGCTGGTGTGCTCCTTTCTCAGGAGCTTCCTGGTTGTCTACGGGAATCTGCACTCCGGGCTCCCGCTCGGGCCCAACTCGATCGTGTTGAACGTCATTCTCGGCCCGCTGCTGTTGCCGTTGTGGGCCATGTTCTGGTGGCACTGGTTCGGCCTGGAGGGAAAGCGGTGGATTCCCCGGGCGGCCTGGCTGATCACGGCAATCGAGATGCTGGCCGCATTGTGCGTGCAACTGCCGAATTCTGATGTCAACCTCGTGCCCCGGTCCTGGCTCCCTCTGTGCAACGCCGCATCTGTCTGGTGTCTGGCAGCGCTGGGCGTGCTGCTGATTGTCATTCTCATCGAAGGTTTTCGCCGCGACCGCACAGAGGCGCTGCTGGCCGCGCCTCCTTTGCTGTTGATTGAGTTCGCCAGTTTCAACATCTTCATCCTCTCGACTTTCGGAGTCTCCACCGTGTTCATCCCCTTCGGCCTCGGCATCAGCGTCGGCAACATCGCGTGGATCCTGATGGTGCTGGTCATCGGTGTACTGGTAATGCGTCGCTTCCTGCGCACTCAGGCGAACCAGGAGCGCGCCCGCCAGATCTTCGCGCTGGACATGGAACAGGCGCAACAACTGCAGCAGCGCGTGCTTGTCCCCGAGAGGCTTCACTCGCCGTCCTTCTCTGTCGAATCCGAATACCATCCCGCCCAGACCGTTGGCGGCGACTTCTTCCAGACCCTCTCGAAACCCGACGGTAGCCTGCTGGTCGTTGTCGGCGATGTCTCCGGCAAAGGCATGAGCGCAGCCATGCTCGTCGCCGTGCTCGTCGGCGCCATTCGCACCCGCGCCGACGAAAGCTTTGACCCCGCCGCAATGGTCACCATGCTCAACCAGCGCCTCATCGGCCGCTCCGGCGGCCACCTCGCCACCTGCCTCGTTGCCGAACTGCGCCCGGACGGCACGATGCACGTCGCCAACGCCGGCCATCTTCCGCCCTATCTCAATGGCCAGGAGCTCGATCTCGAAGGCTCCCTTCCGCTGGGCGCCGCGGATCTCATCGATCCTTCGTCGCGCATCATTACCCTTGAGCCGGGTGACCGTCTCACCTTCCTCACCGACGGCGTCGTCGAAGCCATGAACTCCCAAAACGAGCTCTTCGGCTTCGACCGCGCCCGGACCATCAGCAATCAGCCGGCTGCCGCCATCGTCGAGCAGGCCCAGGCCTTCGGACAGAATGACGACATCACCGTGCTTCGCATCGAGTTCACCGGCGCACCCAGCGAAGCGCCCGACGAAGCACTCGTGACCGCCTGATTCCACGCGCGAGTCAAACATCTGCACGCCTCCGCTCTCTTCGCGGAGTTACCATTCCCTGTGCACTTGAAAAGCGATGTGCAGGCCAACATGACAAACAACAATCAGCGTCCCGTCGAACCCACCATCGTCCGCGACTTCTCAGATCGCCTCAGCTACACCGGGTATCTCTCGCTCGACGGCCTGCTCGCGCAGCAGCGCCCGCTCTCTGAGCCGCAACATCACGACGAGATGCTCTTCATCATCCAGCATCAGGTCGCAGAGCTCTGGATCAAGCTCATTCTTCACGAACTCACCGCCGCCATCGAGCACATCCGCAATGACCGCCTGCCGCCCACACTCAAAGTTCTCTCCCGCGTCAAGCTCATCCAGATGCAGCTCTTCGACCAGTGGGCGGTGCTCGAAACCCTCACCCCATCGGAGTACATGGAGTTCCGCGGCGTCCTCGGCAACGCCTCCGGCTTTCAGTCCTGGCAGTACCGCAAGCTGGAGTTTCTGCTCGGCAACAAGAACTCCGATACCATCCAGGTCTTCGCGCACGACCGCGCGGTGCACGATGACCTCCTTCGCGCACTCAA
>DASRRO010000085.1:0-10023 GCA_035656855.1 Acidobacteriaceae bacterium | reverse complement strand
CCTGGCGAGCCACCGTGAACATCATCACGATGAACGGGAACAGAGACAGGATGGCGTTGGCCGCGACGCTGAAGGCGTAAGTATGGACTTCCGTCTGCGCCAGATACCGGCCCAGGGCCGCCAGAACCGGCCACCATCCGCGGCGGCGGGGACGAGCAGGCGGCTGGGGAGTCTTCGGCAAAGCGCTGCCCGGCGGCGGCGCCTCCAGATCGGCTTTTGGGGGCATGGAATTCTGCCAAAATCGTAGCAGAGTGCTTCTGCCCGGTTCGTCGCCCCGTTCCACGTGTCCGAGGCACGTCACTAAAGTTCAATCTACTTCCGTAACTTCGCGGAAAATCCCGCGTTTGCCCGCAAAATTCCTCTTGATTTCGCGACAGAATCCTGCCATAACAGGAGCACGATTCTCGTCCCCACGAAGCGAATCGGATTCGGAAGGCCAGTTGTTTGATGTACCTGCATAGCTGTCTCTGCGACTGCCCGGCAACCGACTGAGCTGCCCGAACCCGCCCTCGCAGGCGGATTACGGCAGCTTTTGGTGTCTCTGCGGCTCATTACATCCGTAATGACCCAGAGCTGGGAAGTTCTGGAGGCTCGAACAAAAGATGACGCAAACACATGAAGGAGTCCCAGTGAAAGAGCAAGGTGTGGTCAAGTGGTTCAACGGTGCGAAAGGGTACGGGTTCATTCAGCGGTCCAGCGGCGAGGATGTTTTCGTGCACTTTTCAGCAATTCAGGATTCGGGCTACCGGACGCTGAACGAGGGTGAGGCGGTCGAGTTCGAATGCCAGCAGGGTCCCAAGGGGCTCAGTGCAGCCAACGTGGTGCGCGCCAACGCCTAAGCAACACGGTTTGCGGCTCGCGGTTCATCCCGCGAGCCGCGATACCTTCTTTGCTCGATTTCATTGACTCCCCGTCAGGGACCAGTCTGTCTTGGTTCCGATCCGTCAGGCTCCCTGCTGTCTGCGGCCTCGAGCTTCTCCATAGCCCAGCGCGCAGTCTCCGCCAGAACCGGATCGGCGTCCTTCGACCAGCCCTGCAGGATCGGCAGAAACTGCCCTTCTCCGCTATTTCCCATGGCGACGGCCACATTCCGCCGCAAGCCGGAGTACTTCACCCGCCGCACCGGGCTGCCATTGAACCAGCGCCCGAACTCCTCTTCGTCCATCTCCGCCAGCCACCCGAGCGCCGGATTCACCAGCGGCGCCCTGGGTGCCAGCTCCGGATCCGCGGCGATCGGCGCCCGCCGGTTCCACGGGCACACGTCCTGGCAAATGTCGCAGCCAAACACCTGCCGCCCGATGTCGGAGCGGAGCACCTCGGGGATCTCCCCCCGTTTTTCAATCGTCAGATACGAGATGCACAGGCTGGCATCCATCTGCCGTGGCCCGATCAGCGCGCCCGTTGGGCAGGCGTCCAGGCACTGGGTGCACGATCCGCAGCGATCCGCCGCCAGCGCAGCGCCGCGCCGCTCGTCCGGCATTTCCAGCGATGTCACAATCACCCCCAGGAACAGCCACGAGCCCAGTTCCTGGTTGATCAGACACGTGTTCTTACCTGTCCAGCCCAGACCCGCGTAGCGGGCGTAGACCCTCTCCACCACCGGGCCCGTATCGACGAAGCATCGGCTCTCGAACGGCCCGAATTCTTCTGTGGCTGCTGCATGCAATGCCTCCAGCCGCCGCCGCAGCACCTTGTGATAATCCGTCGGCTGCTCGCTTTCGCCCGACTTTCGGCCCGACCACGCATAGCGGGCGATCCAGCCCGTTCCAGCCGGGGCAGGCTCAATCGACCGCGGCTCGGCCGAGTGGTAGTTTGCCGCGCACACAATCACCGATCGCGCCCAGGGAAACACAACCCGCACCGACGATCGCAGCAGCCGACCCTCACCGTCGCGGCGCTGCAGATATTGCATTTCGCCCGCCCGCCCGTCGTCAATCCACTCCTCAAACCGACCTCGCTCCTCGCGGTCTTCAGCCGATCCAGGCTCGGGCACGGCCGCCATCCCGGCCGTGGTCAAGCCCGCGGCGCGCGCCAGTGCTTCCATCCGACCCGGAACAATTGTGTTGTGCGGCGCGGGTGCAGACATGGGAATCCCTCCTATCAGCCTACGGGATCACCCGAACCCGCGTACCCATCCCCGCAATTTCCCCGGTTGAACGCCCGTTAACTTCCTCGTATACTGCAGCCACCGAGGGCCGGAGCCGCCGGTTCTCCGAATCGAGGTGCGTCTTCAGTCAGAGTGTAGCCCTGACCCGTGAAGGACCGCCGTCCGATGTGTCGGCTTGGCGCGCCGTGGTTCGCGTCCTCCGAAGTACGGTCCGCGGCACCCTCGACAGCCTCTCCGCCATCCTCTTCCCCTCCGATTGCCGCGTCTGCGGCCTTCCTCTTGCGCGTTTTTCCTTCCTTCCCATCTGTCAATCCTGCTGGAACGATCTGCCTGTGCAGCATGTTCCGCTGTGCATCCGCTGTGGCGAGGCCCTCACCTTCGACGCCCCGGGTGAACTGCAGTGCCGCCCCTGCCGAGTCTCCCCTCCCGACTTTCAGGTAGCCGTTGCCCACGGCGCCTATCGCGGAACTCTCCGCAGTCTGCTCCATCTGCTCAAGTACGACGCTCTGGAACCGCTGGCCCAGCCCCTCGGCAAGCTGCTGGCCCAGCGCATCCTTGAGATCCCCGGCCTGCCCGAGAACCTTGTCGTCGTCCCGGTCCCGCTCTATCGCGGGAAGCGGCGCGAGCGCGGCTTCAACCAGGCCGAGCGTCTGGCCCACGCGGCGATTACCGTCCTCCGCCGGCAGCGGCCTGCCATGCGGCCGCAACTGAGTACCGGGCTGCTGGAGCGGCAGCGCGCCACAGAAAGCCAGGCGGGGCTCACCCCGCACCAGCGTCGTGCCAATGTGCGCGGCGCTTTTTCTGTTCCCCGGCCGGATTCAGTGAAGGGGCGCGACGTCCTGCTCATCGATGACATTTACACCACCGGCGCCACCGCGCGGGCCTGCGCAACGGCTTTGAAGCGAGCCGCTGCCGCCCACGTCTGGGTCGCGACCGTGGCCCGGGCGCAAAAGGAGTTTGCAACAGCAGCGACGGCAGATCCGGCGGAAGCACGTATCGAGACCGAGCTGCCCATGGAACAGGACTTCACTTACTGGGACCATCGCATTTCCGGAGGCCGCGCGGACCACGACGGGCGGCCCGGCACCAACGCACGCACCTGAGACGGAGGGATCATGTCGCTGGGAAAAGCTGGAGTGGCCGCTCGCCGGCAAACGCTGAGCAAAGCTGGGGGCCTGCGGCAGGTCGTGTCGGAGGCCCGCGAAGGCCTGCGCCTGGTCACAACCTCGCAGGCACTGCAAACCCCGGTGCTGGTCCTGAACGCCTCCTACGAGCCCATCAATATCTGCGGAGCGCGCCGCGCTCTCGTGCTGGTTCTCAAAGGCGTCGCCCGCACCGAAGAGGAGCAGGCCACCGAGCTGCACTCGGCCCGCGTGCGCATGGCTATGCCGTCCGTCATCCGTCTCCTCGAATATCGCCGCATCCCCCACCAGACGCGCGCGCTGTCACGCAAGAACATCCTGCTGCGCGATCGGAACACCTGCCAGTATTGCGGCGTCCTGTTGCCCTCGGCGGAGCTGACCCTCGATCATGTCATCCCCCGTTCCCGCGGCGGCGCCTCCACCTGGGAGAACCTGGTCGCAGCCTGCCATTCCTGCAACCGGCGGAAGGGCAACCAGATGCTGTACGAAATCGACCACATGAAGCTGCAGCGCGAGCCGCGTCCCTTCACCCTTCATACCAGTCGCCACATCATGCGCATGATCGGCCACAGCGACCAGAAGTGGCGGAAATACCTCTACTACTGATCCCTGGGGCAGACATACCCCACTCCTGCTTCCGGCTGCCGGTATACTTCTCGCTGCCCCCAGGAGAACCAACGTGCCGAACGTATCCATTCGCGAGGCTGCGCTCGCTGATATCCCTGCCTGCGGCGCCATCTGCTACAGCGCCTTCGCCGCCATCAACGCTCAACACAACTTTCCCTGCGACTTCCCCGACCCGCAGTCCGCTCTGGGTGCAATTCAACATATGTTCGGCCATCCCCGCTTTTACTGCGTGGTCGCGGAGATCGACGGTCGCGTTGTAGGCAGCAATTGTCTCGATGAGCGCGATGTCATTGCCGGGGTCGGTCCAATCACTATCGATCCTGCGGGTCAGAACCATCGCGTCGGCCGCGCCCTCATGCAGACTGTCATGGATCGCGCCCTGCAGCGTGGTGTGCCCGGCATTCGTCTCGTCCAGGCTGCGTTTCACAATCGCTCGCTTGCCCTCTACACCAGCCTCGGCTTCGATATCCGCGAACCCCTGAGCTGCCTGCAGGGGCGAACCAGTCAGCGCCAGCTTCCGGGCTGCAGCGTTCGCCCCGCCCAGGCGTCTGACCTGCCGGCTTGCAACGCCCTGGCGATGCAGGTCCATGGCTTCGATCGAGCCAACGAACTGGCGGATGGGATTCAGCTCGGCAGCGCATTCGTCGTTGAACGCGGAGGACGCATCACCGCCTACGCCAGCTCTCTGGCCTTCTTCGGCCATGCCACAGCCGAGACCAATCTCGACCTCCAGGCTTTGATCGCCTCCGCCGACTCCTTTGGCGGCCCCGGCATCCTTCTTCCGTCGCGCAATGCGACCCTCCTGCGCTGGTGTCTGTCCAACGGGTTGCGCATTGTTCAGCCGATGACGCTGATGAGTTTCGGCCTTTACAACCAGCCAGAAGGCGCCTGGCTCCCGTCGATCTCCTTCTAGAGATCACCGGCAGCCGGCGGAACTCAGCTGCTCTCTGTCTTCTCTCGGGTGGCTTGTGGGCCCGCCAGGCTGGGGCAGGACGGATCTGGACCTGGCTACGGCCTCGGTGCATTGTAACGATAGGTTCTCGCGACTGATTCCAATCGTCAGGTCCGGCTCAGTCCCACGTCTCTCAGCTCTCCAGGACCGTAAGCCGCCCCGCGTCCCGCCCCTGGTCAGGGAGAAACCCCGGCCCCCACTTCGGAGACTGCAGCTCCGGCATCGGCTTTGCCTGAAACAGCCTCTTGCATTGCCGCGCCGTCCACCGCGCCCATCGCCTCGACTTCTTCCGCCGAGCACTGTCCGTCGAAATCCCGGTGCCCGCATACATCTGCCGGTAGAGCTTCGATAGAAAAATGAAGGCAATCCGCGATGTCACATTGGGACAACATGCCGATCGTTCCCAGATCGGGCCCCATTGGTAGAACCGATCCCACACCTTCTGCGTGCGCTCCCGTATCTCGTCCGTGCTCATGCTCGGATGCGGCGTGAACATCTTCGGGCGAACCTCGGAAGGAATCAGCCAGTAGCGCGTGATCGGCACGTCCCCCACCATGGCCGGATCGACGGACTGCTGCTTCTCCCAGCGCCCGAAATCCACCGTCCCCGGGAAAGGCGTCATCATCACGAACTGGGCGAAGGTTACGCCCGCCTTCATCGCCATATCCACGGTAGCGTCGAAGGTAGCCGGCTGATCGGTGGGAAGGCCGAAGATGAATGACCCCAGCACGTGAACGCCGTGTCGTTTGAAGGTTTGCAGCCGCTGTGCCAGCGCCTCGCCGGAGTAGTTCCAGTCCTTATAAACGGCCTTTAAGCCCTCTGGCGTCACTGCTTCCACACCCACCAGTGCGCCCTTAATGTTGGCCTTGCGCATCGCGTCGAGGTACTCGCCGTCCTCACCCGCCTCCATGGTGATCTGGGTGAAGAAAACCATGTCCTGGGGAAGGCGGGCCAGCTCTTCCATCAACTGGAAGCGCTCCGCGCGAATTGCCGTTAGTTCGTCCACTCGGGCCTGGTTGTTTTGCTCCCGGGCGAGACGCAGATCGGTGAGGGTGACGGGGTAAAAGTTGTCGTCGGCTAACGCCACAAACCTGAAGCCAAGGCGCCGCAGGTCCACGATTTCGTCGATCACGCTCTGAAAGCGCCGCTGGCGCGGCTGTTGTCCATCCGTCCGCCACACGCTGCAAAACGAACAATGTTTGGGACATCCGCGAATGGTCTGTACCGATGCCCACATGTACTTCTCCGGCCGCATCAGATCCCACCGCGCAGCCAGGAAATCTGTCCCGGCGATTCGACCGCCTTCATACACCCGCTCCGGATGGCCGGCCTCGCAGTCGACCACAACCCTGCTCCACACCAGATCGCCATCGCCCTTGACCACAGCGTGCGCCTGCCCGCGCTCCAGCGCCTCTTCCGGAAAAAGCGTCGCGTGGATGCCGCCATAGACAACCCATGCGCCCCGCTGGCGGGCCATGCGGCCCACCTCATATCCACGCAGAGCGTTGCCGGTGTGTACGCTGATGCCGACGATGTCGCCGGCCTGGATCGTCTCCGGCACGATCTGCTCCAGCGATTCATCCACGAGGATGGGATCGCCGGCTGAGCTCGGTGTGGCGGCGGCCAGAACAAAGAGCCACCGCGGGGTAATGACCGCTGTACCAAACGAATGATCGCTGGGATTAACCAGATGAACGCTCATCTTCCTGCCTTTCCTCGCGCGCGTGCAGGGGCCTCAGAGAGCGTCTTGCAGGTTAGCGTTAAAACTTGCCCGATTCGGTCTGGGGGTCTGACGACGCAGCGAGTCGGTCGCCAGACTAACTCGATCATAGCTGCCAAATTGCGACATCGGCGATCAGCGTCAGGAAAAGTTTCAGCCGACTCCGGGAAGTTACGTTAACCTGCGTGTTCTCAATTCCCGAACCTGCCCCCATCCTTTTCTCCACCGACTGTTCCAGGCAGCGTCGTTTCAAGCCCGGTTTTGGTTGTGTGGTCCCCGCCCCCTGACTTCCGTACCGTCCGTCTCCCCGATTTCTCTTGCCTTCCGCAACAGCCTTTCCTAAGCTGGAAAAGGAGAAGCTCTGGCGCCTCGGCGCCCAGAGCTTTTTGCCTTTTCACAGGCAGGCCAATTGCAGGAGCCCCATCGCAAGTGATCTCAAATGAATCAAGTATCGCCAGAGACCTTCTCGATGTTTATGCAGATGATTGAAACAAATAGGCTTAGCGAAAAATCTTCGATATAAAAAAACGGAGCGACACGCTTATTCCCAGCGGCGGAAGATCAGGGAGCCGTTGGTTCCGCCGAATCCAAACGAGTTGGACAGTGCGATGTGCAGCGGTCCCTTCTGCGGCTCGTTAGGGACATAGTTGAGCACGCATTCCGGATCGGGGCTGTCGAGATTGGCAGTCGGTGGAGCGGTCTGGTTCATCAGGGCCAGGATCGTAATTCCGGCTTCCAGCCCGCCGGCACCGCCGAGCAGGTGTCCGGTCATCGATTTGGTGGAGCTGACCTTCAGTTTGTGACTCGTAGCGTGCTCGCCGAAAAGGCGCTGCATGGCCTTGGATTCCGTTGAATCGCCGACGGCGGTGGAGGTGGCGTGGGCGTTGACGTAATCCACCTGGCGGGGCTCGAGTCTGGCGCTCTTCAGGGCGTTCAGCATGGCGCGGAAGCAGCCGTCACCGTCCTCCGGCATGCCGGTGATGTGGTAGGCGTCGGCGCTCATGCCATAGCCGATGATCTCGGCGAGGATTTTGGCACCGCGGGACTGGGCGTGCTCCAGTTCTTCCAGGATCAGGATGCCCGAGCCTTCGCCGCAGACGAAGCCGTCGCGATCCTTGTCGAAGGGCCGGCAGGCATGGGCGGGGTCGTCATTCCGGGTGGAGAGGGCGCGCATGGCGGCGAATCCGCCGATCCCCATGGGGGTGATGGCGGCCTCGGAGCCGCCGGCGATCATAACGTCGGCATCGCCGCGCTCGATGATGCGATAGGCGTCGCCGATGGAGTGGGCGCTGGTGGTGCAGGCGGTGGCCGTAGCTTCGTTGGGGCCTTTCGCGCCGTAGCGGATGCTGACCTGCCCCGCGGCGAGATTAACGATCGCGGCGGGAATAAAAAACGGCGAAATCTTGCGCGGGCCGCCGTTGAGGTAGTTGCTGTGCTCGCGCTCGATGACGTCGAATCCGCCGATGCCGGAGCCGATGAAGACGCCAACGCGCTCAGCGTTCTCCGGTGTGATTTTCAGGCCAGAGCTTGCCATGGCCTCCTGAGTGGCGGCGAGGGCAAGATGGATGAAGCGCCCCATTTTGCGCGCTTCCTTCTTGTCAACGAACTGGAGTGGATCGAAGTGCTTCACCTCGGCGGCGAAGGTGACGGGAAAGCCGGTGGTATCAAAGCTGGTGATGGTAGCCATTCCGCTTTTTCCGGCCAGCAGGTTGTTCCAGACTTCGGGGGCTGTGCTGCCTACTGCAGAAACCAGGCCGAGTCCGGTGACAACGACACGTCGTTGCAAGATTACTTGCCGCCTTTCGCGTTCTTGTCGATGTAGTCGATAGCATCCTTGACCGTCTTGATCTTCTCGGCGTCCTCGTCGGGAATCTCAAGATCAAAGGCTTCCTCGAACTGCATGACGAGCTCGACCACGTCGAGCGAATCGGCGCCGAGATCTTCCTGGAAGGAAGCGGCGGGCGTGACCTCGGCCTCATCCACCTGGAGCTGTTCGACAATGATCTGTTTGACCTTATCTTCCACACCTGATGCCATGCGTCTCTCCTCTGTACCGCAGTTGACGTTGATGCTCAAAACCGAAGGGGGGGATGGTAACCTCCGCACGCAGGCGCCGAGGGTCGGTGATGACACACCTCACCTCTGCTCCGAAATTTCCAGTCTACTGACGCCCTCTTGCAGTGTAAAGCCAGAGGAACCAACGGTTGCAGGGAACATGTAAAGAGCTCTCAAATACGAGACTCTGACGTGGATTTTACCGAGCGTATATTCGAGCCATGCTGGTGAGTTTGGGGATCGGATTGGCGGCATTTGCGGCGGGCGCCGTGGTCGTGTGGGCGGCGCTGGCGGGACGGATTGCAAAGGAGCGGGCGTCGATCGCGCGCCTGGAGGAGATGGCGCGGCAGCTGACCGGGCAGGTGGCTGAGAGGCAAACGGCTCTGGAGGCGGAGCATGCCAATTCAGCTAGGCTCGGAAACTCGGTTGCCCGGCTCGAGGAACGCCTCGAATCTGAGAAGCGAGCCCTTGAGCAAGCGAAAGCGTCGCTGAAGGACTCCTTCGAATCGGCCGCAGCCAAAGCCCTGCAGGAAAACAACAAGAGCTTTCTGACCCTGGCCCAAGAGCAGTTGGGAAGTCAGCAAACGGCCGCGACAAAGGTCCTTGATGTTAAGGAAAAGGCTATAGAGACGCTGCTTAAGCCGGTAGGGGAAGCACTGGATGCGCTCCAGAGGACGACCCATGCCCTCGAGGTTAAGCGAGAGGGTGCCTATGAGGCTGTCCTGGGAGTGGTGAAGGGAGTGGCGGAGGCGAGCGACAGGCTCGGTGCGGGGACACGCCAGTTGATGGAGGCTCTTCGGCGACCGCAAGTTCGGGGTAACTGGGGGCAGGAGCAACTCAAGCGTTGCATTGAGTTTGCAGGGATGGTGGAGCACGTCTCCTTCGATGTAGAGGTCGTGACACCGGAAGGACTGCGACCGGATTGCATCGTTCGTCTGCCGAATGAGCGCACGATCGTGATCGATGTGAAAACGCCACTGGAGGCGCTCCTCAATGCGGGGAACTGCGCGGAGGAGTCGGAGCGCGCAGTCTGGCTCGCGACGCATGCCCGGAACGTTCGAGATCACGTGAAGGAGCTTTCATCGAAGGCCTATTGGAAGCAGTTCAATGAAAGCCCTGATTTTGTGGTGTGCTTTCTGCCTAGCGAAGCGTCCTTCAGTGCCGCGCTGGAGCAGGACTCGGATCTCATCGAATTCGGCAGCCGGGCTGATGTCATTCTAGCGACGCCGACAACGCTTATTGCTCTGTTAAAGGCGGTGGCGTTTGGGTGGCAGCAAATGGCAGTCACGCGCAATGCGATTGCGATCCAAGAAGCCGCGAAAAGACTCTACGACAAGCTATCAACAGCGCGGAGTTACTTCGATGACCTGGGAAAGGCACTGAAGAATTCAATCACCCGATATAACAACCTCGTGGGTTG
>DASRRO010000084.1:0-44995 GCA_035656855.1 Acidobacteriaceae bacterium | reverse complement strand
CGTCTCCGGAATGGTCGGGTCCGTCGAGGCCGAATTCACGATCGGAATCTCCGCCTTCAGCGCCACCCGCAGAATAATGTGTGTGCTCTCGGAACTAACAGACCCAAAGATCGCCCAGTCCTGCTCGTCGTAGATCATCTTCACGGCTTCATCCGACGGCGATCCCCAGATCGCCGATGTCGTCGGCCGCTCTCCGTACTCCGCTCCACGTTGCCAGTTGTTGTAGTCGTCGTGAATCATCAGCCGGAACGGCTTGCCTCCATACCCGCCGCGTGCGTTCGCCTCGTCGATGGCCATCTCCGCGCCGTGCAGCATGCGCAGCCCGAACAGTTGATCCGCCTGCTTCTCCACCGGCCCCAGAAAACCGATGCGCACTTCACTCACGTTCTTTGGAGCAGGAACGTCTCGCCCCGAGCCGGTATAGATATTCGGCGTCAGATAATTCTCGTAATAAGGCTTCGAGAACTTCTCATACGGCCGCAGATCCTTCGGCTCTCCGGCATAGGGCGATACGGTGCGATCCGGCGGCGGTCCTGGCGGATGCGCCCCGCACGCGCACCCCGACCCCGGCGCCGATGAACCCGGTCCTTCCTGCGCCCCTAAACCGGCAGGCAGAAACAATACCAGCAGCATTGCTCCCGCCGTAATAAAAGCGCCCGTCCTGCGACCTCGCCCGCTCATAGTGACCGCTACTCCTCTTTTTGGGGCATCAGGAACATCGCGATGGCCTCGATCTCCACCAGCAGCTCCGGCCGGCACAGCTTCGCCTGAATCCCCGTCGATGCCGGCAAAGGATCCAATCCCAACTTTTGAAAAAACGCCGTCCGCTCCTCGTTGAACGCCTCATAGTCGCGATCGATGTCGCGCAGATAGCAGCTCGTCCGCACAATGTCCTTCCACGTCGCGCCTTCGCTGGCCAGCAATCCGGTGATGTTCTCGAGCGTGCGTTTCATCTGCGCGCGGAAGTCGCCGATGTGCACGCTCTTGCCGCTCTCATCGATGCTGGCCGTTCCCGAGATCAGCAGAATTGTCAGCCCGTTCAGATCGAGCCGCATCCCCCGCGAAAATGAGCTTGGCTTGGCATACGCGTACGCCTCATTCAACACTCCGTGATTCGTCATCGCCCGCTTCTGGATGGGCGCATTCCCCAGACCTGCCAATAATTCCGCCACTGCGCTCATAAAAATGTCTCCTTAATAAGGTTGATAAATTCCGTGACTCAATCCCTCGGCCGTAGCCACCCAAACATCCTGCCCCTGAAAATCAATCCCCAACACATAGTTGTGCGCCGGCGCCGTCGTCACCGGAATCGCCGTGACGTGCCCCGCCGCGTCGCGCACCGTCATCTCCGGCTTGTGTGTATCCAGCGCCGGCCGATACACCGCCCAGTGAATCCCGTCATAGTAAGCCAGACCCTTGTCCGTACAGAACCACGCCCGGTTCCGGTCCACGCCCTTCACGAAATTCGTGAAGTTACTCGGCAGCCCGCTGTCCTTGGTCAGGAAGTTGTGCCAGTAGCGCCCGTCATAGCGGCTGTCGCCAAAGTAGGTCGAGACCCACACGATGCCATCCACGTAACTCACCGAGCTTGTGATCTCGTGGATGAGTCCCTGATCCTTCAGCAGCACAATCTCTGTCTCGCCATCCGGATCGGAGTACATATCCCACGCATGAGTCTTCTGGGTATACTCCAGCAGCCCGCTGCCCCACACCGCGTAGTACACCTTGTCCGCCGCCGCTGACACGCCATAGGCCCAGATTTCGATCATCGGCGTGTTCCGCTCGTTGTACAGAGACCATTCCCCCGTGCGCGTATTCAGCCGGCACGCCCCCGCCGCCGTCGCCACCCACACGTTGTCGCCTTCCACTGAAACGCCATAAACAACGTCGTTGCTCAGCCCGGAATTCAGCTGCGTGTAGGTGTCGATCCGACCCGCTGAGATGCGGCTCAGTCCCCCCATCGTTCCTGCCCACACCGCCCCCGTCTTTTTATCGAGCGCCAGCGACAGCACCGCGCGATGCGCCAGCCCATCCGCCGTCGTGTACACCTTCCACCGCCCGTTCGCATATTCCGCCAGCCCGTTATTCGTCCCCGCCCAGATCCGATCGCCATCGACCAGCACTGAGAACACATGATTGTCCGGCAGACCGTTCGCCGTTGTGTAGTTCTCCCAGCGAAAGCGCGGCATCTTCGGCGCCCTCTCGGCCGGGGCCGCAGCATGCGCGATCCGCACCGGGTGCACCGCCTGCCCGCCAGCCGAGCCTACAGCCGCTATTAATGCCACCGCCAGAACCCTCGCCAGTTTCATTGCGTCCTCAGATACTCAATCAAATCGTTGAGTTCGTCTTTGGTCAGATCATTCGTCCGGCCGTGCCGGTCGTGAGGGTTGTACACCGTCCAGATCTCCTCCAGAGTCGCCGCCGACCCATCGTGCAGATACGGCGCCGTCAGCGCAATATTCCTCAGCTGCGGAGTGTCCAGCAGACCCGTGTTGTCCGTCGCCTTCCCCGTCCCCACATCGAATGACTTCTGATCCGTCCCCTTCGGACCGCTGTGACAGGTCGAACACCGATTCTCCGGCGGGATTGGCTGCCCCAGCTTGTCTGTGGTGCGATAGAAAACTTCCCGGCCCCGCTGCTGCGCCGGCGTCAGCACTCCATCCGACGCCAGCCACCGGTTCGGCCGCGACGGCAGCGATCGGATGTACAGCACCAGATCGGCCAGCCGCAGATCGTCGTAGTTCTGCGTCCGCCAGAAATACATCTCCGTGCGGATGCCGCATTCCTGCGCCAGAGTGGGATTCCCGCCGTTCCACTTGAACGGCTCCGTCCCCCGAAGGTCCTCAATCAAACGGTTGTCCACAATGTCCCGTCCGAAGCCATCCGGCTCCAGATCCCATTGCATGCCATCAAAGGTCGAGTCGATGTGGCAGTTCGAACACCCAAACTGTCCCTGAAATGAATGAGACGAGTAGAAGATCTGCTCACCCCTTCTCAGCGGGCTCACCTTTGCCGGCCCCGACAGCCGCAGCGTCTGCACCACTCGCAGCGTCCGCGTATCGATCACGCTGATCGTGTCGTCCAGATGGTTGGCCACATACAGCCGCGCCCCATCCCGGCTCATGGCTACGCCCCGCGGATTCTTCCCCACCGGGATCCGCGCCACCACATAATGCGCGCTCGCTGACAAATCCTCCGCAAACGGCTCCCGATGCGCGCGAATAAACGCGAGCATCCGATTCGTATCGATCGCCGTCACACACTCCGACCCCGCGCTCGTCACAAAGATCCGCGACTTGTCCGGCGCAATCGCCACCCCAAACGGCATTGCGAAATAGCGGTCGATCTCGTCCAGCGGAACCTCAACGGGCTTCCCCACATCCACTCCGAAGACCGTCAGCGTATCCACAAACGCCCAACCGTGCTCCACGTGCGCCAGCGGCACCAGATTCTTCGGGTGCAGCTCCGCCGCCACGCCCAGCCTCCCATCCCTCGAAAGCGCAACGTGAAATGTCCCGGCGATTCCCGGCAGCATCATCCGATCAACCACCTGCGCCCTTACCGCATCGATGACCGTGATCTCCGACATGGGCGCAGTCCGGTGCGGCCCCGGGTTGGGGTACACATGCGTCGCGTACATCCGGCTGCCGCTAACCGTCAGATAGCTCGTCCCCCGCCCCGCCTCCAGCGTCGCCCTTACCGCGCCCGTTACTGCATCCAGCACAGTCACGTCGTTGCCGATCCGGTCCGCAACAAACAGTGACTTCCCCGCGCGATCCTCCACCACGCTCGACGGCTCATACCCCGCCGGCCACGTGGCCAGCACCCGGCCTGTATTCGTATCCGCGACCGTTACCGTATCGTCCCAGGAATTCGCCGCCAGCAGCCGCTTCCCATCCGGCGAAAACGAGAAACCCCGCGGCTCATGCCCCACCGGGATGATCCGCACCACGTGCCCGCTCGCTGCCTCCAGCACCCGCACCTCATCCGCGCCCTGGCACAGCACATACAATTCCCGCCCATCCGGCGAGAGCAGCAGCTCCAGCGGTGATGCATACCGCTCCTCGGGCGTCGGCTCCGGCTGGGCCGCTACCGTGATCCCCGGATGCCCCAGCGCAGCCAAACCTAAGCTGACCACGCACACCGCCGCTAACTCGGCAAAACGCCGCAGTCCCCTCGCCGATCGCACGGCGAATCTCACCGCGGTTCCTCCACCGTCAGCACGCGGTCCACACTCACGTTTTCGACCGTCTGCGTGCGGCCGCTCGGCCAGTGCACGAGGATCTTGTCGACCTTTGTCGCCGCGCCCAGCCCGAAGTGCATCCGTCCATCGTTCTGCGACAGATACCCGGACGAGGCCACGCGTTCGGCCACCCGTTCGCGTCCCGCGGCCCACAATTCCACTCGCGCGCCGATCCCGTCGCGGTTGCTGTGCGTGTGATCCTGCGGCGTGTTCGCTCCCCGCAGCTGGAGCGCGATCCAGTGCCCCGTCCCAGGCGATGTGTTGTGCAGCAGCGTCCCCTGCGCTCCCAGGTTCACGACATAAGCGTCCACTTTGCCGTCGTTGTCGTAGTCCGCAAAGCAGGCCCCGCGCGCCACCGTCCGCGTATTCACCACCGCGCCCGCGCTTTCCGACACATCCGTAAACTTCCCCTGACCCAGCCCGCGGAAGACCGAGTGCTCCATCGGGATCAGGTGGATCAGCCCGCCATGAAACACCAGAATGTCGAGCCACCCATCGTTGTCGAAGTCGTAGACCCCCGATCCCCAGCTCACGTATTGCGCATTCCCCTGCGACAACCCCGAGACAATCCCGATATCGTCGAAACCGCCTTTCCTGTTGTTCTTCATAAGCCGGTTGTAGTGGCCATCGCTCACCCAGAGATCGAGCAACCCGCTCCCGGTAATGTCCGCAAACACCGGCCCCATCGACGAGGTCGCCTCGCCGTCCTGGCCGTACGCCACCCCGGCGTCGGTCGCAACCTCCTCGAACGTCCCGTCGTGCTTGTTGTGAAAGAGAAAATTTTCCGTTTTGTCGTTGGCGACATAAATATCCGGCCACCCGTCGCCGTCGAAGTCCCCAGCGGTTACACCCATCGTCCGCCCAATCGCCGCGCTGATCCCCGACTTCTCCGACACATCGGTGAATGTGCCGTCGCAGTTGTTATGGAAGAGCTTGTTCGTCTCGCCTTCGTAATCCAGCGGCCCAGGATAGTTATCCGCCGCATAGTAGTTGCGGTACTTCGGATCGAACTTCACATACCGGCCCACAAACAAATCCACGCATCCGTCTTTGTCGTAGTCCAGCCACGTCGAGCTGATCGCCCACCCATCGACCTTGACTCCGGCCTTCTCCGTCACATCGGTGAACGTCCCATTGCCGTTGTTGTGATATAGAATCACCCGCCCGTACCCGGTCACCAGCAGGTCTTCGAAACCATCGTTGTCGAAATCCGCCGCCGTCACCGCAATCGAATACAGATCCGGATCGAGCCCCGCCTTTTCCGTCACATCCGTGAACGTCCCGTCTCCGTTGTTCCGATACAGAAGGTTGTGGGGCCGTGCATCCGGCGCTGTCGCCAGCGGGTGAGGCGTCATCGCAGGGGGCAGCGTTTGCCCGCTCAGCACATACAGATCCGGCAGCCCGTCGTTGTTGTAATCGAACCACACGCAACCCGCGCCCGTGCCTTCCAGCAGCGAACCCAGCTGCGCCGATCCGAAGCTGTCCGTCGCGTTAATGCCTGCCTTCGCTGTCGCATCTTCAAATCGAATCGGCACCTTCTCGCTCTTCTGGACCCGCCTTGCCACGGGTGCAGTCTGCGCCATCGCCGCGGAGGCCAAACCGAGAATGAGCAACCGTCGCAGTTCCATTTCAGTGGCCTCCCGCAACAATCGAGCCAGCCGTCCCCGACACATCCACCGGCGTCGTAGTCCGGAGCAGTACAGCAGGCAGACGATTGTCCGGAGCCCGCTCCGGCCCCGCATGGCAACCCACGCAGATGCGCTGTTCGCCGCTTTGCATCCAGAACCATCCCCGCTCCTGGCGCAGCGTGCGTCCCGTCGCATCCAGCAGGATCATGCGCAGAGGGACGTTTCCCGGGACCTTCACAAAAAAAGACCCATCCTTCTCTACCGGCGCCGTTCCCAGCACCCGCCGTTGCCCGTCGCCATCCAGCGTCTCCATCCGCACGCTCACCGGCGGGCTCTCGAGATCTCCATCCCGCGAAAGCCGCGCATCCAGCGCCAGCAAATTCCCAGTCTTCCAGGGATGCAGCGCGGAAGGGAACGTCCGCGGCACGCTGCGCGGCGCGACGACCGCCGGCTCCACCAGGTCACGCTCCGCGTCCTGCGCAACCATCTTCATGGTCCTGGCACTCGGCATCCACGCCAACAATTCGTAGTGCTTCTGCCCTGGTCCCGTCATCGAAACCAGCCAGCGCCCGTCCGGCAGTTCCGCAACATCCCCGGCATACTCACCCGCAGGCGATGCCACTGGTGCCTCTTCCGCCAGCGCGGACGTGAACCGCGCCAGTCGCCGTCCTTCTGTGAACACAACGTCCCCGGACGCCATCTGCCGCCCGTGCTCGCGCCCGCCGCTCTTCTCCGCATGACGGTGATCGCAGCGCACGCTCTCCACGCCGCTGCCGTCCGGATAAATCAGGTACATCTCCGGTATCGGCCCCGAGCCCAGCGGAAATCCCGCCTCAAACAACACGCGCCCATCCTGCAGCACATCGTCCGGAATGAAGTTCCCAGGCAGATAGCTCAGCCGCGGCGACGCACCGCCGTCGAGGGCAGCCATCACCAGCTCGAACCCCTCCGCCCCGCGTTCGGCGCAAACCACTCGCCCGTCCGGCATCCACAGCGGACGAATCGCATCTCCGCGTCCGCTGTAGACCAGCCGCGGCGCGCCCCCCTCCGCCGGCATCTGCCATATCTGCCAGGGGTCCCCCGCTCCCTTCTTCCCCGCAAACAAGACCGTCTTCCCGTCAAACGAAACGCTCGCATCGGCGCTTGCAGCGAAGCCAGGTACCAGCGGTCCCCTCCGGCCTCCTCGCAAAATCATCAACTGCGCGCCCTTCGGAAACCGTTCCTCTCCACGCAGCGCCGCCAGCGGCAGAACCAGCGGCGCCGCAGTGTAGATCAGCGCAGCCATTGCGGCCGATTGCTTTATCTGTCGTTGGACCTCCGGCGCACGTTCCCGAAGGGCTGCGTTACCCTCCAGTCCCGGGAACGCGCGCGCCAGCGCGATTGGCAAGACAGCGCTCAGCGCCAGCGCTGCCGTCGCTGCCCCTTTCATGCCACCGTCTCCAGGGCGCAATTGCGCTGGGCGCGCAGCTCGCACCACGGAGCCAGATCCGCCATCATGGCGTCGAACTCGGCGAATGTCAGCGACTGCTCCCCGTCGCTCCACGCCTCTTCCGGGCGTGGATGCACCTCAACAATCAGTCCATCCGCACCCGCCGCCACCGCACTCCGCGCCAGCGCCGGAACAAATTGCCGGCGCCCCGCCGCGTGGCTCGGATCCGCAATCACCGGCAGCCGCGCAATCTCCTCGAGCACCACAATCGCCGCCACATCGAACGTGTTCCGTGTCGCCGTCTCAAACGTGCGGATGCCCCGCTCGCACAAGATCACATTGGGATTGCCGTAGCTGATAACGCACTGCGCCGACCGCATCAGGTCGGCCGCGCTGGCCACCATCCCGCGCTTCAGCAGAATCGGCCGCCCCGTCCGCGCCGCGGCTTCCAGCAGAGCGTAGTTCTCCATGCTTCGCGAGCCAATCTGCAGAATGTCGGCGTATTCCGCGACCATGGGCGCGTCGGCCGCTGCCATCACTTCGGTCACGATCGCCAGCCCCGTTGCCGCCCGCGCCTTCGCCAGCAGCTTCAGTCCCTCGAGACCCAGCCCCTGGAACGCATACGGAGAAGTCCGCGGCTTGAACGCGCCGCCGCGCAGCACCCGCGCCCCCGCCCGCACCACAAACTCCGCGGTTTCCATTAGCTGCCGCTCGGTTTCCACCGAGCACGGCCCCGCCATGGTGACAAAGTCCTCGCCACCAATGGACACGATGCCCGCCCGCACCACCGTCTTTTGGTCAGACCGCGTCTTCAGAACATCCGGTGCGTCCGCAAACTGATCGATCCAGCTGCCGCCCACCTCCGCTCCACTTCTCTGGGGAACCCTTGAGCGTAGCCCCGCCCCGGGCGCATCGCCTCCATCAAAAGGTGGATTTTGCTCATGCCGTTCGTGTGCTTCACCGGGAATGGGGAACTCCTGTCGCAGCAGCGCGATCCGCTCCTGCATGGGCCACTTTATCGGCCACTGAATTCCCTAAGCTGTGCGCTGCATCACAAACACGCCAGGACCTGCGACCAGCGTGGCCTGAGGCCTCACCTGTTCTGCAACCTGTCCCCCGTACCCTTCCTACGGCTTGCCTTCCGGCGTCATCTTCTGCACCAGGCTCTCATCTGTCTTTTGGTGCAGAGAGGCGGCCTTCGCAAATTCCGCCTGCGCCTCGTCCTTCTTGCCCATCGCCTGATACAGCCGCGCCAGCCGCCAGTGCGCGTCCACTTCACCGGGATCCATCGCGATCGCGCGCTCCAGATCGGCTGCCGCCGCCTCATTTTTTCCCTGGGCCGCCAGCACAATCCCCAGGTCCAGCCACGCCATCCGAATCGCCCCCGGCGTCTGTGCCGCCTTCTCCAGCGTCGCCTCTGCGAGCGCGGTCTTCTCCAAACGCATTTCCGCGTCTCCCAAATACGCCAGAGCCTGTGCATAGTCCGGCTCGCTCTTCAGTTCCAGCTCGAACTCCAGTTCCGCATCCGCGTAGCGCTTCTGCTTCCAATACAGATAGCCCAGACCGAAATGCACATTCGGCTCATTGGGAGCCACCTTCTCCGCCGCTTCGAATTCCGCTGTCGCCCGCTCCGGCTCGTGCATTCCGTCCCACGCCTCGCCCGCCAGCATGTGCGCCTGCGCCGAGTTCGGATTCAGCGTCAGAATCTGCTTGTACTCATCCAGCGTGCACTGGTACTGCTTCGCGTACAGGCAACTCTGCGCCAGCACACCGTGCAGTTCTTCATTGTCCGGGGACTTCTCCGCCGCCTCCCGCAAATACGGAATCGCCTCCGCATACTGCGCCGTACCGTAGTACGTCATCCCCAGCAAAGTTCGCACCTGCAGGCTGCCCGGCTGTTCCCGCAGAGCCGCCTGGAACGGAGCAAGGGCCTCCTTGAGATCTCCCTGCTTGAACTCCGCCAGTCCCAGATCCAGTTCCACCCCCGGCAGTCTAGGCTTCAAAGCCAGCGCCTTCCGATACGCCTCCGCCGCCTCCGCATACTGCCCCTCCCGTGCCCGTACCAGCCCCAGGCTCGCCAGCGCCGCCGCATCCCGCGGGTGCGTCGCAATCACGGCCTCCCACGCCTGCGCCGCCTCCTCCAGGCGCCCCTGCTGCGCCAGAGCTTCGGCTTGCGCCGCCGTCGCCGTCTGCGCCCCGGCCGGTCCCGTACCCACCCACAGGACTCCAGCCATCAGCAGAATCTTCGCAAGGGACATTCCCGTCTCAGTTCCTCGACTTCATTAGACCATCCGTTCCCAAAAGAAAAGGCGCAGTGGAGATCGCTCCCCACTGCGCCATATTTGATGAACTTTCGATCAGAAGACGAACTTTCCACCGAACTGCAGCACACGCGGATCGTACGTGCTCGTTGCCTGTCCAAAGTTCTTATCGTGATTGTTCAGGTTAAGGCCCTGGAATTCGGTGTGATTGAACGTGTTGAACGACTCCACACGAATTTCGAACCTGGGCCCTTCACCCGCAGTGAGAGGCAGGCTCTTGAAGAGAGCAAGGTTCCAGTTGAAGAGTCCGGGGCCAACGACGGCATCTTTGCTCGCGTTGCCGAACCCCTGGTTTGCGCCTCCAGCCCAGGGCGCCGTTGGATCGGAGAAGGCCGACGTCTTGAACCACGCCTTCTGGGTCTTTGGTCCCTTGGTGGAGCCTGAGACGTTGGGCCGGTTTACGGTCCCGCCGCCAAGGCCGAGAGTATCGGTCGCACCACTGTAGTAGGTCTGCGCAGGGCTGCCCGCCTCGGCAGTGGTAACTCCGGAAACTTCCCAACCACCCAGGACTTCCCGGGCAAGAGCGTTTCTCCCGGCTTTGAAGAAGGGAAGTGTGTAGTCGTAGTTAGCACTGAGAATGTGCCGGCGATCGAGTACACCCGATCCACGGTCATAGCTCAGATTGAATGGGTCGGAGACAGAGCTCGAACCACCGGCGAAGTTCGTCGATCCCTCGTCGCCGCTCGCAATGTCGATTTCATGCGACCAGGTATACGAGAACTGCGCGTTCATCCCGTGCTTGTTTTCAAAGCGCAGCCCCGCCTGCATTGAATTGTAGTTGGCATTGGTTGCACTTTCCGTCTGGGTGATGCCACCAAAACCCTGATAGATCCTGTACAGATTGGAGAGACCGCTCTTGCCTGAGACGGCCTCGCGGTCTGTCAGATCGTTGAGAGGCAGCGTGTTGATGGCGCGTTGATCGTTCTGGTCCCAGCCAATGGAGCCCACATACTGAACCACGGCAACTACTGCAGGCTGCAGCTGCTGTTGAATCCCAGCACTGAACTGAGCCGTACCGGGATTGGGATAGTGGAGGTTCAGGCTTCCGGGACTGCTTGGGTTCAGCGGGCTGGAAGCCACTTTGCCGTCAGTCGTGCTGTTCGGGTCAGAGAAGTACACGCCGTTGACCTGAGCATTGACGGCAAAAGGAGCATTCGAACTCAAACCGTAAATGTCGTTGCCCTGTACGCGTTCATAGAAGAGGCCGCCGCCGAGACGCAGCACCGTTTTGCCGTTCCCGAACATGTCGTAGGCTAACCCCACACGAGGCTCTACCGTGTTGAAGTCGTTCTTCACCAGGCCCGCCGGCGTTCCTTTCGCGCCTGCTATGGCCATGCCGTTCATGTAGAAAGGAGTGCCGTTGATGGTCTGCACTCCTGGTCCGCTCGTATCCAGACTCGGATTCGGGGTCTGGGCATTAGCCGGGTTGTAGAGGGATGGCACAAAGTTCGATACCTGATTGAACTTCTCGTAGACGTGCGGCAGCGCGTCATAACGCACCCCGAGGTTCAGGGTCAGGCGCTGCGTCAGATGCCAGTTGTCCATGCCATAAAAGGAATAGGTGTTGTTCAGCCAGTGAGCCGTACGAAGCTGCTGGAGCTGTGTGAATTGGTCGGCATCGCCCAACAGGAAGTTCAGGTAGGAATCGCCGCTATAATCCCCTGACCCGAAATTGTATTGCCCCTGAACCAGTGCCTGTTGCTGCTGGTTCTTGTCCACCCGCATATAGGAGAAGCCGAATTTCATCCCATGCCGCCCCTTGTTCCACGACAGATCGTCACGAATCTGGTAATCGAGGAACGCGTTATGCCACGGGTTGTAGTTCAGGCTGTACTCCGTGCTTAACGCACCGGAGAACGAGAGCGCAGGGAGTTCTTTGAGGCCGTTGTTGCCCGCAAATCCCGTGAGAGGCTTTGCTGCCCACCCGGACGGCTGGTTGTAGACGCCCACCGGGCTCCACTGGATCGTATTTCCGTTCACGTCCAGAGAGGTCTCGTTGAGCAGTGTCGGAGACAGTGTCTGGGTCAGTTTGATGACCGAGGCCCAGGAGGGATTGGCGAAAACCGTGCCTACCGTGTAGTAACTGTCACCGTCCCACATGCTGGGGTAATTGGTCTGCGACATCTGGTCGTGAATCCAGTGCCCCATCAGGTGGTACTTGTCGGTGATGTCGTGATCGATGCGGACCACATCTTCGCGTACGAAGGTAGGCTGTTTGGGCGCCGACACAACCTGCGGGTTCGTGACGCTGCCGTTTGTCGGTTTCGGGATCGCTCCCGTCCCCATAAACAGAACCGCATTGGAATCAATCAGGTTCGCCGGAATCACTCCTCCGGGAAACGCTTCTCCCGCGGTCAGCCCGTCCTGCGCATAGAGTGCCAGCTTCGCTGGATCGCTGGTTTTTGGTACGCAAGGCGCCGCAGTGACGTCTGCATTGCAGGTCGTGCCGATCTGCGATGCGGTAAAGGGCTGGTCGTTCCAGCCAATGTAGTTGAGATCCTGTCCCGTGGTCGGGAAGTCCGCCGTCGGAACCGTGTTGGTGTTCACCGGGTTGGCGCCCGCGATATACCGCCGCCATTCCTCGCTCTCGTAGAAATAGGTCTTGCTCTTTGCATTCGGGTAGATGCCGGGGATGAACGCCGGACCGCCGACGCCAAAGCCAAAAATATTCAGACGAAGCTCCGGCTCCGGCGTATTGGATTGCTTCGAGAAATAATGCGCTGCGTCGAACGCGTCGTTCCGGTTGAACTCCCACGCGCCGCCATGAAATTGTTTGGTGCCCGACTTGAGCACCATCGTGATCGTGCCCCCGGAGCTAATCCCGTAATCCGGGCTGTAGTTACTGCTGAGGGTCTGGAATTCGGCCAGAGCATCCATGGTCGGCATCAGATCGAACTTGCCGCCCGAGCCGCGATCGTACGCTTCGCCGCCATCGACCAACCAGTCGTTGTGGTCCGGGCGCATGCCGTTGAAACTGAGACCAAAACCGCTACCCTGGGCGGTTACGCCATTGAATGAACCGATGTTTGCGGAGACCCCCGTTCCCAGCGTGGTGAGCGAAACCATGTTGCGGCCGTTGGTCGCCAACTGCGTCAGCTGCTGCCCCGTGATCAGATTGCTCACTTCGTTCGTGTCCGTCTGCAGGTGGAGCGCGTTCGCCTGCACCGTCACGGTTGTCGAGCCCGCACCGACCGCCAGCCTCACATCCTCGCGGACCGTCGCTGCCACGTTCATCACGATGCCGGTCTTCTGAGAGGCCTCAAACCCCGACGCCGTCACTTTCAGACCGTAAACGCCAATGTGCAGCGCCGGAAAATCGTATAGTCCCGCGCCGTTGGTGACTCCATTCTTCACCTCGCCGGTGGCCGCGTTCGTCAGAGTCACTGTCGCGTTGCCAACCACCGCGCCCGTCGGATCAGTCACGCTTCCGATGAGCTCGGCATTCTCCTGTGCTCTTGCTGTAAGGGAAAAGATCAAAAACAGACCCAATAAAACCGGCAGCCAGCGCAGCATTTTACGCCCGCCGGTGCCGCCGGGATTCTTCCTTTGCATCATAGTGAGCCTCCTCTGAAGGCTTTCGCCGAAGAGTGACTCCGCGTGGCCCCAACATCCGCGTCCGCATATTCCCAGCAATTTCTCAACTTGTTGATGCCCCGGGGTTCGTCTCCTCGTTTCAGGGTTTGGGGAGCAGCTTCGTCACCAGCCCGATCGCTGTTCCCTCGGCGGCCCGGGTCCTTTCCCGGCCGCCTCCGTTTCTATCTGCGTTGAGGCTCTCCCCCATCAGTAAACGGTTTTAGTGCGAACATAGTGGAAGATTGACTCACACAGCGGTCTGGATTCTCATCTCGCCTGCTTACCCTGTCAAGAAAAAGACCCGCCCGCCGTGTGCCTGATGAGCTTCTGGATATCCTGTCGGGCTACGAAGATGCCGGAATAGTTAACGGATGGATGCGGCCGTCCTGGTCGTCAGTCGCTCAGACAGCGGATTCTTTCCGTTCCCGCAGCTTCCATATGTCTGTTGAAGTTACGAGAGTATCGCCTGATCACCGACAGTCCGCGCCGAGGGCCGCCTAGCACGATTCCGGACCTGTGCAGCTGCGGTCCGCACCCGTCCATTCAGGCGAATTACTTTGGTCATTGATACGCCACGAAATTCATCAAAATGTAAGCGGTTTCAACGGCGGCCTGACCGCCCGTCATTGTGTCGCACGACACAAATGGCGATGCATCAGAAAATGTGCTCTTCGCCCTCGTGCGGCGCCGCCCCGTCACTCTCCGCCGCCGCCCGCACCCGCGCCACCGTCTGCCAGTTGTCCTTTTTGGGGTGCTCCAGGAAAAACGGCGGCAGCGGCATGGCCAGAAACCGGCTCAGCGCCGCCGCGTACCCTTCATACATCCCGCGCAGCTCCCGCAACCGGTCGTGGCTCTGCTCGTCTCGGCAAACCCGCACCCCCGCCTGGCAAAGCTGGTCGTAGATCAGCCGATATCGCTCCACCGGCAGCCGGTCTTCCGGCTCTGTCACCGGCTTCAGTGACAGCGTCTGTGACAAATCCACAAGCGCATGCCGCGCCATGGCGAAGGTCAGCTGCGCCTGCCGCGCGCTGTGCTCCTGCACGCTCGCTATCAGCAGCGCGCACGCGTCCAGAATCGCCGTCAGCGCGCTCAGCCAGCTCTGGCTGGTATGCTGCGACCGAAAAAGGCACAGCAGCGGATACGAAATATGGCTCTCCAGCAGCTCCGCCGACCACCGCTCCCACTCCTCCAGCAGCAGCACCAGCGCCGTGCTTCCTCCCTCGAACGAATGCCGCCGAATCAGCTCGAACGCCGTCGGCGGCGATCCTGCCCGCGCATCCAGCAGCGCAATGTCCACCTCTCGCCGCGAGAACGCACCGTACAACACTGGGAAATACCCGATCACCAGCGCCACAAACCCCAGCCCAATCCCTGACTCCAGCACCACCAGCGCCCGCGTCAGCGTCCCGTGCGGAACCACGTCGCCCAGCCCCAGCGTAAAGATCGTCGTCCCGCTCACGTACAGGTCCGTGATAAAGCGGTGCCGCTGCCCCGACCCATCCGCAAACGGCCCCGGCAAAGCCGAGTAGGTCAGCGCGAATCCCGCCACCAGCGCTCCCGCCCACGCAGCAATCAGAAATACCAGCGACAGCGGACCGTAGAAGCTCAGCATCGTCTCCCGCTTACGCGGCCGCCGCACATGGTTGGCCAGCCATCGCCACGGCCGCCACGTGAGCCAGTAAAACATCCGGGTGAACTGAAAACGCCCTGTCGCCCGCCGCGGCAGAATCACCGTCTCGAACGCGTCCAACAGCGCCGCGATCACGCACAACACCCCGAATATCAGCCGAACCGGATGCACTCCGCCAGCAAAACAGGAATCCCCCCCGCCGTCAACGCCTGCTGTCTTCTGTCCGCTATAAGATATCCGCTATCCGCTGCCCCACAGGTTGACATCCGACCCAAACCAGGCGCATACTCCTGTCGAATGCCGACCCAACAGCCAGCCGACGACCGCATCGCCCTCCTGCAGGGCACTCTCGACCTGCTCATCCTCCGAACCCTGCTCCTCGGCGCGTGTCACGGACAAGGTGTCGCCCGCTCCATCCAGCGCCAGTCCGAAGAAGTCCTCTTCGTGGACCACGGATCCCTCTACCTCGCCCTCCAGCGCCTCGAAGACAAAAAGTGGATTCGCGCCCGCTGGGGCGTCAGCGAAAATAATCGCCGCGCCCGCTTCTACGAGCTCACCCCTAAAGGCCGCGCCCAGCTCGCAGAAAAGACTTCGCAGTGGAACCGCCTCACCGAAGCCATGGGCCGCATTCTCAACGCCGCCGGACCCCAACACGAGGAGGTCTGATCATGTTCCCTCACCGTCGCAGCGAAGACGATTTTGCCGAAGAAGTCCGCGCCCACCTCGAGATCGAAGCCGATGATCTCCGCCAGGAAGGCGTTTCCCCCGACGAAGCTCCCTTCCAGGCCCGCCGCACCTTCGGCAACGTCCGCGCCGCCCAGGAGAATTTCTACCTCCGCGGCCGCTGGGCCTGGCTCGATCGCCTCCTCCGCGATCTCCGCTTCGGCCTGCGCTCCATGCGCCAGAGCCCCGGCTTCACCCTCACCGCCGTCCTCACTCTGGCCTTAGGCATCGGAGCCAACACCGCCGTCTTCAGCGTCATGAACGCCGTCCTGCTCAAGTCTCTCCCGGTGGCCGATCCGCAACGCGTCGTCTATCTCAACACGTCGGGCACGCCCAACGGCACCGGTACCATCGACTCTCACGAGACCTTCTCCTACGCCGTCTACACCGCCCTGCGCCCGCCCAATGGAGCCCTCAGCGACCTCATCGCTGTCGGCCTCCTTTCTACGGATAAAATCGGCATCCGCATCGGAGCCATCCCCGAGCAAGCCGAAGCCGACATGGTCTCCGGCAATTTTTTCTCCGGCCTCGGCGTTCGCATCCTGCGCGGCCGCGGATTCACTCCCCAGGATGAGTCCACCAGCGCCTCCGTTCTCGTCCTCAGCTACGACTACTGGACGCGCCGCTTCGACCGCGATCCCAACGCCCTCGGCAGCACCATCGTCGTTAAAGGAGTCCCCTTCACCGTCACCGGGGTCGCCGCCCAGGGCTTCGAAGGCGTCGAGCCCACCCACTCCACCGACTTCTGGATCCCCCTCCAGAACCGCCCCGAGTTCAACGTCCTTGGCAATCCTCCGGAGAACGGCGGCCACCTCTACCAGGCTGACCCCACCTGGTGGTGCCTCCGCCTCCTTGGCCGCCTCGCCCCCGGCGTCAGCCGTCAGCAAGCCGTCGCCCGCCTCCAGCCCCTCTTCGCGCACGCCGCCCGCATCGGCCTGGGCAATCCCCAGCCCGGCGAGCGCCCCGTCGTCCTCAGCTTTACTGACGCGAAAGACTTCACCGGCTTCGAAGAGCAGTACGGCAAGCCCCTGCACATGCTCATGACCATGGTGGGCTTCGTCCTCCTCATCGCCCTCACCAACCTCATCATGCTGCTCATGGCCCGCAACGCCGCCCGCCAGCGCGAGTTCTCTCTCCGCCTCGCTCTCGGCGCCCGTCCCGCGGAGCTCCTCCGCCAGCTCCTTACCGAATCGTTCCTTCTGGTACTCCTCGGCGGCGCGCTCGCCTGGGCCTTTGCTATCGGAGCCACCCGCGTTCTCGCCCGCTGGGCTCTCATTGAATCCAGCCTCGCGCCCGACCGCACCGTTCTCCTCTTCACCTGCGCCGTCCTCGCCCTCAGCGCCATCGTCCTCGGCATCGCTCCCTTTCGCACCGCCATCTCCGGAGGCGCCCAGCTGGCCCTTAAAACTTCAGCCGCCACCGCCTACACCGACGCCGGCAAGTCTCGCCTCGGCAAAACCATCGTCTCTCTGCAGATGGCCTTCTGCGTCGTTCTCCTCATCGGCGCCGGCCTCCTCACCCGCACGCTCGTCAACCTCCGCAACATCCCCCTCGGCATCAACACCACCGGCCTCATCGTCTTCGGACTCAACCCCCAGGCTGTCCCCCATTCCCAGCCTCAGTTCGCCCGCTTCTTTCAGAATCTCCAGACACGCCTCAGCGCCTTGCCCGGTGTCCAGTCCACCGCCGTCTCAGCCACCCGCCTCGGGTCCTGGTGGTCCAATAACAACAGCTTCATGATCGATGGCCGTGACGCCCGCACATCCACCGGCGCCATCGCTACGGTTCGCACCAACGACATCGGCCCTAACTTCTTCCACACTCTTCAGGTCCCCATCCTCCTCGGCCGCGAATTCACCGACGCCGATGGCGGCGCCAAACAGCCCGTCGCCATCGTCAACGAGTTCCTCGCGCAGAATTATTTCCCCAACCAAAACCCACTGGGCCATCACATCAGCGGCTTCACCATCATCGGTGTCGTTGCCAATCACAAATACCGCAGCCTCAACGAAGACCCCATGCCCATGGCCTGGTGGGACTACGCCCAGGGCCCCGGCGAAGGCGGAATGACCGTCGAGATGCGCGTCCGCGGAGCCGACCCCCTCAGCATCCTCCCCTCCGTCCGGAAAGTCGTCGCCCAGCTCGACCCCAACGCCCCGCTCATCGAGCCCACCCTCCAGCGCGAGCAGTTTGAACGCACCATTTCTCAGCAACTCCTCTTCGCCCGCCTGGCCGATTTCTTCGGCGCGCTCGCCGTCGTCCTTGTGGCCACCGGTCTCTATGGAACGCTCTCCTACCGCGTCAGCCGCCGCACCGCCGAAATCGGCGTCCGCATGGCCGTGGGCGCCCGTCGCAGTCAGGTCCTCTGGATGATCCTCCGCGACAGCCTCCTCCTTTCCGCCATCGGCGTCCTCCTCGGCCTGCCCCTCGCCGCCCTCACCGGACGCGCCCTCGCCTCCTCGCTCTACGGAGTTCAGCCCCTCGACCCCCTCACCTATCTGCTCTCTATCCTCGGCGTGGCCATCGTCGCCCTCGCTGCCGGTGCCCTCCCCGCCCTCCGCGCCGCCAGCATCGATCCCCTCCAGGCCCTCCGCACCGAATAACCAAAATTGTCATCCTGAGCGAAGCGCCGCCGCAGAACCTCCCAGCGGTGCACAAAGCATCCGGCGCGGAGCCGAAGGGCCTGCCCTGAGCGAGTCGGCGTAAGCCGGCGAGTCGAACGGGGGCCCTTGTAGCGAAACGAAATGTCCACGCCAGGAAAAAACTCCGCGCGGATTGAATCGGTCGCGCAGCGGCCGAGAAAAATTTCAAGCGGTATGCTTCCTCCGCCGCCCCCCCCACCCTTGTCGCGGTTTGCGCGACAGGGTGGGCTTTCCTTTGTCCAAATCCGAACGCCCCTCTCCAAAATCGGCCACCCGCCCTGAGTACCCATCTCCGCCCGACCTTCTCAGTCATAAGACGCCCAGCCCGCTTGATCTCTGAGAATGCAGGCCCGCGCTCATCGCCGAACTCCTGCTTTCCAACCTCCGCTCTCTGGCCCCGAACGTGCTTCCACCACCTCGATACAATCTCTTCACCAAACAGACCCGTCTTCAGGAGCGACCCACGATGCATCCTCAGGACCTCCGCTTCGCCCTCCGCCAGTTGCGCAAAGCCCCAGGGTTCACTCTCACCGCCATCCTCACGCTCGCGCTCGGCATCGGCGCTCTCACCACCGTCGCTACCTGGACCAACGCCGTCCTCTACAATCCCTGGCCCCACGTCGCCGCCCCTCGCCAGATCCACTTCATCGACGCCAGCGTACTCGGCAGCGAAGGCTACTCCGTTCACTACGACACCTATAAATTCCTCCACGACTCAGGCCGCTCCTGGTCCAGTTCCATCGCCTTCGAAATGGCCCTGATCAATCTCGCTGACCCCGGCACCCAGCCCCGCACCATCACCGCCGGCACCGTCTCCTCCAATTACTTCCAGTTCCTCGGCCTCACCCCCGAAGCCGGCACCTTCTTCAATCCCGCCAATGACGACCATGTTTACGGCGCCCACGATGAAGTCGTCCTCTCCGACGCCCTCTGGCGCGACCGCTTCCAGGCCAGCCCCTCCGTCATCGGACGCACCATCTCCATCAACAAGCATCCCTTCGCCGTCATCGGTGTCGCCCCGCCTGCATTCGCCGGCATCTACGGCGGTCTCGCAGAATCCGCCTGGCTTCCTCTCTCCTCCCTCCGCGATCTTTCCGCCGACGCGCCCCCCGATCCCCTCGAGCACTCCGGCCTCCAGGCCGCCGTCCGCCTCCGTCCTGGCGTCTCCGAGCCCACCGCCGCTGCTGAAGTCCACACCCTCGCCCGCGCCTTCGTCGCCCAGCACCCCGGTAAGCTCAACCACTGGGACCTCAACCTTCGCGACGCAGCCCACATGGAGAAGGGCTTCTTCGGCATGATCGGCATGATGCTGCCCATCCTCGCCGGCGCTTCCGTCCTCCTCATGATCCTCGTCTGCATCAATATCGCTTCGCTCCTCGGCCAGCATGCCGCCCGCCGCCGCCGCGAAGTCGCCATCCGCACCGCTCTCGGCGCTCACCCCTCCCGCATCGCCGCCCAGGTTCTCATGGAAACCAGCCTCCTCGCCCTCGCCGGCGCCCTCGCGGGATGGGCCGTCAGCACCGGCATCTCCCGCGCCCTCTACCTCCTGCTCCCCAACTTCGGCTACCCGATCGCCTTCAATCTCCACAGCGAACCCCGCATCCTCCTCTTCGTCGCCGCCATCGCTGTCGCCGTCACCCTCGTCTGCGGACTTTACCCCGTCCGCCAGTCCCTCCGCTTCGCCCAGAACCAGGCTCTCCACGAGGGCGGAGCCTCCGTCGCCGGCCGATCCCACCGCAACCTGGGCAGCCGTCTCCTCCTCGGATTCCAGCTCGGCCTCTGCTTCATCGTCCTTACCGGTTGCGGACTTCTCACCCGCACCGCCTTCAACATCCTCCACCGCCCCATCGGCTTCGATCCCGCCAACGTCCTCACCGCCACCATGGACTTCTCCCGTGCCGGGTATGATCCGCAGCACACCCGCCAATTCGAAGCCGCGCTCCTCGACCGCCTTCGCGCCACCCCCGGCATCGCCTCGGCCACCCTCACTACCCACCTCCCCATGGGTGACATGGGGACCGGCAACGCCCAGGGCCTCAGCGTTCCCGGCTACGTTCCCGCCAAAGGCGAAGACATGGAAGTCGTCACCGACTTCGAAGGTTCCGACTTCTTCCACACCATGGGGATTCCCATCGTCCAGGGCCGCGATTTCTCCTCTGCTGACAACCCCTCCGCCCCCGACGTCGCCCTGGTCAACCAACCCATGGCCCGCCGCTACTGGCCCAGGGGCAATGCCATCGGCAGCATCGTCGTCGTCAATAAGCGTCCCCGCCACATCATCGGCATCATCGGCAACTACACCTACGCCGATCCGTCGGATACCGGCCCCGATCCCCTGCTCTTCCTCCCCCTCGCCCAGAATGACTACTCCTATGCCATCGTTGCCGTCCGCTACCGCACCACCGCCGACGCCGCTGCAGCCGCCCTCCGCGCAGCTGTCGCCTCGCAGGATCGCCTTCTGCCCCTTGAAAGTGTCGGCTCTCTCACCAGCGTGATCGACATGCGCTACCAGATGTCCCGCATTCCCGCCGAGCTCCTCAGCGTCTATGCCCTCTCCAGCGTCCTCGTCGCTTTGATCGGCCTCTATGCCGTCATGGCCTACTCGGTCCTCGAGCGGAACCGCGAGTTCGCTCTCCGCATGGCCCTGGGATCCACCCGCTCCGGCGTCTTCCGCCTCGTTCTCCGCGGCAGCGCCTTCACTGCCCTCATCGGACTCGCTACCGGCGTCGCCGGCTCCCTCGCCGCTGTCCGCATCCTCCGCGCCCTCCTCTTCGGCGTCACACCCTTCGACCCGATCAGCTTCATCGCCGCCGCGCTCTTCCTCCTCCTCACCGTCTTCCTCGCGGGACTCCTCCCCGCCCGCCGTGCCGCCTCCATCGAACCCATGCAGGCCCTCCGCTCCGAATAAGCTGGTCTTCCAGATCGCAGCGAAGAGCCTGGCATCCGCGGATCGCGAAGCCGCAATCGAACCGCGCCCGCACCCTGGACCGGGCTGGCCGGTGCTGAGAGCGTCTGCCGGGCCACCGTCTGCTATGAGCTGCCCGTGGCACCAAACGGAATATCGACGGAGTAAACACATCCATAGCCCCGCTGATTAAAAAAACTTCACAAATTCTTCTTCTCGCGAGTATTCTTCTCTATTCCCCGGTCGTTCCAGCAAAAGGTGCTGTTCTCACTGCAGGCTGAACCCACTGCCTTTGTAGCCTGCGGGCGTGCGGTCCCCACTGGGCCAGGTACCCAAAGCTGGAACAAATGCCACACCGATAGGAGGCGTCGGCGTTGTTAGCGAAATGGTGTACCTACCCCCCATCAGCAGGAAATACTTCATCCTCTCGTTTCGGGAGTCGTCCCATCCTCCAACGCTCCAGTCCACCGATCTCGAGTTCGCTGCCGGAGCCCTCCATTCGTGAGGTATCCGCTTCTCGTATGCTCTTTTGCGGCGGCGCGGCCGCGCTCACTCTTCCCCAATCGCGGCTGCAGCTGCTGTTGCTGCTCGGCGTTTCATCCTGTCTCGGTGCCATCCTTCTGGGTTGCGGCGCGTCCGCAAACGAGGTCGCCGGAGCGGTTGCCGCGACAGCCAATCCTCAGGTAGCCAGCTATACCGTCCATACCAATGGCGAGGCCGCGGTAACCATCTCGTTCGGCAAGACCAATGCTTATGGATTGCGCACCGGTGTGACTTCCATCCCTGCCCCCGGCGGAACCGCCAGCATCTATGTCGCCGGCATGCAGGCAAATACTCTCTACCATATGCAGGCGACCGTCGAGTTCGCCGATGGGCGCGTTGTTACGGACCAGGACCATTCATTCACCACCAGCGCCTACAAAAGCATCCTTCTTCCCGTCGTGACCGCCACCACCACACCCGGACAAGTCCCCCAGCCAGGCATCGAGATCGTGAACTCGATCAATTCTCCGATCATGATCTCGGCTACCGATCTCTCCGGAAATTTGATCTGGTCCTATGATCCCGGCGATGTCGGCGTGTCGGCGTGGCAGGCTCCCAAGCTGCTGCCCAACGGGGATTTTATTGCCCTCGCTGCAACCTCTTCCTCCCAGGCGCAAACCACTTTGCCCGGGCCAGGCGACGGCAATCTGGTTCGGGAGTTTGATCTGGCCGGCAATACGGTGAAGCAGATCACCATGGGCCAGTTGAATTCGGAACTGGCGGCTAACGGCTACAACCTCCAGTTGCTGGTGTTCTCCCACGATGTAACGGTGCTTCCGAACGGCCATTGGCTGCTGCTCGCTAATACCCAGAAGAGCGTCGTGCTCAACGGCGCCACCACACCCACAAGCGTTCTGGGCGATGTCATCGTCGACCTCGATACGAACATGCAGCCCGTTTGGGTCTGGAATGAGTTTGACCACCTCGACGTCAACCGCCACCCCTGGAACTTTCCCGACTGGACCCATACCAACGCGGTCATCTACTCCAAAGATGATGGCAATCTGCTCGTTTCCATCCGCCACCAGAACTGGATCGTCAAAGTCGACTATGAAGACGGTGCGGGAAACGGCAACATCCTCTGGCATCTGGGAGAGGGCGGGGATTTCAAACTGGAAGGCGGTACCGATCCGACCGACTGGAGCTATGCCCAGCACGGAATCAGCTTTGCCTCCGGTTACTCCGCCGGAGCCTTTCCCCTCGCCGCTATGGATAACGGTGACGACCGCATGTATCCCGGAGATACCGGTGCAACCACATGCGGAACGAATGGGGCCCCCGCCTGCTACACTTCCGTTCCCGTCTACAACATCGATGAAGACACCATGACCGCCACTATCGCGTTCCACCAGATTATGCCGGCGAATCTTTACAGTGCATGGGGTGGCAATGCTGAGGTGCTGGCCAATGGCGACGTCGAATACGACCTGTGCTCTGTGGCAGGCCTCAGTTCTCAGGTCATGGAGGTGACCAACCAACCCACCCCCCAGACTGTCTGGACCCTGAACGTAACCGGCAGCAATGCCTACCGGGCCTATCGCCTGCCCAGCCTCTATCCTGGAGTCCAGTGGTAATCGCGGTCACCAAACGATCGGAGCGAACATAAGCTCTGCGGCGGTGTCCTATTCACGCTGGCTTGAATGGGACATCGGATTCACATCCCCCGGTTGTGCTCACTCCCAGGGTGCTCACTCCCGGGTTACCCGCTACCGGCTGTCGTCAGCCACCCCTCCGCCTGGTCCGCCACGGTCTTCACCATCATCGCAATCTCCGCCGCTGGACGATCCCGCATTGCGGCATGCTGTGCGAGCCCCTTCATCTGCGCCATCAACGCCAGCACCGCGCACGGCACCTCGAGATCCGCGCGAAACACACCCTCCTCCATCCCCCGCATCAGAATCCGCGTCAACCGTCGCTCCCAGAATCGGTCCCGCCGCTCGCCAATACTCTCTACTGCCGGATCGCGCCGGGCCCGTAGCGCCAGCTCCGTGATCACAATGAAAAATGAAGGGTCCTGCGTCAGCCGCCGCCGCAGTCCCTCGAACATCTGCCGCATCTCTTCCAGCGCGTTCCCCGGTGCCGGCTCGTCGCCCCGCACTTGCGACGCCTGCAGCCGCTCCCCCAGCAGTTCCGTCACGCCCTCGATCAGCGCTTCCTTCGTTGGAAAGTAGTAGGCCAACGTCGCGTTGTTGATCCCCGCCTCCGCCGCCACCTCGCGAAACCGCAGCCCCTCAAAACCACGCGTCACGATCTGCCCGTACGCAATTTCCAGAATCTGTCGGCGCCGGCTCGTCTCTCGTCCGTTCCTCACGAATCCCTGTGCCGGTTCCGTATTCCCTCCCCCGTTCATCCTTGTCATCCTGAGCGCAGTGAAGGATCTTGCGTTGTCAACTTCTGGCTCTCCGAACCGGCTACGGGCTTACGCGCTATTAGCTACCAGCTACCGCGGCTTCCCAGGCTCTCAGCACCGCGAATGCGACCAGGATCCAAAACTCACGACTCCATTTGCTGTCAACCATGCAGTTGATGCACATTAATCCGAGACAATTCTATTTGTCAACCATTTGGTTGATTACGATAGTTGAGATCGCGACCACCGGTCATCCAGAACCCAGCAGGACCATGATCGGCTAGGCCAGTGGCGGGTTATGGCATTCTCGGCCGCAATGTGGGAATTTTGTCAAGCCTTACAGAGGTTATCGAGCTCATTCCAATGGACTTATTCCTAATTTTCGCGGACGGGGAACCAGCCAGAACCTGCCATTCTGGACTTAGATAGAAAAGGAAAAAAGCGCGCCTCGTGCGTGCTTTTCTCTTTCTGGAGACTGGCAATGGCGCCTTGGCAAAAACAATTCCAGGCGCTCAGCGCAGCATTGGCGTCCTTGAGCGAACTGCTCTCGAATCAAACGCCCACGCCCTTCGCGTCCGCAAGTGCGGCATTCCCGCCGCCAGTCCAGCATTCGTGCCCTGAATGCATCTGCTTTCCGATCAGCGTGTTGCCGCATGCCCCTACCATGGACAGCCCACAACTCCAGCAGAGTCAAACACAGTTCCTGCTCAAAGACGAGAGGGGGGAGGGGGAGGGGGAGGGTACCGGCAACAGGCGACCGGCTACCGGCTACGTTCCAGCAAGCCGACTTCGCTGGCGAACCGCTCCAATTCCGTCCGCGTCCCCGGCGAAACCGGCACCATCGGCAGCCGATAGTGTTCGCCAATCCGCCCCATCATCGCCAGAATCGCCTTAACCGGCCCGGGACTAGTCTCTTTGAAAATGCCCCTCATCAGCCGAAAGTACTTCCGGTTAATCTCTCGCGCCATCGACCAATCGTTGGCCAGCGCCGCTCGCACCATCTCCCCCATCTCCGCTGGAATGAGATTGGATACCACGGAAACCAGACCCGCTCCGCCGACGCCGAGCACGCCCAGCGTCATCACGTCGTCGCCGGAATACACCCGGAAATCTCGCGGCGCCTGCGTCAGCAGATCCGTGATCTGCACCAGGTTCCCGCTCGACTCCTTCACCGCCGCAATGTTAGGGCACGCCTCAGCCAGCCGCATCACCGTCGCCGGTTCCAGATTGGCCGCCGATCGCCCAGGAATGTTGTAGAGAACGACGGGCAGTTTCACTGCGTCAGCAACCGCCTTGAAATGCTGAAACTGCCCTTCCTGTGTCGGCTTGTTGTACCAGGGATTCGCGCTCAGGATCGCGGTCACGCCCGGAATCTGCGCCGCTGTCCTCGCCTTCGCCACCGCGGCCTTCGTGGAGTTGTGGGAGCAACCTGCCCAAACCGGCACGCGTCCGCCAGCCGCTTCCGCTACGATCCGGACGACGTCCAGCCATTCCGCCTCGTCGAGCGTCGGCGTTTCGCCCGTTGTCCCGCAGGCGAGCAGCCAGTCGATGCCGCTCTCCACCTGCCAACGGGCGAGATCGTACAAACCCCGCTCGTCCAGACTTCCGTCCGCGCAAAACGGCGTGACCAGTGCCGTTCCGCATCCCTGCAGATTCATAACTGACGAGTCTACACCGGCAGTATTCCCGGCCGTCATGACCAACTTGTGCTCCTGGTTAGCGTGTATAGAATGAGGCATGATTTCCGTTCTGATCCTGACGAAAAACGAAGAGCAGGATCTGCCTGGATGTCTCGAAAGCGTCTCCTGGTCTGACGACATTCACGTCTTCGACTCCTTCAGCACCGACCGGACCGTTGAGATTGCCCGTGACCGCGGCGCAACTGTTACACAGCGGATCTTCGACAACTGGTCCGATCACCAGAACTGGGCTCTCAAAAACATCGCGTTTCGGCACGGCTGGGTCTTCTATCTGGATGCTGATGAGCGCGCAACCCCTCTGCTGGCTGCAGAGATGCAAAAGGCAGTACTCAGCCCGCAGGAGTGCGTTGCGTTCCGTGTGCGCCGGCGTGACGTTTTCCTCGGACGCTGGCTCAAACACGCGCAGGCTTCGCCGTTTTATCTGCGACTATTCCAACCGGCCCACCTGCGTTACGAACGTCTCGTCAACCCGGTTTCGCTCCCCGACGGACCTGTAGGCCAGGTGGATGGTCACCTGGATCATTTTCCTTTCAGCAAAGGCCTGAGTCATTGGATGGACCGGCACAATGCGTACAGTACGTTGGAAGCCATGCAGATCATCCGCAACAGGGGCGAATCTCAGGGATCGAGCATCGTCGCAGCACTGACGGCGAAGGACTTTCACGAGAGACGATTCCATCAGAAGGAATTGTTTTACCGCCTCCCTGGGCGCCCGCTTATAAAGTTTCTCGCGCTCTACATCGGCAAGCGTGGCTTCCTCGATGGTCAGGCGGGATTCACCTATGCTGTGCTGCAATCCGTCTATGAATACATGATTGTCCTGAAAACAAGAGAGCTGTCCGTCGGGCTCTGACGGAATGTTGGCTGAACGCGGATGCCGATTGCAACCCGCCGAGCAGCCGAAGATGGACGAGCGACGATATACTCGATCCGGCAATCCGCACACCCATTGAATGAAGCAACTCGCCGACGATCCAACTCTTGAACCGGCTTTTCTACTGGCCAACCGCCTCCGCCGTGCGGTGTGGAGCGTTGCTTACGTGTTTCTTTATCGCCTCTCGCCCCGTCCCTTCCATTCCTGGCGTTCCCTGCTGTTGCGCATGTTCGGAGCCCAATTAGGGGCCAGGTGTCACTTCTACCCAAATGCTCGTATCTGGGCACCATGGAATCTCGTTTGCGAGGATCGGGTCTCAGTGGGCGATGATGCGGAGCTCTACAATCCCTCCCCTTTGTATATGGGGTCGCATTGCATCGTTTCGCAGGGTGCATACATTTGTGGCGCCACACATGAGTACAACAGTCCGAAATTTCGCCTCGTTCATTTCCCGATGAGGCTCGGCGCTTACTCCTGGATCTGCGCACGCGCGGCCGTAAATCCCGGGGTCAATGTAGGCGCAGGTGCGGTCCTCGCGCTGGGCTCGGTAGCAACGCAGAATCTGGAACCATTAGGCATCTACGCGGGCATTCCCGCTCGCAAGGTCAAGGAAAGAGTTCGGTCAGCAGTTCCGCTCAGCGATGATGAGTTGGCTCAATCCAGCCGGCTAAACTAGCTCGCCGACCACTTCCTGAAAGTCCCAGCAGCCCGTTTTGTCCGCAATCCACTCCGCGGCCCGGACGGCGCCTTCGGCAAAACCGCGCCGGGAAAACGACTCGTGGCGCAGTTCGAGGCAGTCGTTATCGGAGCGTGCCTCCACGACGTGGATGCCAGGAATCTCGCCCTCTCGCTTCGAGACGATCTCGATTTCCTGTCCCGGAGCCGCCGCTTCGATGATGCGCCGCAGTGAAATGGCCGTTCCCGACGGCGCGTCTATCTTGGCCGCGTGATGCGTCTCGGTGATGCTGAACCGGTAGTGTGGAACCGCCGTCGCCAGATCCCGCACCACCCGGAACAGGGCCTGCACGCCAACAGAAAAGTTGGCGCTGTAGAGCAGCGCCGCGTTCTTCCGCGCGCACAGGCCGCGCAGATCATTGAGGTGCTGATACCAGCCGGTTGTCCCGACAACCACCCGCGCGCCATTGGCCAGGCAGGCGCGGATGTTCTGCACCGCCGCCTCCGGCGTGGTGAAGTCGATCACCGCGTCAAAACCGGCAAGGAAAGGCGCGGTTAAAGCGGCGGCGTTGCGATTTTCTTCTTCGCCAACCACGCGGACGCCATGCCCGCGCTCGTGCGCCACCTGGGCCACCAGGCTGCCGGTTTTGCCGCGTCCGAGAACCAGAAAGAGCATGATGCTGTCCCCGTAATTGTGATCGCTTCCGAACTCAGGCTTTTACGGGCGCTGAGGACAATTCCAAATCGAAGATCTCCGGATCGGGATCCTGAAAGAACTCCGCATGCAGTGAGCGTACCGCCTCATCCGCATCGTCTTCTTCCACCATGAAACTCATGTTGATTTCGGAAGCGCCCTGCGAAATCATGCGCAGGTTGACGTGCCGCACACTCTGGAACACCCGCGCCGCAATTCCGTTTTGCCCGCGAATATTCTCACCCACCATGCAAACAAGGGCCTTACGGCCTTCGTACTTCACATCGGCCAGGTGGCTCAGGTCAGCAGCGATGAGCGGCAGTTTCTCGTTCGAGTCGACACTGAGCGAAACGCTGACTTCAGACGTTGACACCATATCGACCGGACACTTGTGGCGGTCGAAGACCTCGAAAATCGCATGCAGATATCCGTGCGAGAGCAGCATGCGGCCAGCGACGATATCCATGATGGTCAGCCGCTTCTTCACTGCGATCGATTTAAAGGGGCTGCGACAGTGGGGCGCCAGCGCGGTGATCCGCGTGCCGGTGTTCGCCGGGTTTTTCGAATTCAACACCCATACGGGAATGTTCTTTTTTACCGCCGGCAAAATTGTCGCCGGATGCAGGACCTTCGCGCCGAAGTAGGCCAGCTCCGCGGCTTCTTCGAAGCTGATGATTTTGACCCGCAGCGCATCGGGACACACGCGCGGATCGGCGGTCATGATGCCGTTCACGTCGGTCCAGATTTCGATCGCCCCTGCATCGATGCCGCCGCCCACCAGTGCCGCGGTAAAGTCGGAGCCCCCTCGTCCCAGGGTCGTTGTGACTCCCTGCTCCGTGGCTCCGATGAAACCACCCATGACCGGCACTCGACCTTCCGCAACCAACGGCACCACGTGCACCTTCAGGCGCTGCTCGATGGCTGCGTCCTGGGGAATCGCCCTGCCGTGGTGGGCATCGGTGACGATGCACTGCCGCGCATCCACATGCACCGCGGCAAGGCCGCAATGCATAAAGGCTTCGGTGATCATCCGGCTGGAGATTCGCTCTCCGTACGAGACCACCATGTCGGAGATGCGCGGCGTCAGTTCGCCTACCGCCGCCAGGCCGCGCAGGATTTCTTCCAGCGAATCGAATTCGGCGTCCATCCATGTGTGGCTCGCCACCAGTTCCGGATCCGGCTTGGCGAACGCCATGGGATCCCCCGCATCGCAGGGCCGCACCGCCAGTTGTGTGGCCGTGTCGTGGTGCCGGATACGAAGCCGCTCCAGGATAGCAAGGGCGCTGGTGCGGTCTCCGCGAGCGGCGGTCGCCGCGGCGGAAAGCAACAGGTCGGTGACCTTCGCCATGGCGCTGACCACAACAATAGGCTGCAGGCCCCTGCGGACCCGGCCGGCAACAATCTCCACGGTTCGACGAATGGCGGCAGCGTCCTCCACGGAGGTGCCGCCGAACTTCATGACTACGAGGCGGTTCATGCCGGCACAGCCACCGGGTCGAGTTTGCCGAGCGAAACCAGCAATTCGGCATTCAGCAGAGCCGCGCCCGCTGCACCGCGGATGGTGTTGTGAGACAGGACTGTGAACTTCCAGTCGAGCAGGCCGCAGGGCCGCAGACGGCCCACGGTAGCGGCCATGCCTGCACCGCGCATGCGATCCAGGCGCGGCTGGGGCCGGTCCTCCGCAGTGGCAAACTCCACCGGCTGCGCGGGAGCCGTGGGCAGATCCCTGCCGGCCAGGGGCCGAAACTCCGCCCACGCGGCAATCAGCTCATCCCGCGAGGCTCTCTTCCCCAGCTTGATGCTGACGCTTTCCGTATGCCCATCTTCGACCGCAACGCGATTGCAGTGGGCACTCATCTTCGCCGGCAATGGCTCGACGAGGCGGCCGTTGAGGCGCCCCAACAGCTTCAGCGTTTCGGCTTCCATCTTTTCTTCTTCGTTTTTGATAAACGGGACCACGTTGCCAAGGATGTCCAGGGAGGCCACGCCGGGATAGCCTGCCCCGCTCACCGCCTGCATCGTGCTGACAAAGATGGCATCGACGCCGAAGCGTTCGACAATCGGCTTCAGAGCCAGCACCAGTCCAATGGCTGAGCAATTCGGGTTGGTAACGATGTATCCGCCCGCTTCCCTGCGCCAGCTCTGATTCTCCACCAGAGCGAGGTGATCGGCATTGACCTCGGGAATCACCAGCGGCACGGCCGGCTGCATGCGAAAGGCGCTGGAGTTCGAGATCACGGCGCAGCCGGCGGCAGCGAAGCTCGGCTCCAGTTCGCGAGCGATATCGGCCTCGAGCGCCGCGAAGATGATGCGGGGCGCATCGCTTGGCTCCGCCGCAGAAACGGGGATGGCCGCCATTCTCTCCGGCAGCGGCGTGTCCAGTTTCCAACGCACCGCCTCGCCATATTTTTTTCCACTGGAGCGATCACTGGCCGCCAGCCAGTCCACCTCGAACCACGGGTGGTTCTCCAGAAGCTGAATGAACCGCTGCCCGACCATTCCGGTCGCGCCCAGGATGCCAACCTTGTGCCGCATGATTGCGCCTTAGGGGAAAATAGATCCCGGGGCCGGCATGAACAGAGGCCCGGCTGCAGGGAGCATTAGCGATAGTGTAAATCGTGCCGCTGTTGCCGCCGTGAACGAGTTTGCTATACCGCAGAGACGGGCTGCCGCAAGACGGCGAACTGGCTCCGAGGATGGACCTGTCCTATTGCTGCACTTTCCCCGGTCCGTTGCCGTAGGTGAAGTCCTGGGCCACTGTCTGCTTTGCCCCGACGGTTACAGTCGCGATCTTCTGTCCAAGGTTCTCCTGGTCGGCCACGAGGGTATAGGTTCCGGGCGGCAGACCCTTGATCACGAAGCGGCCAGAAGCATCGGAGACAGCATAGAACGGATTCGCCGCAACGTTGATGAACGCCTGCATCCAGGGATGATTGTTGCAGCGCACCGGGATCATCAGCTCCGCTTCGTGGAAGCTGCGCTCGTCCTGCCCGGCATTCGGCGGTTGGGAAATGTCGACAGCCTGGTTGCCGGCGACCGTGGGCGTCATGTGAATGTTATGCATGGTCGGATCGCTGTTGGTGAAGCGCACCGGTTGGCCCACCATCACGCCAACTACATGCGGAACGTACCGGCAGCCCTTCTGGTCGATATCGACGGGCTGGCTGGGCGCAGCATAGACGCGCTTGCCGAGGCCGTCCTTCACGTAGATCAAGACGTTCGCGAAGCCGCCCTTGTTCACAGCGTAGCCCTCGCTGAAATTCGTGGGGCCGAGCGTGCAGGCGGGGTCCTGATTCATGTCGATCTCGATGGGCTTGGGCGGCGTGCCTGTGTAATGCACGGTGCCCTCGATCGTGCCGGCAGTGTTCCAGTCGATCGCGGTGAAGCTTGCCGCTGGAGTCGTCTCCGTTGCCTGTTTTTTGCAGCCCCCTGCCGCCAGCAGCAGCAGAGCCGCCGCCACCACGAGTACTCTCGTCTTCATCCTTCTGTTCTCCCTGCCCGGGTTGTCTTTGGTTCGTGCGCCAGCGCCTGGATCATGGCATCCGCAAACGCCGCAGTTCCCGCTTTCCCGCCAACATCGCGGGTTAGGGTCTTTTTCGCGGAATAGGTAGCCTCCACAGCCGCCTGTACGCGATCGGCAGCTTCGGCTTCGTCAATATGACGCAGCATCAGGACGGCGGACTGCAACAGAGCTGTCGGATTCGCGATGTCTTTGCCTGCGATATCGGGCGCGGAGCCGTGGACCGCTTCGAAGATGGCTGCCTCCGCTCCCAGGTTCGCACCCGGTACCAGCCCCAGTCCGCCAACAAAGGCGGCGCACAAGTCACTGACGATGTCGCCGTACAGGTTCTCCAGCAGCAGCGTGTCGTACTGGTAGGGATTCATCACCAGCTGCATACAGGTGTTATCGATGATGTGCTCGCCATAGGTGATGTCAGGGTATCTTTTCGACACATCGCGGGCGCAGCGCAGAAACAGACCGTCGGACATCTTCATGATGTTGGCTTTGTGGATGGCATGAATCCGGCGGCGCCCATGCTTTGCCGCGTATTCAAAGGCGAACTTCGCGATACGCGTTGAAGCTTTCTCGGTGATCACTTTTAGTGACTCGATCACGCCGGGCACGACTTCATGCTCCAGACCGACATAGAGGCCCTCGGTGTTTTCGCGAATGATGATCAGGTCCACGTTGGGGTAGCGCGTTTCTAGGCCCGGGAGGTTTTTGATCGGACGAAAATTGGCAAACAACTCGAATTTCTTGCGCAGCGTCACGTTGATCGAGGCAAATCCGCCGCCCACCGGCGTGGTCACCGGGCCCTTCAAGGCCACGCGATTCCGTTCGATCGAGGCATAAAGGTCCTTCGGAATATATTCGCCATGTTTTTCGAAAGCTCCGGCACCGACGGCAAATCGCTCCCAGGCAAATCGAACGCCAGTGGCTTCGAGAATCCGAACCACCGCATCGGTGACTTCCGGGCCGATGCCGTCGCCGGGGATCAGAGTGATAGTGTGTGTCTTCCCCACGTTTCTCCTTCAATGGGTTGAGCCGGCGCTCAGGCCTGCTTCTTCCTGGGGTGTTTGTCGGTGTGCTGGTTCAGCAACTGCTCCAGCTCTTCCTTGAACTCGCGAACATCCTTGAAATCCCGATAGACGCTGGCGAAGCGAATATAGGCCACGGTATCCAGCGCCTTCAACCGGCCCATAATCAGCTCGCCGATTTCCGAGGTGGTTCGCTCTCGCTCTGTGGATTCGGTGACAAAGGCTTCTGTCTCGTCTACGAGCTGTTCCAGTTTGCCCGCCGAAATCGGCCGTTTCTCGCAGGCGTGCAGCAGCCCGCTCAGCACCTTCTGGCGCTCGAACTTCTCCCGGCGTCCGTCCTTCTTCACCACCATGTAGGGGATTTCGTCGATACGCTCGTAGGTGGTGAACCGGCGATTGCACCGCTCGCATTCGCGTCGTCTGCGGATGGAGTCGGCCTCCCTGCTCTCCCGCGAATCAATGACGCGGTCCTGGGCAAACCCGCAGTAAGGACATTTCATCGGTCTGCCTTGATTCTAGCAGCGCCTCTCCCGGAAACGCTGCCAGGGCGCGGGCTTCTGCGTGCGTAATTGTCAGGGTCAGCGAATGGGACTATTGTGATTCGCGAAGCATCTTATCCGACTATGAGCCAAGACGACTCGACACGCAGCCTCACAAAAGGCGCGCTTGCTGGACTGATTGGAGGTTTGGCTGGTGCCGCTGCCAAGGTGCTCGCCGAGCAGCTCTTTCCCCCACGGGTTCAGGGTCAGACGCCACCTCCGGTGGTTCTGGCCGAACAGGTGGCGCGACGTCCCCTCACCGACAGCGATCGGCAGCTGGCCATGCAGGGCATTCACTGGATCTTCGGAGCGCTGGCGGGCGCGGTTTACGGCGTTTTGGTGGAGTACGAGCCCTCCCTGGGCGCCTGGCGCGGAGCAGCTTTCGGCATCACTCTGAATCGAATCACGCATGAATCGCTGTTGCCGAAGCTGGGCCTCTCGGCACCTCCTGGGCAGCAGCCAACTCAGGAACGCATCAGCGAGTGGGTGACGCACGCAGCCTACGGTGTGGCGACTGACTCTGTCCGGCGTGCCGTGCGACGCGCGCTCTGATCCTTCGTCCCGAGTTGGACCTTGGCCGTCGCACTACGAAGATCAGGCTTCCTGAGTAGTCGCGGGAGAGTGATTCAACTCGTCATCCGCATGCCCGCTCTCGCGCGCAACGGTCCGCAGTGAGACGTGATCGAAGCGCGCCCAGATCAGCCCGATCGGCACGATGCCCAGGAAGGTGACCAGCAGCAGCGTCGCGGCACACCCAGTCGCCGGTTCCGCAGCCACTCCGAAAAGGCCCGACATGGCCGCGGCGACCAGCCCGATCTGCGTAAACCAGCCCAGAATCGGCAGTTGAAATCCACTGGCCACCATGCTGGAAGCCATCAAAAGCATGCACTGGGCAACGGTCATGTGGCCAAGCTGCGGACTGGCCACGAAGGCATGCGTCGTTTCCAGATAGGCGAGCGCAATCAGGACCCACATAGCCAGCGACAAACCCAGAAGGATTCCGAACTCGGAGAACGATCGGAGCGTATCGAGTCCCGAATGGAAAGTCCGAATCTTGTCGCCAACCGCCTTGCCAAGCTTGCTGGACGCCATTCCGAAGGCCCGCTCAGAAAATGAGGCGATCGCGCTCCCGGAGAGGCGAACAGCGAGCAGAAAGATGCCGCCGGCGATGGTTGTCCCAAGGGCTGTGTAACTCACCTTGCGGATGATTTCCGGGTGCGGCAGCGATCCCGCGGGAGCCAGCAGGATCACCGAACAGAAAATGAGGGCCATCGATCCCGCGTCAAACAGCCGCTCGACAATGTACACGGCGACCTGAGAACTCAGCGGCAGACCGGTCTTCTTCGAAACCAGATAGGGCCGCACCGGATCGGCCACGCGCCCGATCAAAGCCACTGCTGTGAATCCAATCACCTGCGTGCCCAACAATGAAAGAAGAGGAACCTTCTGGGTGTGGCGGATGAGCAGCGCCCAGCGCACGGAGCGAAAGAAATAGCCCAGATAAATAGATCCCAGAGCAAGCAGAATCCTGCCCCACTCCGCCTGACGAAGCTGCTCCACAAAGATGTGCCAGTTGAAGTGGATCCGGTGGCGCCCGAATGCGATCAGCACGGCGACGGCGACCAGGATGATGGCCAGCACGATCCAGTTTCTCTTTGACTTCAAATCAAGGCTCCGGAAGAAAAGGCTGCGCGTCCTTCACTGCGCCTGCCCGGGCAGAACCGCCACCTGCCGAGCGGCCTGCTGCTCCGCATCCTGGCGAAGCCTGTACAGGTGGTTGTACTCGTGAATGACCCGCGCCACATAGAGGCGCGTCTCCCGGTACGGCGGAATTCCGTGCCACCGGTCCACGGCGGCCGGGCCGGCGTTATAGGCCGCCAAAGCCAGCGCCAGATTGTCGTGGTACTTCGTCAGCAGGGCGTCGAGATAGGCAGTCCCGCCATCGATGTTTTGCCCTGGCGCAAAGGTGTTGCTCACGCCCAGCTGCGACGCTGTTTTTGGCATTAGCTGCATCAGCCCCTGCGCACCCGCGCGGCTCACCGCTCGCGAGTGCCCGCCGCTCTCCTGCCGAATCACGCTCGCCAGCAAATCTGTATCGATGTCGAACGCCGCTCCGGCCTTTGCCAGCATCGGTCGCAGGTCGGTGTCCGACAGTTTTTCCAGTCGCGGAGCCGGCGCCGCTGCAGGCCTGGGTGGCGTTGGCGTCGGCAGGCTGACACTCTCCGCAGACGCGATTTCCGAGGCTTTCACCTCAAGGTAGCTGCCCGTCGAATCGTCAAGATACAGCCGGACTTTGTCACCATCCGCCACCCTATGGTCGCAGATGAGGTCCTGTCCGTTTTTCAGCGTGACAAACTCCGCCGCATGCGCAACCGTGCCGCCCAGGCAGGCGACCACCAGAGTCATCAGTCCGATTTTGGCGGAAAAGCAACGCATACCCCTCAACTCTACCATTCTCAGACGCGGCTACCAGCCAAAACGCTCTCCAGCACCCGGGCCACGCCCTCGTCGTCGCTGGTGGGGGCCATCTCCCACCCCCGCTGCTGCGCCAACTCCACCAGATCCGGGGCGCCATTCCTCATCATCACGGGTCGCCCGGCAAATTCCAGCATCTCCAGATCGTTCCAGTTGTCGCCAATCGCCAGGATCTCCTCTCGCGCCACGCCCCGTTTTTCAGCAAGTCGTCGCAGCGCAGCCCCCTTGGAACAGCCAGGCGGCAGAATGTCGACGATCGTCAGGTCCCGCGCCTGATATTCCGTCCGATGCACCTCAATTTGTGATGCGAGGGGACTCTCCGTCAGCCATTCTTCCGCACGCCGCATCTCCGCCACGCCGCCGCAAACCATTCCCTGGACCGGAGCCTCACCGCCATCGAAAGCACGCTCCAGCGGCCTGACCTCCCGAATCCACGGCCGGTTCGCCTCCACCCACAGCGATATGCGATTGTGCAGGGTCTGCAGCGACTCCAGCACCAACTCACCCGGCCCTTCGCGGTCGAATGTGAACACCATCGTCCCGCAGGGCCGGAGCGCGGGACACAGGCCGCGCGCGGTTTCCACCGGCAGCAGGAATCGGTCGATCGGCTCGCCCGCCATCGTGCGCGTGACCGTTCCATTCGATGTAATCAGCACCGTCCCAGGCATGAGCCCGATCGGGCCCAGCAGCGGCATCGCATACGCTTGTCGCCGCCCAGTGGCAATTACGATTTCCAGTCCGGCACCCTCGGCCTCGCGCAGGGCTCGGCAGGTTCGCTCGCTCACTCGGGTTCCCGCCGACGGCAGCAACGTGCCGTCAATATCGATCACCAGCATGCGGGTGGCAACATTCATTTGTTCTTGGTCCGCGGAATCAACCCGGAATCCGAAGCCAGCCGGCGTTTGCGAAAAAAGCCACGCAGCAACTCGGCGCACTCCTCGGCCAGCAGGCTTGGGGTCACCGCCATCCCGTGGTTCAGCTTCGGATGATTCAGCACTTCGAGTACCGATCCGGCGGCTCCGGCCTTGGGATCCGAAGCTCCGTAGACCAGCCGTCCCAGCCGCGCGTGGATCATCGCTCCGGCGCACATCGCGCAGGGCTCCAGAGTGACATACAGCTCGCAATCCAGCAGCCGATAATTGCCGATGGCGTGCGCAGCCGCGCGCATCGCGACCATTTCGGCATGCGCTGTCGGATCGAGATCGCGCAGCACGCGGTTTTGTCCGCGGGCCACAATGGCGCCGCCGATCACCGCTACCGCGCCGATGGGGACCTCTCCTGCGTCGGACGCGGCCTGCGCCTCCGCAAGCGCCTCCCGCATCAGGATCTCGTCGGCTTCTGCCATTCCTCTATGGTATTTGTCGATATTTGCTGCGCTGGAGGTTCCTGGGACTCTTCCATCCACTTCCGGAACACGCCGATGATCTGCTCCAGACGTCGCGGGTCGCCAGCACCTTCGAATCGCGCCTCGGTGATGCTGCAGTCGATCCACTCGTCGCCGCTGGTGCCGAAATTCAGCCGGTTCGGGGCGACGTGCTTTGCGGATGTACCTTCCAGACTGATCGTCAGGCGCCATCCGCGCCGACGCAGGCTCTCCAGTCGAATTCCCTGAGTATGTTCCCAGTCGCCGTCGCACTGGCGTTGGTACCAGTCTTCCAGCCACTCGAGATTGTTGGACATTACGGCTCCACAGCTTTGGGCTGCTGTTGCGTCATGCAGTGCAGAGCGCCCAGCCCCCAGATCAGATCTCCGCAATAGATGCCCACGACCTCGCGAGATGGAAACGCATCCGCGAGAATATTGAGCGCCCGCCGATCAACGGAACAGTTAAAGGTTGGCACGAGCAGCAGATCATTGGCAATGTAGAAATTGGCATAGCTCGCCGGCAGCCGCTGTCCGTCGAAAACAACCGGCGGAGGCATTGGCAATTCAATCACTTCGAAGTGTTTACCCTCCGCAATGCGCACCGACTTCAATCGATCCAGATTCTCCGCCAGTGGCAGGTGGTTCTCGTCGTCCTGGTTCGGCTCCACCACAGCGACAATCCTGGTCGGGCCAACGAAGCGCACGATGTCATCCACGTGCCCATGCGTGTCGTCGCCCGCGATGCCCCGGTTCATCCACAGAACCTGGTCGATGCCGAGATAGTTACCGAAAATCTTTTCCAGCTGCTCACGAGTGATTCCAGGATTGCGCTGCTGGACCTCGCTCAGCAGGCATTCTTCCGTGGTGATCAGCGTTCCGGCGCCGTTCACGTCGATGGATCCGCCTTCGAGCACGATCCGTTGCGGACCCGCCGGCGTTTCGACGCTCGGAGTCCACTGGGGCAGCCCCAGCAACTCGGCGACCTGCTCGGGAACCCTGTCGTCCTTGTGCCAGTCAGCATACTTCGCCCACGCATTGAACTTCCAGTTCGTAACGGCAACTGAGTCCGGACCGGTCCCTTTCCTGCGCACAAAGATTGGCCCGGAATCCCGCGTCCACACCCGATCCGTCGGCCACTGATGAAAATGCACACGGGCCAGGTTGGCGCCGGATCGATGCAGGATTCTTCGCGCCCGCTTCTCGGCCGCGGCATCGTCAACCAGGATGCGGACATCCTCAACCCGCGCCAGCTGACCGACAATCTCGGCATAGACCCAGGGAATCGGCTGAAACTTTCCCGGCCAGTCCTCCGGATTGTGTGGCCACGCAAGCCAGGTCGCGTCGTGCGGCTCCCACTCCGCAGGCATGCGATACCCGTGCTGCCGCGGCATCCCTGACACCGTCGCGTTCCTGTTTCGTATTTCAACTGAGGGATTCTGACTCATTCCCCGTCGCCATCCAGAAAGCGGCTAACAATCGGCGCATAGGCATCAATGCGCCGATCCCGCAGAAACGGCCAGTTGCGTCGCGTGTCTTCAATGACGCCCAGGTCGATCTCGCCTATCAGGATCTCTTCACGATCATGCGCAGCCTTTGCGATCACCCGCCCGAACGGATCTGCCAGGAACGAGCCGCCCCAGAACTCCAGCCCCGGCCCTTCCACACGATTGCCGCGCACATCCCCATGTTCCAGACCGACGCGGTTGACCGCCGCCACATAAACGCCGTTGGCAATGGCATGTGCCCGCTGGATGGTCTGCCACGCTTCGTACTGCGCGGTGCCGAACTCTTCCTTCTCCCGCGGATGCCACCCGATCGCGGTGGGATAAAACAGCACATGAGCCCCTTGCAGCGCCGTGATCCGCGCGCCCTCCGGATACCACTGATCCCAGCACACGAGGGTTCCGATGTGGCCCGCGGAGGTGTCAAAGGCCCGAAATCCCAGATCGCCCGGCGTAAAGTAGAACTTCTCGTAGTAGAGCGGGTCGTCCGGAATGTGCATCTTTCGGTAGAGCCCCGTTACCCGGCCATCCTTTTCGAGAACCGCTGCGGTGTTGTGATAAAGACCCGGCGCCCGCCGCTCGAACAGAGAGGCCACCACAACAACTTTTTCCTCACGCGCGACTGCTGCCAGCCGCTCGGTGCTCGGTCCGGGGATCGGCTCCGCCAGATCGAACAGCGCGATGTCCTCCCGCTGGCAGAAATACTGTGCGCGAAAGAGCTCCGGCAGGCAGATCACCTCTGCACCTTCACGCGCCGCTTCGCGCACTCGATCCGCGGCTTTGTCGAGATTGGCGTCGGGGTCCGGCCCGCAGCTCATCTGGATTAGTCCGACACGGAAGTTGCCTTCACTTGTCATATTTGTTCCGATTGCAGTTACATCCTCTTCTGAAGCAAGCAAAAGGCGCAGGCCGTAGCGGCCCACGCCCACACTCAGATCGCGTCCCGGTTACTCGAAAATCAGAATCGCCGCAGCGATCGTTGTCGTCCACAGCCCGCGCTTGTCGCCAATCGCTGACTGGGTCACGTTCGCGGTGCGCACGATCTTATTGGAGATGCGGTAGATCTCCTTCTTCTCGTCCCAGCTCGTATCGGGATCGAATTCCACGTCCAGCGTAGTAGCCAGCATCTCCGCAGCCAGCTCTTCTGCGTATTCGCCGGCCTGATCTTCGGTTTCACCGAAGCTGTGGTGCTCGCTTAAGTAACCGTAAGTGTTACGATCGCTTGGAATTGCAACGCCAATACTGGATGCAACCAGCCGATGCGGCTCTCGCGTGGAGTTTTCGGCCACCACCGCGAACACTACCTCGCCAGGGCTCAGATACTTCAGCCCTTCCTTGCGGGGAACCAGCTTGGCTTGCGGCGGGAAAATCGACGATACCCGCACCAGATTCTGTGCGGCGATCCCCGCATCGCGCAGCGCCAGCTCAAACGAGGTCAGCCGCTCCTTGTGTTTTCCCACGCCCTTGGTAAAGAACAGCCGTCGCGGGACCATGCTTTTTCCCAATTCTCAATCCCTCCGGATCTGTAACTTCCACGCGCTCCCTTTTGCCCCGAACTCCGTTTTCGTCCGGAGAGAAAGGTCCCCGATGAAAAGTATCACGAGAATGGGGCCGACTGAGACTCTCGGCGCGAGAAATTTACACTTTTTCAATCATACGGCACTGCGTCAGCTACCGGACCCATTCGCCGAGTCGCCGATTTGGAAACACAGCGTTGCAATTTCCAGGAATGCCTGTCCGGCACGGGAAAGCTGACGGTCTTTGCGAAAGACCAGTGCCAGATCACGCGCCAGCCGCACTCCTTCCAGGGTCAGTATGTGGAGCGTGCCGGCTTTCTCTTCCTCTGCCACATTGGTCCGCGGCAGAAACCCGAGCCCCAGGCCCGCACCCACGTAGCGCTTGAGCATTTCGCTCGACTCCACCTCCATCGCCATCCGCGGCGACAATTCGTTCACGCGAAATAACTCGTCCAGCTGTTCCCGCCGGCGGCCATGAGTGGGCAGCAGCACAGGATACTTCGCGATCTCCTTCAGACGCACCCTTCCACGCTCCGCCAGGGAATGCCCCTGCGGCGCGACCAGCACCAGTTCGTCCCGGTGAATCGGCTCCACGACCAGCCGGGAATCCCGCACCGGCATTGAGACCACGCCAAAATCCACTTCGCGATTCACCACACTTTCCAGCGTGCGCAGCCGCTCCGCGCGTACGACGCTTAGGGTCACTCGCGGAGACTGCCGTCGAAACCGTGCGAAAACCTGCGGCAGGATGTAAAGATGGGTCGCTTCATTGGCGCTGATGGCCAGTTCGCCGCGCGGAGACCGCTCCTGTTCGGCAATCGCCAGAAGAATATGCTTCTGCCGCTCAACGCAATATTCGGCGAACGGCTCGAAAAGCCGGCCCGCCGCCGTGAACGTCACCTTGCCTCCGTCACGATCGAACAGGCGGGCGCCCACTTCATTCTCCAGCGAGCGAATCTGCGCGGAGATCGCCGGTTGTGTGCACAGCAGCTTCTGGGCAGCGCGCGAAAAACTCTTCAGGCGCGCGACTTCCAGAAATGTCCGCAGATTGTCGAAGTCCATTGCTGATTAGCAGAATATGCGGCCGCTCTACCCGCCACAAGTCCCGCGGGGCAAACTCAGTGCTCGCCCATGGCCGGTGTCGTGCGCGGCGCGCGCGGCGGCCGGCGCATGATGAACGGCAGCGGAACCAGCAGGACAATGATGAGACTGAGGCCCCAGAAGGCATTTTGATAGCTCAGCATCTGCGCCTGCCGGTTAAGTGTTTGCCAGGCATTTCCCAGGGCAATCTGAGCGGCGCTCCCGGAACTCTGTCCCAGCCGCTCCAGAGCCTCGCGCGTCATGTCCACAAACCGCGAATACTGCAGGCTTCCCGGCACCACATGGGAGCTCAGAGCGGAAACATGGGTCTGCTGCGTCCGCTGCAGAAAGGTCGTCAGCAGAGCTGTGCCAACGGATCCACCGATGTTGCGCGCGAAATTCGAGAAGCTCGAAATCTGATTATTCTTGGTGCGCGGAACTCCCAGATAATTCAGGGTGCTGATGGGAATGAAGACGAACGACAAACCCATCACCTGATAAGCGCGCCACAACGTGACCTGGCCGAACGAGACATTCAGGTCCAGACGCGTCAGGTTGAACAGGCCGGCGGCCGTGATGGCATACCCAATCGCAACCAGCATGCGCGGATCGAACTTATTCGATCCGACAATGCGTCCGGCGATCGGCATCGTCATCATCAGCACCAGCGCTCCTGGAGACAACACCATGCCGGCGCGTTCCGCTGTGTACCCCAGCAATACCTGCAGAAACTGAGGAATGAGAACCGTCGTTCCGAAAAGCACCATGCCCAGCACGAACTGCAGGAAAACCGCTGTGCCGAAGTTGCGGTTCTTCAGCAGACGGAGATCGACAATTGGGTCGTCGTGCCGCCATTCCCACCAGACAAATACCACGAGCAGGACCGCGGCAATGATGGTGAAGGCAGTGATCGTCGGATCTCCAAACCAGTCCCTCTCCTGGCCCTTGTCCAGTACGAATTCCAGACAACCCACACCGATCGAAATCAGCCCCAGGCCCATGAAATCCACCCGCCCGGTCTTACCCTGTTCTTCCTTCAGATACGGCGGATCTTCCACCATGCGTTGCGTCAGAAACAGCGACAGCAGCCCCACCGGCAGATTGATAAAGAAGATCCAGTGCCAGTTGAAATTGTCAGTGATCCACCCGCCAAGGGTGGGCCCGATCGCCGGAGCCACCACCACCGCCATTCCGTAAAGCGCAAAAGCCTGGCCCCGCTTGCTCACCGGAAACGTGTCGGCCAGAATCGCCTGTTCGCTGGGCGCCAGGCCGCCGCCGCCTATTCCCTGCAGCACGCGGAAAAAGACCAGCATAGGAAGAGAAGTCGCCAGTCCGCACAACATCGAACAAAATGTGAACAGCGCCACGCAGATCATGTAAAACCGCTTGCGACCCATCCGCGCCATCAGCCAGCCAGAGATCGGCAGGATCACCGCGCTCGACACCAGATAGCTGGTCAGGACCCACGTTGCTTCATCCTGGCTTGCTCCGAGGGTTCCGGCCATATGCGGCAGGGCTACGTTGGCAATAGAGGTGTCGAGCACCTCCATGAAGGTCGCCAGCGTGACGGTGAGTGCGACCAGCCAGGGATTGTGGCTCGGGGTCCAGTTCGCCTCGTCGTAATGCAGTTCTGCCAATCGCTTGTCCGTGCCGCTCGGTGGTTTTTAACTGCTGCGCAGATCACCCGCTCTCCGGAATGCGCAGGCATTTCCTGAGGAGCGTCCCGGACAAGCAGGCACCAGAGCGGATCAATGAGAAAGGAACGCTCTTAGATTAGCAGCACTGCTGCGACGGTCTGTTTTCGGTGACGGCGACCGCCTTCCAGATGAGGCATCGGGTCCGGCCGCTTTTCAGGCTTCAGGGCCCAGGCACCGGATTTTCCTGCGCCGAGACCGCCTGCCACTTCCCGGCCCGCCTCACAAACACATCCGTAAACAGCAGGGTGGAGACGGCAGATCCCTCCGCATCACGGGTCACCACCTTTCCCCGCGCAATGGCAGAGCTGCCATACACGATGACAATCATGTCTTCGATTTGCTTCTTCTCCGCCTTCAGCGGAACAAGGTGGGATCGGTAATAGCGCAACAATTCTGTCTTCCCGATGAAGTGGCCGCTTTGCGGCGCCGGCCGGAGAAAATCATCCGCCAGAATCCTGGCAATGGCGTTCACATCGGCCCGATCCAGCGCGTCCAGCCACTCGCGCTCGAGGTGGGCCACATCCGCCTGCGCCTGGGGTTCGGATGTGGGGTTCACCGGAGCACGACCGTGAACTGCGCCCTGTGCCATCGCACAGGCAGTCGCCAAAACCGCGACCGCCAGCCAGATGCGGGTTCGCATCTCTCAACCCTCCCGGCGCGGGCGCGCCGCCGTCACTGCCGCCGCAGCGGAAATACGCTGGGCGCTACGGCGCTCCTTCCCTGAAGACCTGTTCCGCATAGTAGTTCACCACCCGCGCCTGGTCGCGCAGCATCTCCAGATACGCGTTCTTGAGCAACTGCTCGCGACTGTCCCGCAATTGTTGACGAATGGCCTGCTGCACCCGGGGATCGTTCAGCTCCCGCTGGCCCGCGGTTTCGCGGTCGATGAGCTTGAAAATCTGGTAGCCCACCGGCTGCTTCGAGTTCGGCGATGCGTAGATCGGCAAAACGTCTGTGATCTGGCCTGGCTTGAGCTTGTTAATCGCGGCATACACTGTCGGATCCTGCCGCAGTTGCGAATCGGCCACAAAGCCCATATCGCCGCCATTTCCCGCCGTGTTTGGATTCTCAGAGAAGTTCATAGCCAGCGCGCCAAAGTCATCGCCGCTCTCCAGCCGGTTGTGCAGCGTGTCGATCTTCCGTTTGGCTTCCGCTTCGTTCATTGCCTTGCTGTTCTGCAGGTTCCCAACCTGCTGCGGCGGCATAGGCTGACCCGTGACCACGATCTGCGCCAGATGGTAGCGGGGCTCGATCAGGTTGTAGTCGGACTTGTGGTCGTTGTAGTAATTCGTGATGTCGGCGTCGGTGATGTTGATCCGGGAAGTAATCTCCTTGTTGAAGAGCTTCTCTTCTGTCCGGTTGCGCCGAATCTCCCGCTTCAGGTCGTCCAGCGTCATGTGCTGCGCATCCAGCCGCTTCTGAAACTCCTCTTTGGTGAACGGAGCTTTGAACTCGTTCAGCTTGTCGTTTACTTCTTCATCCGTCGCCACCAGATTCTGCTTGGCTGCCCGCTGCATCACGATCTCCTCATCGATCAGTTGACGCAGAATGTTCAGGCGCATGATATCCGCCTGCACTTTCGAAGGCTGCTGGTGCGACTCGCCCAGATTGTTCTGAAAAAGAGTCTCCACCTCGGTCCGGCCGATCGGCTTTCCGTTCACCGTGGCCAGCGTGTTGGGATCGTGGGCCGGCTGGCAGCCAGTCATGATCACAAGCGCGGCACCCAGAACACCGATCTTCACAATTCGACAACACAACGGGGAACCCGGGGCAACCAACGAAACCAATCGAGATAACAAAAATCTTCTCCCTGCTGCCGCGCCGCGAATCGGGGAGCGGCGCTCATGTTTCAGCATAATGCGCTCGCCTTAGCCTGCAAAGACTCATTTCGCCGTGGCCGAGCTCGCGGGGCTCGCGCCGTCCGCCGGCGGTGTAATGCCCTGCTCCCGCAGAGCCCGGTCGACCATGATCCACAGTTGGTGCTCGTCCAGTTGTCCGGCCCAGCGCTCCCCATTCACGAAAAAGGTCGGCGTTGCGTTCACGCCCGCCCGGTCGCCGGCTCGCATTTCGGCAATGATTGCGTGGTCATCCTGCTTTGCCACGCACCCGGTCAGCTGTGTCTCATCCACATGATCCCGTGTTCCCTCCTGGCTGGCCAGCTTGTCCAGCATGGCCGACGATTTGGCCGCGTCGTGAGCCGGTCCGCTCACATCCTCGCCGTGGGTGTGCAGGTAATCCACGTAATTCCAGTACGCCGTGACGTTCTGCGCCGCCAGACAATTCGCATCGACTGCCGCATGCATCGCCCAGGGATGAATCTCGACCAGTGGGTAATCCAGATACACGAACTT
>DASRRO010000083.1:0-15406 GCA_035656855.1 Acidobacteriaceae bacterium | reverse complement strand
GCCAGCGCCTCCCGCTGCATCTCCAGCAGGCACGCGGTCTGCTCCCGGCTCAGCGGCGACCGGCAAAAGTGCAGGCTGATATCCTGCAGCCGCATCAGATTCTCCCGCAGCTGCGCCGCCGAACGCTTGGCGGCCGCCCCGGGATTCTTCAGCTCGTGCATCAGCCCAGCGGCCAGCGTTCCCAGAGAAATCAGTTTCTCGCGATGCAGCGTCGTCGCCTGGAATGCCTGAATGCGCTGCGCGGCATTGGCCAGAATGCCCTGCCGTACCGTTGGACAGGTCGCCATGAGCCGCCAAAATCCCTCTGCGTCCACCTGGAGCAGCCGCACATCCGTGGTCGCGTCGCACTGCACTCCGCTGACCGTCGAGCCCAGCAGCAGGGGCGCCTCGCCGAATGAATCCCCGGCATGGAACGATGCCAGCGGGGTCTCGATTCCGTTCCCCTCATTGCGCACGGCGCGCACGTCGCCTTCCAGCAGCATGCAGAATCCGGGAATGGGCGCTCCCTGCTCACAGAGCATGGTGCCGGCCGGCGCTTCCACCAGCTCCACCGGGCCCAGACAGCTCAGGTCTTCGGCTTTCATCTGGGCCAAAATAGGAACTCCGCGGATGAGCAGCGACAGCTCCTGCTCGGTCACCGTTTTGCTTCGCGTTTCCACCTGCCTGGCTTCCATCCGCTCCCGTTCCCGACTACTAAAACTGGGCCAGATATTGGTGCATCATCTGCACCGCCGTCGACCCTTCGCCCACAGCTGAGGCCGCCCGCTTCATCGAGCCGTGCCGCACATCACCGGCCACAAACACGCCCGGCCACGAAGTCTCCAGCAGATAGGGCTCCCGATCGTCCCGCCACGTCCGGGGCAGGTGCCCATCCACACGCAGGTCGCGCCCCGACAGGACAAATCCGTTGGCGTCCCGCAGAATCGTCTCCGGCAGCCAGCCGGTCTGCGGGGCCGCCCCGATAAACAGGAACATCGACGTCGCCTCGCGCGTCTTTTCCCCTTGCGGGCTGCGGATCTTCAGCGCTTCCAGCCGTGTGTCGCCCATTGCTTCCACGATCTCAGTTTGGGTCTCCACCTTTATATTCGATGTTCCCGCGATCTGATCGATGAGATATTTCGACATGCTGCTTTCCAGGGACTTTCCCCGCACCAGCATGGTTACCTCAGAGGCGACCCGGGAAAAATGCATCGCGGCCTGTCCGGCCGAATTGGCGCCCCCCACAACAAACACCTTTTCGTCCTGACAAGCCTGGGCCTCCGCCATTGACGCCCCGTAGTACACACCGGCTCCGGTCAGCCGTTCCACGCCCGGCGCCTCAATCCTCCGGTAGCGCACGCCGCTGGCGATCAGGAACACCCGGCACGACACCTCAGTACCACTCCCCAGGCACACGTGATAGTACTGCCCGTCGCCCTGCACCCCGGTCGCTCGCTGGGTTACAAATTCCGCCCCAAACTTGCGCGCCTGGTCGTACGCGTCCCGAGCCAGCCGCTCGCCTGTCACTCCGCGCGGAAACCCCAGGTAGTTTTCAATCTTTGAGCTGCTCCCGGCCTGCCCCCCGGGAGCCTCCGGTTCCAGCACCAGCGTCTTCAGCCCCTCCGACGCTCCATAGACTGCCGCCGCCAGTCCGGCCATCCCCGCGCCGGCAACCACCAGGTCGTAGAACTCCTGCTTTGCCTGGGTACGCAGACCCACGTGCTCGGCGAGGTCGTTGTCGTTGGGTTGCACCAGCGCTGTGCCATCCTGGAAGAGCACCACCGGCAGGCGGCTGTCGTCCACGCCAAACTTTTTCAGCAGCTCTGCCGCCTCGCCGTTCCGCTCCGGATCCACCCACACATACGGCACCTGGTTCCGCGAGAGAAAATTCCGCACCTGGTAGTCCCGCAGCGACCACCGCGGACCCACAACCCGGATTCCCTCAAAGGGCGGCTTGTAGCCCGCGTTCCACTCTTCCAGGAGATCGTCGAGCACCGGATACAGCCGCTCTTCCGGCGGATCCCACGGCTTGGTCAGGTAATAGCTGATGCGCGCCGAGTTGATGGCGCGAATCGCTGCTTCGGTATCCGCATACGCGGTCAGCAACACTCGACGCGCCCGCGGATAGGTCTCCTGCACCCGCTCCAGCATCTCGACGCCGGTCATTCCCGGCATGCGCTGGTCCGACACGATCAGCGCCACCGCGTCGCCACGGTCCTTGAGTTGGAGACAGGTGTCGAGCGCCGCCTGCCCGGACCCCGCCCGCAAAATTCGATACTCCTGTCCATACTTTCGCCGCAGATCCTGCACCACGGCTTCCAGCACGCTGGCATCGTCATCGACCGCAAGAATGATCGGCCTGGCCATTCGGGGGAACTCCTTGTTTTTACTGCTGGTTCTTTGCTGCTGGTTCGCTGATTCCTGCGTGGTTTCTGCTGGGGTCTCTTACCGGTATTACTTACTACGTTACAGGCCGTGCGCGGTTCCCGCGAGTTACCCTGTCCAGCCCCGGGAGCGCCACCCCACAAAAGTCTCATCTCCGCTGCCCACACCCGTGACGTACGTCACAGGACCTTCGGGTATTCGGGGGTTACTTTTGTCCAGAATGATGGCAACAGCTCACAGGTCATCCATCCACGCTTTCCCCGCAATGCTGCGGCCGAAAGCACCATCATCCCGCCGCCCTGCGGAAGTACCCAAAGTGCCCACCCAAGAGACACACGGAACGATGACCGCGGCCGCGCGCCCCTGCAGTTCCGGACGCGCATTTGGACTCATCTGTCTCGGAGAGCAACCCGCGACGCACTTTTTTCTGAGGAAGCGGACATAATGAATAAGCTCATTCTTGCTGATAACCAGGCCATTTTCAGAGCCGGGACCGCAAAAATCCTGGCCATGGAGGACGATTTTCGCATCATCGCCCAGTGCTCGGAACCCGAGCGCCTTTACCCCGCACTGGAAACCTTCCGCGGCGCCATCCTGCTCTTTGCGTCCTCCCTCAAACTCGACGCGCAGAACCTGATTCCGCGCGTCGCCAGCGCCGGCAGCCGCAGCATCGTCATCGCCGAGAACGGCGAGCTGGTCCAGTCGTGGTTCAGCGCCGGCGTCAACGGTGCTGCCCATCGTAACGTTACGGGTCCCGCTCTGATCGAGTGCGTCCGTCACGTCGGCCAGGGCGATCGCCAGGTCCGTGCCAACGGCATCGACAGCCCGGGCCTCGAGGAAGACTCCGTCGGCTCGCGGGTCCGCGACCGGCTCACGCCCAAGGAGCTGAAGATCGTCGCCCTCATCGTCCAGGGCTGCAAAAATAAGGAAATCGCTGTCCGGCTCTGCACCACCGAGCAGGTCATCAAGAACTATCTGCGCAGCATCTACGACAAAACCGGCGTCTCGGACCGTCTCGAGCTGGCGCTCTTCACCATCCACCACCGCATGTTGGCTGAGGCAGCTCAGGCCATCGGCGATCAGATTCTGCAGGGCCTGTAATCGTCGTTCGTTTTTCCCGCTTCTGTGTTGCTTTCGAAGGCGCTGCTGCCCAACGGCATCAGCGCCTTTTTCGCTTTCAATCCCCTTCGGCGTCTGGGCCTACTTCGTCAGCTTCTCGCCCACCGACTTCGCCTGCGTGAACAGGTACAGATAATCGGGGCCGCCCGCCTTCGAATCCGTTCCCGACATGTTGAACCCGCCAAACGGATGCGCCCCGACCATCGCGCCCGTGCACTTGCGGTTGAAGTACAAGTTACCTACGTGATATTGGCGCCGCGCCCGGTCCAGCTTGACCCGATCCGTTGAGTACACCGCGCCGGTCAGCCCAAACTCCGTGTTATTCGCAATCTCCAGCGCATGATCGAAGTCCCGTGCCTTGATCACCGCCAGCACCGGCCCGAAAATCTCCTCCTGCGCAATCCGCGCATCCGGAGCCACATCGGCAATCACCGTCGGCGCCACGTAGTAGCCCTTCTCGGGCGTCTCGATCGCCTTCCCGCCCGCGAGCAGCCGCCCTTCCTTCCTGCCGATATCGATGTATTCCAGAATCGTCCGCATCGCACCTTCACTCACTACCGGCCCCATGTTGGGATTCCCCGACGGATCGCCGACAGTCAGCTTCTCCGCCCGCTCCCGCAGCCGGTCGATGAACTCCGGATAGATCGCCTCCTCCACAATCGCCCGCGAGCACGCCGAGCACTTCTGCCCGCTGAACCCGAAGGCCGACGCAATCACCCCATCCACCGCCGCATCGAAATCCGCGTCTGCGCTCACGACGATCGAATCCTTCCCGCCCATCTCCAGAATCGTGCGCTTAATCCAGACCTGTCCCGGCTGCGCCTTCGCCGCGCGCTCGTGAATGTCCAGCCCCACTTCCTTTGACCCGGTGAACGCGATGAACCGCGTCTTCGGATGCGCCACCACCGCGTTGCCAAACGTGCCGCCCGACCCGGGGCAGAAATTCACCACGCCGCCCGGCAGCCCGGCTTCTTCCAAAACCTCCATAAACCGCGCCGCAATCGTCGGCGAATCGCTCGACGGCTTCAGCACCACGGTGTTCCCCGCCACAATCGCCGCCGCCGTCATCCCCGCCATAATGGCGAAGGGAAAATTCCACGGCGAAATCACCGCGCCCACGCCCAGCGGAATGTAGAGCAACTCATCGCGCTCCCCAGGCAGCTGAACCGGCGTCGTCGCGCCGGCAAGCCGCAGGGCCTCGCGCGCGTAGAACTCCAGAAAGTCGATGGTCTCGCCCACATCGGCATCGGCTTCCGCCCAGTTCTTGCCCACCTCGTAGGTCAGCCACGCGCAGAAGTCGAAGTTTCGTTCCCGGATGAGCTCCGCCGCGCGCAGCAGCAGCGAGGCCCGCTCCTCCGTCGAGACAAACTTCCATGTCTCGAAGGCTTGCAGCGCTGCCCTCACCGCCTGCTCGGCATGCTCCGCGCCCGCCTTCTGGTGGATGCCGACAATCTGCGCCGGACGCGCCGGGTTGCGCGACTCGATCTTCCCGCTCGTCCGCACCCGCTCCCCGCCAATGATCAGCGGATACTCATGCCCCAGCAGATCGCCGACGCGCGTCAGCGCCTCGCGCATCGCATGCGCATTGTGGTGCTGCGAGAAATCGATAAACGGCTCATTGCGGAAAGCGCCCTGCGGCTTGCGCGGCAGGATGACGGTAGAGGTTTCAACGGTGGTCGCCATAACGAAACAGTTTAGTCCAATTCAGACAAAGTGGGCCGTTGCCCAGGTGCCCATGTCTGCCATTCTTTGGCGGACGCGGGGTAGCACCGCCCTTGCGTGCCGGCCCAATCGCGCCCTCGCCCGTTTCGATGCAACAGCTCTCAACAAGTCGCAGCGACTGGTGGAGCAAACCCTGCATGGCCATTGCCATCCGAGTCGAGTGAAGCGCCCGATCGGCGCATTCCTGAAAGAGGCCTTTATGTGGCTGGTGCTGGCGTTCCTGTTTTTAATCGGCTGGTTGGTCGCCTTCGTCGCATTCCACGTAGCTTTTGCGGCGGTTCACATCCTGCTGGGACTGTTTATCATTTTTCTCATCATCCACTTCATCCGAAGGGCGGGCCACGCATAATCCGCCACCACCCGCTCTTTCCCCGTCGGCCAGTGTAGGGAGAAGCGAATGCGGGCCGCTATCTCAATTCTGCCGATCTTTTGCCTGATTCTCTTGCGAGCTGGCGCTGAAGGGTATCGCAGAGAGGTCAACTTGGCGATGGTCGAAAAACACAGAAACCCTGGCCGATGCCCTCACACGCCGGGGAAAGCTCTAGTATGGGTCCCGAATCAACCCGCTTCCCTGGAGGTTCGGCGTGCCCATTCGGAGTCTCTCGTGTGGTTGTGTCCTGTTGCTGGCAGTCGCTGCTGCCGGAGGCGCGCAAACCTCGGCTTCGTCCTCAACTGCGCCGCCCGTCACGTTCACCGCTGAGCAGGATCACCAGAACATGATGGATCAGATCGGCATCGAGGCGCTGCGTCCGGCTCCGTCTGGCGATGAGAAGGCTCCCAACCACGCCAACTACGACGAGTCGAAAGCGAATCCGTATCCTAACCTGCCCGATCCGCTGACAATGACCGAAGGTCAAAAAGTGACAGCGCCCGAGATGTGGTGGAAGCAGCGGCGCCCGCACATCGTCGACATGGAGTCGAAATACGTCTACGGCTTCGTCCCCAGCGATGTCCCCAAAGTTACCTGGACGGTGCGCGCCATCGATCACGAAAGGATCGGTTTCACCCCGGTGATCGCGAAGGATCTGATCGGGACGGTGGACAACGCAGAGTATCCCGCGATCACGGTGACGATCCACATGACGCTGGTGACGCCGGCTGCAGCGAAGGGGCCGGTGCCGGTGCTGATGATGTTTGGCCCGGCGGGCTTCCCTGCTCCCAATGAGCCGGGCGAAGAGGAGTTTGCGCGGATCAACGCGGCGTGGAAGACACTGCTCATCGAGAAGGATCCGTCGCTCGACGCGGTGTTCAAGGCGCATCCCGCGTGGGAACCGGTGAAGAAGACGCCGTTCGAGTTTCCGCAGCTCAATGCGGATGGAGGGTTTCCCAACACCTGGCAGCTGGTAGGCGATGGATGGGGATTCGCGTTCCTGGATCCGGCAAGCGTGCAGGCCGATGACGGAGCGGGGATCACGCGGGGCATCATCGGCCTGGTGAATAAAGGCCAGCCGCGGACGCCGGAGCAGTGGGGCGCGCTGCGGGCGTGGGCGTGGGGCGCGGGCCGCGGCCTCGATTATCTCGAAACCGATCCCGCGGTGGATGCGAAGCACGTGGGCATTGAGGGCGTGTCACGGTATGGCAAGGCAGCCCTGGTGACGATGGCCTTCGACGAGCGATTTGCGATGGCGCTGGTGGGCTCGTCGGGCAAGGGCGGCGCCACTCCGCTGCGGCGCAACTACGGCGAAGCAGTCGAGAACCTGACCGACGGCGAGTACTACTGGATGGCCGGGAACTTTATGAAGTACGGGGCGTCAAAGATCAAGGTCGGGGCAAAGTTCGGCAGCATGAATCCGGGAGAGATCCCGGTGGATTCAAACGAGCTGATCGCACTGTGTGCGCCGCGGCTGACGTTCATCAGCTATGGCATCCCGGAGAAGGGCGACGCGCACTGGCTGGATCACGAGGGCAGCTGGATGGCGACGGTAGATGCGAATCGGGTGTTCACATTGTTGGGCGCGAAGGGGCTGGGCGGGTCGGGGTTCACACTCGGCGGAGACTATCACGCAGCGCCGATGCCTCCGGTGAACACAGGACTGCTGGACGGCGACCTGGCCTGGCGGCAGCACGACGGCGGGCACACGGATGCGCCGAACATGACGTATTTTCTGCAGTGGGCGGACAGGCTCATCGGACACAAAGCAAAGTAGGTCAGCACAGACCGCGAATCGAGCGAGCGGCGACGGCCGATTTGGCCCCGGGGCCGCCTCGGAACTTCATGTGGAAAACAGAGTATGAAACTGGCGTGTTCTGGCGTCCTCCGAGTCACGAAAGGCGGATTAGTGTGGGAAGAGTTCGTCGGTATTGAAGGGTCATCTTCAATACTGCTCAGCGACCGGGGCGTTTGGAGCAACGTTTTATGTCCACGATGTTGAGAGAGCTGAGGGGCCCTATGTCCGCACGTCAGTCCGTTATTCCGCGTCGAAGCCCGTGGCCCGTAATGTCAGTCGGGCGCGACCGTCTTTTGCTCATGAATCGCCAGTCGGCGATGGAGAGGCGAGGCATCGGGGTGCAATCGCTGTCGCCGGAGCAGGCGGAGTTTCCCGCGCACGATGGGAAACCGCGTGTGTGGGTGCTGTGCGGGAGCATCGAAGAGGCGTCGCTGGTGTTTCTGGCCTGCACCATTCGACGGTACAGTCCGGTGAGCCGGCTGTTTTTGGTGGAGTGGACGCTGCCGTCGGGCGCGGAGAAGTGCCTCTTCCACCGGGTGCTGGACCGCGAGGTCGATGAGGGCGCTTTGGCGGAGGCGATCCGCAACGGCTGGAAAGTGGCGGCGGCCGGACCGGGCAATCACGCGGAATAGCTAAGCGGCGCGCGGGGCTTCCGGAGTGGCTTCGAGGAAGTCGTCCGAGGCTTTGGGCGTGAGCAGCGGCCATCCTTTGCGCAGGACGTACTCGAGCCATGCGCCGGCGATCTGCGAGGTGACAACGGCTGCAATGACCAGCGTGGTGTAGAACTGCGCGCTGATGATGCCGGCATCGAAGGCGACGCTGGCGAGCACGATGCCGGGTCCGCCGCGGGCGTTGGTGGTGATGGCGAGGTTGAAGAGGTCGCGGCCGCGGAATCCGGCGCAGCGTCCGGCGAGGGAGACGGAGAGGATCTTGACCAGGCAGGTGCCGCCGATGAAGGCCAGGCACATCCAGAGAGAGAAGCCGCGGACGAGGTCGAGCTTGAGGCCGACAATCGCAAAGTAAACGGGGATGAAGAAGGCAAAGGCGACTTTGCCGATGGCGTCGAGGGCGTCGGCAAAGAGGCGGCGCTTGCGATGGACGACAGCGAATCCGGCGAGGAAAGCGGCGAAGACGAGGCTGACGTCGAGGGCTCCGGCGAGCGCACAGTAGGCGAGCAGCACGGCGATGGCATAGCCGGCAGGCGAGTGGCGGGCGACGACGTTCCACTCGGCCTTGTTGATGCGTTTGATAGCGCGGGGGAAGATGGTGAGTCCCGCGATGAAGAAAGCGATGGTGGCGAGCAGGTGCACGGCCATGGCGCGCGGATGCAGGACGGCTTTGCCCGCGGTGGCGGTGGCAACGGCCAGCGCGAGCCAGAGGACGATGTCTTCGAGAACGGCCACACCGAGGACGAGGCGGGCGAAGCGGGTGTGGAGGATTTTGAGGTCGGCAAAGATTTTGCTGACGACGGGAACAGAGGTGACGGCGACGCCGACGGCGAGAATGATGATGAGGGAGATGCGGCTGCCGTTGGGTCCGGCGAGCGCCGGGCCGATGAGACGCGGGCCGATAATGAGGCCGAGGATGAACGGCAGGCCGGTGCCGACGATGGTGAGCCAGCCGACTTCGCGGCGTTCCTCGCGGGTAAAGAGCTGCTGGGTCTCCGCACCGGAAAGAAACATGAGAAGCAGAAGGCCGAGCCAGTAGACGAAGTCGAGGATATTGCCCTGATGGCGGGCGCCGGTGATGAGGTGGGCGGCAGCGGGCCAGCGGCCGAGGAGCGCGGGGCCGAGCACGATGCCGGCGAGGATTTCTCCCACGACCTTGGGCTGACGGAGGCGGACGCAGAGCCAGCCGAGGAGCTGCGCGAATCCCACCAGCAGCAGAAGGACAAAAAGGACAGATGTCAGCTGTGCATCAGACAAGATTTCGCAGGCCTCGGACGTAGGATGCGCGGCGCGGCGCGGCGGTTTGACCGGAGAGCGAGAAGGTAACGGCGGCTAGCGCTTTTTCGAAGGCTGGAGAATCTTCTTTCCGTTCGAGGACTGCCTGCGCGAGGCGGCGCCGTCCGGTTTCTCGATAATGACTCGGTCCACCGCGATGAGGACGACGCCGTCGATGCGGTTATCGAGGGTGCGGTAGGGGGTAATGCGGAGGGTGAACCAGCGGCCCTCGTCGTCCTGGACATCGGAGTGGCGGGGCTGCACTTCCCTGATGACGTCGAGCATCATCTCCTCGAGATTGCGGACATCGATTTTGAGCTTGAGGCGAGGGATGGAGCGGCCGACATCGGTGGCCGTGAGGCCGAGGACGGTGGTGGCCTGGGGGGTGAAGCGGCGGACCGAAAGGTCGGAGCTGACCATGACGATGGAGAGGTTGACGCTGTTGAGCAGGTTGGTGAGGTCGTTGTTGAGCTGGGTAAGGAGGTCGTTGCGGTGCTGCATCTCCTCGTTGACGGTATGGAGTTCCTCGTTAGCGGATTCGAGCTCTTCCTTGGAGGTTTGCAACTCCTCGTTGGTACTCTGCAGCTCTTCGTTGCCGGACTGGATCTCCTCGTTGGCGGACTGCAGCTCCTCGTTGGTGGCTTCCTGCATTTCGATGATGGACTGCAGGTACTCCTTGGTAGCGGAGAGCTCCTGTTTGAGATGAGCGGTTTGCTTTTCCTTCTCGGCGCGTTCGGATTCAGTGAGGGGCTCGGCCACGTGAGCGGACAGGGCAGCGGAATCGGCGGGAAGCACCTCGAAGATCACCAGATAGCTGCGCTGGTCCTGGACAGGTGTGCGGAAGGGCAGGACGCGGAGGTCGATGGTATGGCTGTCGCCATTGGCATCGACGTGGACGTCGCGGCGCTCGGCCTCGAGGCCGGTCTTCTTTGCCTCATCGACGGCGCTCTGCAGCTCGAAGAGGAGGCCGGAGCGAGCCATCTTGAGGAGATTGAGGCTGGCCTTGCCAGGGGCGAGCTCCAGATAAGCGCCGGTGCGGCCGCGGCTCTGGAGGATTTCCATCTGGTCGTTGATGACGACAGCGGGGGGGGCGTAGCGGCTGAGCAGCAGGCGATCGGCTTCCCGCTGGAGCTCAAATGGAGCCTTCAGGGGCTCGGGCTGAAGGGGCGGAGGAGGCGGCGGGAGTTCCTGAACATTGGCCTCGTGACCGACGCTCCCGACTGAAAAGGCAAAAGTGACGGGAGTGGAGACAAGTTTTTTGCGATAGATCTTCTGCTTTTTGTCGGCCATTTCAAATAATTCCGAACCTGCACCCAGAAGGCCTTCCGTGTTGCCGATCATGAGGAAGCCGGCTGGATTGAGAGCGTAGTGAAAGACGGGAATCACCCGTTTCTGCAGGTTCTGGCTGAGATAGATCATGACATTGCGGCAACTGACCAGATCCATCCGGGAGAAAGGCGGGTCGTTGAAGACGTTCTGCGTGGAGAAGATGCAGAGGTCGCGAATGGTCTTGCTGATCTGGTAGCCGCCTTCGGTTTTGTGGAAGAAGCGGCGGAGGCGGGCGGGACTGACATCCGTTTCGATGCTCTCCTTATAAATGGCAGAGCGGGCCCGCTGGACGGCGACCTCACTGAGGTCGGTGCCGAAAATCTGCATAGGAATTTCAAGATGTTCGTCGCTGAGAAACTCCACCAGTGAGATGGCATGGGAATAGGCTTCTTCGCCGGTGGAGCAGCCGGGTACCCAGATGCGGACGGGAGCGGCGGGATTGCGGGCCTGCAGGATCGAAGGATAGACAATATGTTTCAGCGTGTCGAAGGCGTCGGGATTCCGGAAGAAGCTGGTGACGTTAATCAGGAGGTCCTGATAGAGAGCGTCGACTTCGTTGCGATCGCGCAGAAGGAGGGCCACATAGTCGGAGAGCTTCTCGACCCTGTGCAGGATCATGCGGCGCTGCACCCGACGGGCGATGGTGGGCGATTTGTACTCAGAGAAGTCAACGCGGGTAGCGCGGCGCAGCAGACGGAAGACCTGATTCATGTGGCCGTCCAGGGTGCCTTCGTCTTCGATCTGGCCGAGGGAAATACCGGTGACGTAAGGATGGTTGCGAATGCGGCCGAGCTCGTTGGCGATCTCTTCGGGCGGGAGGATGAAATCGACGCAGCCGGCGGCGATGGCGCTGGAGGGCATGCCGTCGTACTTTGACGAGCGGGTATCCTGCGCGAAGGTGATGCCGGCTTCCCCTTTAATGGCGGCGAGACCGAGGGTACCGTCAGACGCGGTGCCGGAGAGGATAATGCCGATGGCATTGGGACCGTGGGCGGCGGCCAGGGAGCGGAAGAAGACATCGATCGTGGTATTGACGGGGCGGCCCTGCTCGCGGTTGGCGATCTCGAGGTGTGCGCCGCTGATGGACAGTTCGCAGTTGGGGGGGATGACGTAGACGTGGTTGGGCTCGACGGTCATGCCGTTTTCGATCTGGACAACAGGCATGGTGGTAGTGCGAGAGAGGATCTGGCTGAAGGCGCTCTCGCGCTGGGGATCCAGATGGGGCACGAGGATGAAGGCCATGCCGAGATCGGACTGAAGGTTCTTAAACAGGGTGCTCATGGCCTCAAGGCCGCCGGCCGAAGCGCCAACGCCGACAATGGGGAAAGGATTCGTGCGGCCGGCCTGCTGAGCGCCTTCTGCCTGCGCGGGGGCCGGCGCTTTCGCGCTGGGGTCGGCGCGCCTGGAACTCGAGCTGGATTTACGCGGAGACATAGCCGGAAATCATCTTTCGTGCGCTGAGCGGCGTTGTGGGGACGCAGGGTCGCCAGCGATCCAATGGATCGAATTATAGTCCGGGCAGAACGGACGGATGAGAGTCGCGGCGTGGGGGCTCGCTGACCCGCCGGGGCGTCTCAGTTGGCCGGGCACATCAGCAAAAGCTCCTGCTGCAGTCTGGCCAGAGCCACGCGCATTTCATCCATGAGTTCCCGGTTGCTGGAGCGGAGCATGCGCGAGGTATGAATTTCCGCATTGAGCGCCGACAAGGCTCCGAGAGACAGGGGGGCCTTCCTGCCCTCCGGGGAGGATTGCGCAGTGTTGGGAACGCAGGCGATAACGGTAAGCTGGCCGCGGCTGGAGCAGCGGAGGGCGACCCAGGCATCGAGGTCGCTGGGGCGGGCGAGGATGGCTTTCTTGCTGGAGCCCAGGGGCCGGCGGACGGGCAGGCCGAAATCCTGCTCCCAGCGCTGGACGGTGCGAACCCCCTTGCCCATGTAATGGGCGATGTCTTTCCAGGAGGTGAGAACGGTGACGGTAGCGTTGGGGATACTGGATCCGATGTTCATCGATGTTCTCCGGTCGTCAGGTCGAATTGGGGTGCAGAGGCAGCAACTTTCCGCATCGCATTGGGATGTCGTTCGACCCAACTCCAGATGGCTGGCCCCTGTAATTGCACCTCATCTATATCACAAATCCTGGCGGCTGTTCGGTCTGCTAGCCACCGGAATCGGTGGGAGCACATCCCACGCAGGAGAGGTAACCAGAGGTGAAGCATCGCGATTTGATTGTGGTCGGGGCTTCCGCAGGAGGCATCGAGGCGTTGCAACGACTGGTGAGCGCGCTGCCGGCGAAGCTGGAGGCGGCGGTGCTGGTGGTGCTGCACCTTTCGGGACGAAGTGGAGGCATGCTGCCCCAGATTCTGGCACGGGCGGGCCGGCTGAGGGCGAGCCATCCGGCAGACGGAGAGCGGATGGAGCGAGGGCATATCTATGTGGCGCCGGCGGATTTCCACATGCTGGTGGAGGACGGGCGGTTGCGGGTGCTGCAGGGGCCGCGGGAGAACCTGCACCGGCCAGCCATCGATCCGCTGTTCCGGTCGGCAGCGGTGGCGGCTGGGCGGCGGGTGATTGGCGTGGTGCTGACCGGCATGCTGGACGATGGGACGTCGGGGCTGATGGTGGTGAAAGCCCACGGAGGGGCGACGATCGTGCAGGATCCGGAGACGGCGATGTTTTCGGCGATGCCGAAAAGCGCGCTGGAGCAGGTGCCGGAGGCGACGGTGCTGCCGCTGGAGGCGATTGCGGAAGAGCTGGTGCGGCTGGTGGGGGAGGACCTTCCGGCGGAAGCGTCGTCTGGAGCGGCGCGGGAAACGACCGAAGAAAAGGAAACGAAGTTGCTGGAGCGGGAAATGCCACAAATCGAAAATGGGGACCGCCCAGGGGAGCCTTCGGTTTTTGCGTGTCCGGACTGCGGCGGAGTTCTGTGGGAGATGGATGAGGGCGGGTTCTTGCGGTTCCGCTGCCGGGTAGGTCACGCGTTCACGGCGAACCACCTGGGAACGGAACAGCGACACGCGGTGGAGACGGCGCTGTGGTCAGCATTGCGGGCGCTGGAAGAGAGCGCCTCTCTGTATCACCGGCTGGCGAAGCGGGCGGCGCCGGGGCGCGAGATAACGGCGTCGCGGTTTCTGGAGCGGGCCGAGAACACCGAACAGAATGCCAGGGTGCTGCGGGAATACCTGGTGGCGGTAAACCAGGGTGAATATCAGGAAGAGGCGAGCCAGGGTATAGAAGAGGCGGGCAACTGAGGCCCACCAGGGTCCGGCGCTATTCTGGACGGCGATGCGACTGTTCATCGGAATCGGACTGGCAGAGGAGGCGAAGGCCTCTCTACTGGACGTGCTGGAGAGGCTGGAACGGTTTTCATCCGGTGAAAGCGAACTGCGGTGGTCGACGCCGGAAAGCTGGCATGTGACGCTGCAGTTCCTTGGAAAGACCAGCGAAGAGCAGGCGCGCTGCGCGGTCGAGAAGCTGGGCACGGTGCGTGCGGAGCGGGTGCCGGTGCGGATCGAAGGACTGGGATTCTTCGAGCGGGCGGGAGTCTTCTGGGCAGGCGTGGCGCTGACTCCGGAGTTGCTGGCTCTGCAGCAGAAGGTGGTGACGGCGACGCGGGGATGCGGGTTTGTGTCGGAGGAACGGGTGTACCGTCCACACATCACTCTGGCTCGAGTGAAGGGGCGCGCGGGTGGGCGGGCTCCGGCGCCGCTGCAGAAGGCTGTCGAGCGATCCCACCCTGTCCGCGGGCTCCGCGTGGACAAGGATGGGGCGTCCGGAGGTTGGGTGCAGGCGGAGTTTAAGGCGGAAGAATTTCTGCTCTATGAGTCCATTCCTGGAGCGGGGGGGTCGCGGTATGAGGAGCGGGCGCGGTACCCGTTAGCGAATAGCGTAGAGCGGTTCGATAAGACGCGGGGTTAGTCCACCGGCTGGACGGTGCCGCGGCCGAGAAGCAATTCGGCCTTGTCGATGAAGGCGCGGTCGGCGGCGACTTTGATGCCTTCCGGCTCCATGACCACGCAGTATTCGCCGCGCTGTTCGACGTTGAGCATGACGCGGGCGGGACCGGGTGCGCCGACGACGAGATCGCGCAGCTCGACGAGGGTCGTGTCGCTGACTCGGTCCAGAGAGATGCGGATGCGAACGTTGTTGGGGAGGCGAATCTTTACGTCTTCGAGCGCGTGGATGGCGGAGACGCAGAGCTTGGGGGCGGCTTCCTCTTCAGCGCGAAGCTGACCGCGGACCAGCACGGGAACTTCGATGCGGAGGGATTCGGCGAGGCGCTCGTAATCTTTGGGGAAGCAGATGAGATCGATTTTGCCGCTGGCGTCCTCGAGAGCGGCCTGCGCGTAGAGTTCGCCGGAGCGTTTGGACTTGGCGACTTTGAGGCCGAGGAGGACGCCGGCAATGGAGATCTCGTTTTCGGGGGCCTGGCCACGGCGGCCGCTGGAGGGCGCGGGTTTGGTCTCGAGCGCAGTGGCGACGTCGAGGACGCCGGGCAGGTTGCGGAGCTTTTCCGCGTACTTGTCAAGCGGGTGGCCGGAGACGAAGAAGCCGAGGACTTCTTTTTCAGCGGCGAGGCGATGCCCTTCTTCCATGTCGGGAACGTTGGGGAGGTCATCGCCGTTGGCGGCGGGGGTATGGGTGTCGAAGATGCCGAAGAGGCCGGACTGTCCGGCGGCGACATCGCGCTGGGCTTTCTGAGCGCGCTCCATGACTTTGTCGACGGCGGCGAGAAGCTGGGCGCGGCGGCCGAACGAGTCGAGGG
>DASRRO010000082.1:0-1665 GCA_035656855.1 Acidobacteriaceae bacterium | reverse complement strand
CTCGAAGTTTGAGCAAGATCAGGACCGAGACCCCATCGCGTCGCAGAAGTGGGTGCCGGCCAGATCGGCGGAACAGATCGCGTTTCTCGTTCCTGATCCCATTCTGGGTGCTCAGCATCGGCTTTCTCCGAGTGGCGCGTCAGCCGGAGTGGTGCAACGAGAACGCCGTTTCTGGAGAACTTCGCAGTAGATGACCACGGGATGCTGTTGGCCGTTGCTACCTGTGCGTCCACCGCGCGATGGAGCTTTCTTCGTGCGCTCACCTGCCGGCGTGAACGGCGCAACTTTACAAGAAAATGCCCCGGAGGCGAGTTGCCGGTTGGTCTTTCGCTGTGACGTCTCGCCTGTTATTTCAGTCCCGCGGCCCAGTTGAGGACGACGGTAACGGGCGCGGACTCTCCCTCGCTGGCCTCGGAATTTGTGGTCATCAGGAAGCGCTTCCCGTCCGCCGTACATCGCAGGAAAAGAGGGCGAGTCCCAGGATTCATGGAGTAGACGCATACCCTCCTTCCGCTTGCGTACTTTGAGGGCGCGGAAGCGTGCTGGTTAATTCCCTGGAGTCGCTCGGCTTCCTCCCGGTGTTCAAAGCCTGCCATCAGATCGTCAGCGTACCGGAAGACAATGACGATCGAGAAGTTCGCATTTCCTTCAGCAAGTGACGTCCAGTGCAGGGACAGGCGACGGTTGGATCCTTGAATGCGGCATTGTTCCGGGAACCGATTGCGCAGCATTGCGGTACGAAACAAAAAGCCCCCGGCCTGAGCTTCAAAGTTGAGACCCGGGGGCTTTTGCTCGTGCAGCAGGGTTGCCGCTTACCGGCTGGCCTGAAGGCTGGCTCCGCCACTGGGGCCGCTCTCAGGGCCGCTGCCCAGGACGTCGCCGCTGGAGACAAGCTTGACCCAAAGCGAACCGTTGCCTTTGTAGTACGAGGTGGCACTGGCCTTGCGAAGCGCATCCAGGCTGCTCTCCTCCGTACCCGACGCTGCGGTGGTGAATCCCGGCAGCTCGAACATCACCCACGAGCCGCGATCCAGCTCCTTCACGCTGAGGGACAGGGACGGCCTTTCGGTGGTCACCTTGATCTCGGTGCCCGCTCGCACGTTGGTTTCTCCGGTGACGGTAAAATCCTTGCCATTGCGGCTGAGAACGACTGGCGGCCCCGCAGGTGCAGCAGCGCCCAGGAATCCGACTCTCGGGCCGACGGCAACACGGGCGCCACCCCTGCCGGCGCCAGCTCCGCCGCCAGGCGCAGCAGCTACCGCAGCCCCGCCTCTACCGCCAGGCGCATAAGCTGCGGGAGCCCCGCCTCTGCCACCGCCGCGACCCGCGCCACGACCGCCGCCAACAGTCATGCGCCCGACGTCGCCCTTGCACACGGCAGCGTTCCAGGTGGGCTTGATCTCGCAGGCGTCGTCGATGGCGATTGAGTCGTTTGCGTCGTTGATGAGAATGTAGGAATTCGGGACACCGCCGACCGAGCCGTCCTTGTCGTGGAACACCGCGGTCTGATAGCTCCCGTTGCCATAATCGTCGTTGCTCCACTTACGCTCCATCGGCGGGAAATACACCGGCTTGGCGTTGATGAATTTCGCGCGCTGTACGGTGTTGTTGGAGCTCATTCCGAAGCTGGTATACAGCAGGTAAGAGATCGCTCCCGTCTTGCGG
>DASRRO010000081.1:0-3796 GCA_035656855.1 Acidobacteriaceae bacterium | reverse complement strand
GTGAATGGGGTGGATTTGGCTGTGGACGGCGGCTTCTCGGCAATCTGAATCGGCGGATCCCGGTGACCGTGCATGATCGCCACGGCACTCACCATGCGAGGGGCTTTTCGTGCGCAGAGAAGGTCCCCGGATTGACCATTCCGAGCTAGTCGTGAAGCCGCGATTCCGGAAACCAGGCCCGTGAGAAGCGGCTGTTGGTCGAATCGGCGGCCAGTTCCTCCAACTCGCGGTCGAACGCCGCCTGCCATTCGCCGCGCCGCTTGTCTCGCAGTTTTTCGAGAAGCCGCACTTGACGGTGGGCTTCCACCATCGCTTGCCGGCGCTTCTGGAGATCCGCCGTCGCCTCACGTTCCAGCGCGGACAACTGGTCCGCCGCCCTCACTGTCCATTGATACCAGCCCGGAAGCGGCGCCAGGTGTCCTCCCTTGACCTGGGGGAGGCTCGCAATGGTGCGCCGCGTCTCCCACTTTCTTGCGATCAGCGCGGCCTGCTGGGCCTGCAAAGAGCGAACCTTCGCCGCCGCATGCTGGAATTCCGATTCGGCCAGCTGAAACTGGGTCTGGCGGAATTCCAGGACGCGCTGCAATCGAAAGTGGAAGTTGGTCATGGCAATTGCGAGGCGACGGAGCCGAGTTGCTGCAGCGTCTGATCCAACGGCGAAGCCTGCGCGGCATCCTGGCGCAGAAAGTCGAGAATCCTGGGCCGGGCTTTAATGCTGGCATCCAGGCCCGGATTAGTCCCTGCCACATAAGCGCCCAGCTGGATCAGGTCCTCAGCCTGCCGGTAGGCAGCCAGCGCCTCGCGCACTTTGCGCATGTGTTCCTTCTGCTCCTGGCTGGCCAGTTGCGACTGCAGCCGGCTCACCGAATCCAGCACCTGGACCGCGGGGTAATGGCCCGCCGCTCCCAATTCGCGCGAGAGAACGATGTGGCCGTCGAGAATCGCGCGCACGGCGTCGCAGATCGGCTCGTTGAAGTCATCGCCCTCGACCAATACCGTAAAGAACCCAGTGATGGAGCCGTTCGCGAAGTTCCCCGCCCGCTCGCAAACCTTGGGCAGCAGCGCGAAGACCGACGGCGTGTAGCCCTTCTGGCTCGGCGGTTCGCCGGAAGCGAGCCCGATCTCGCGTTGGGCCATCGCCAGCCGCGTCGCCGAGTCCATCACCAGCAGCACATCCTTTCCCTGATCCCGGAAATACTCCGCGATGGCCAGCGCGACGAAACAGGCCCGCACCCGCAGAAGGGCGGGCCGGTCCGACGTGGCGGCGACCACCACCGAACGGGCGCGTCCTTCCGGGCCGAGGTCGTGGTCGATGAAGGCGCGTACCTCGCGATTTCGCTCGCCGATGAGGGCAATCACGTTGACGTCCGCCGAACTCTCCCGCGCCATGGCTCCCAGGAGGGTACTCTTGCCGACTCCGCTGCCGCCGAAGATTCCGATGCGTTGCCCTTTGCCGCACGGCAGCAGCCCGTCGATCACGCGAATGCCGGTGACCAGCGGATCGGTGATGTGCGAGCGCGTAAGCGGACTCTCCGGGTTGCGATACAGTTCGTAGGCCTCGGCGGCGTCGATCGGCGGCCTGCCGTCCATCGGACAGCCGAACCCGTCGAGCACGCGGCCCAGCAACTCCGGTCCTACCGCGACCTTCGCCGCATGCGGGCGGGCGAGAATGGTATCGCCCAACCGAAGACCATCGGTTTCTTCGAGCGGCATGGAGAGGATGCGGCCGTCGCGAAATCCCACCACCTGCACACGGATCGTCCTGCCGGCGCTCAAGATCTCGCAGAAATCGCCAATAGCGGCCGCCGGACCAGCCGATTCGATCAGCAGCCCGCGCAATTCTACCACCTCGCCCGTGAAACGCAGGGGATCGATGCGCGGGACCTGGTCGATGTAGTACGAGAGATCGAGAGGCATCGCTCAGCTCCGGCCTTCCGGACGATTGCTCAGCCGGTCGACCAGCCCCCTCTCGATTTCATCCAGTTGCGAGTGGATGGAGGCATCCAGGTGCCCGCGGCTGGTCTCGAAGATCAACCCACCGGCCTCCAGGTTGGTGTCCGCGAGCACGTCGATGGGCCGGGAAGACAGCCGGGTCAGGACTGCGAGCACCGGCTCCCGGAGCGCCGGGTTTACCCGGACGCGGATCTGCTCCTGCCGGCCCACGCGATCCAGACTGACCTTGGCCAGCGCCACCAGCGCCTCGGGATCGATGGCCAGTTGCCGGTGCAGAATTCGTTGGGCGATGGCCATGGCCAGCCGCAGAATATCGGCCTCGGCTTCCTTGCACAGGCGGGGGCGCACCTCGGCGAGTTGCTTGACGGACTGCGCCAGCCGCTCGGCCGTATTTTGCATGGTTGCACCGTATCGCTGCCGGGCCTCTGCTTCGGCTTCGCGCCGGCCCCTCGCGTAAGCTGCAGCTTCGGTTTCGGCGAGGTCCTTCTCGAGTTGGGCGATGCGCAACCGGAGCGCCTGGACTTCCGGGGAATCCGCGTTTTCCGGCGTGGACGAGTTCGACGGTTGAGCCGGTACGTGCGTCACGCGATCCAGCAGGAACGCCTCGGCATTTCTCTGGGCGGCCGATTTCTCGATGATCTTAGACAACATACTGCTCTCCGACCGATCCCTTCAGGTTGATCACGCCCTCGCCCTCGAGCTGGCGCACCAGCGCGATGATCTGTTGTTGCGCCGCTTCCACGTCGCGCACCTTGATCGGCCCCAGGCTCTCCATGTCCTCCTTCAACATTTCGGCGCCGCGCTGCGACATCCCTTCCAGGAAGTGTCCGCGGAGCTGTTCGCTGGTCCCCTTCAGCGCCACGGTCAGGATCTTCCGATCCACGCGCGCCAGGATCTCCTTGATTCCCGTCTGGTCGATGAGCAGCAGGTCTTCGAAGACGAACATCAGGTGTCGGATGGTCTCCACCAGCGGCGCGTTGCGCTCTTCGATCACTTCCAGAATTTCCTTGCTGGTGACCGAATCGAGGCGGTTGAACATCTCCGCCACGGCGCGCACACCGCCATACGACTGCCGGCTGAATTCACCCAGGGCCTGCAGTTTCTCGCCGATGATGTTGGCGATCTTGGAGACGATTTCGGGCGAGATCTGGTCCAGGCTGGCCATCCGCAAGGCGACGTCGGCCCGTATTCCCGGAGGCAGAGAAGCCAGCAGGGCGGCGGCCTGCGATGGGTTCAGGTGGGAAAGAATCAGCGCGATGGTCTGCGGATGCTCGCTATGGACAAACTTCGCCAGCTGTTGCGGATCGGCCTTTTGCAGGATGTCGAGGTTGGCGACGTCGTTGCCCAGAGCCTTGACCAGGCGGTCCAGCATCTTCTTGGCGATCTCCGGACCAAAGGCATTGATCAGCAGCTTTTTGGCATAGTCGATACCGCCCTTGACCACGAAATCCTTGGCGACCACCATCTGGTAAAACTCCTCCAGAATGGCTTCGGCCTGCTCCGAGGTGATGGTGCGGATGCGGGCGATTTCCCGGCTGACCAGTTGCACCTCGTCATCGCTGAGCTGCTTGATCAATTCCGAACTGGCGGAGTCGCCGATCAGGACCAGCAGCACCGCGGCCTTGCGCGCCCCGCTGAGGATTTCGACATTCTGGGCGTTGGTGATCATGCTATTCGCCGCCGCTCTCGGTCAGCCAGGATCGCAGGATATTGGCGGACCCAGGAGTGTCTTTGGTGACGCTATCCCGCAAATGCTTGATCAGGACTTCCGACTTCTTGGTCGTCACCGTGGGAAGTTTCAGGCTGTTCAGCGCGGCCTGGTCGGCCTGTGCCTGCAAAGCTT
>DASRRO010000080.1:0-1507 GCA_035656855.1 Acidobacteriaceae bacterium | reverse complement strand
AGGCCGTCGAAGGGCCCCAAGAAGAAGCGGGAGCACGGGACGAGTGTTTTGACCGCGCTCCACCAGGTCCGCGAACTGATTGTTCAGGGAAAACTTTCGCCTGGGACGTGGATCGTGGAAGGGGAACTGGCGAAGCGGCTGCATCTGAGCCGCACTCCGGCGCGTGCCGCTCTGCAATGGCTGCAACAGGAAGGCTATGTGCATGCTCAGCGCACGGCGAATAAATCCCGCATTATTGTCAGCCCGCTGACCAAGGAAGATGCCAACGAGCTGTATGCAGTTATCGGGCGTCTGGAAGGTCTGGCGGGACGAATCACGGCGGCTCTGCCGAAGGCGGAGAGGACGGCGATTGCTCAGAAGTTGAAGAACATTAACCAGCAGTTAGCGCGGATTAGAAACAACCCGAGCGAACAGGGTGCTATTTTCGAGCTGGACCGGGATTTTCATCGGCTGGTGGTGGAATCGGGGGCGGGGCCACGGCTGCGCAGCCTGCACAAAACGGTCGAACCTCAGGTAGAACGCTACTGGCGCCTGTACGCGAGTTCGATTATCAGCAATCTGCAGCTTTCGATTGACGAGCACGACGAGATTATTGCTGCGCTGCTGGCCGGTGACGCGGACCGCATCGAGCGCGCGTTGCAGATTAACTGGGAAAACGGCTGCGTGCGTCTCGGCCAGGTGATTGACGTGTTCGGCGAACGCGGGAGCTGGTAGCCCACTCGCCGCCGGACGAGTGGCGTTCATAGGCTGCCGTTGCGCAAGGTCTAAGTCGTGGACGTGGTGATATTGCGCAGGTAGACCGAGTAGCGCTCATCCATAATCTGGTTTAGCGGCACGAGGGTGTGGGTGGGCCCGCGTCCTTTGGTGTGGAAGCGCAGGGGATAGAGCGGAGAAGCCTCAGCCTGTTCGAACCATACGGTATCGGCGGGTGGCGGCGGGGGCGCGGTGAAATGGCCGCTCGCGTCGCGATGCATACGGCCACGCAGATCCACAGTCGGCATGGGATAGCCATCGTCAAAGCCGCGCGGGCCGCTCCCACCGTAGATCATGGATGTCGTCAGGCCATCGGTGCCGAGCTGCGCGGCGAGGACCAGAGGACCGTACATCGCGGCCTGGACCAGCTTGTCGTCGGGAGTGGGCGCAATGTGGAGGGTCATGGGCAGGTCGAAGGTGATCACGTCGCCGGCCTTCCAGTCATGCTCCAGCGTGATGTAGGTAGATGGGGTTGGGGTTTGATTCTGCGCTTCCCCGTTGATGCTGACAACCACACCCTGAGTCGCCCAGTATGGGACGCGCAGTTTGAGCGCGGTTGCCGATGACGGTGCGGCGTCGACGGTGAAGGTGATTCGATCTTCGAGCGGAAATTTTGTGGTTTGTCGGAGCTTAAGGCCGCGTTCTTTCCAGTTGAGTGTGGAGGGGATGAAAAGATTCACATAGACGGCGCTGTCGTCGTGAAAGTAGATAGAGTCGGTGAGCTTGGCATATTCTTCGGAGCCGGTTCCGGTGC
>DASRRO010000079.1:0-2668 GCA_035656855.1 Acidobacteriaceae bacterium | reverse complement strand
ATCCTGCCCATCGTCAACGCGCCCTTCCGCATCTACTACGCCTACAACCCGCTCCGTCTCTATAAGGACATCCCGCAGCGCCTCGCCGTCGATCCCGCCACCTTCAAGAGCCTCTTCCCCTGGCAGGATGCGCCCGGTGCGGCCGCCTACAGCTACCAGCAGGCCGTCCAGCTCTATGGCGCGGACTACGTTCTGCGTGAGCCGCGCAAGACCTTCCGCTTCACCGTGGCTACCACCTTCTAGCGAGAAAGAAGAAATCAGAGAACAGAGATTAGCGATCAGAGAACAGAAGATGCGGGTCGATCCCTGATCTCTGCTCTCTAATCTCTGTTCTCTGATCTCTCTTCGCGCTACTGCGTCGACGGCGCGCCCACAACCATGCGGTTCAGAATCTCCTGCACAAACACAATGTGGATGTGGATGCGTTTCGCTACATCGGGCAGAAACTCCGCCACCAGCGCGCCAGCCGGATCGGTGGCGATCCCGAGCGCCACGCGCCTGCCGGTCGACTTAATGTCCGTCTGGATTCCCGGCACATACTCATCGGAGATCTCCGCGCCAATCGGATATGTCAGCAGCGTCGCATAGTTCGGCATCGGTCTTCCATCGTCGTGCTGGGACACGAACGTGTGCTCGATCGCGTGCCCTATTCTCCGCTTGATCGACGCCGTCGGCATGCGGTGATAACGCGGGTCCTCATGTACCAGCGAAGGAATCGCATAGGTCTCCAGGAACTCGCCCTGCGCGTCCTGCGCCAGGCCGTAGCCGGTCAGCCGCCCAAAGCCTGCCCATCCCGGACCGTAGGGCGAATGCGAATTTGAGCCGATCGCCACCGCCGAGTACGTCGCAATTGTAGCCAGGTTGAACGGGTCAATGAAGTCGCGCAACGCCAGCTTGCCCTTTTCGTTCGAGGTCAACGGCGCTGCCCGCTCGATAACGATCGGCTGAATCGGGTTTTGCTCCTGGCACGGCGGAGGTCCTTGCAAGGTCACCCCCCGCGCCCTGCTCGCCGCATTCGTGGTTGGGCAGAGAGGCAGCCGCCGTGGCCTCGCAGGCGCACTTTCGTTCTGCGCCGCATCGCCTTCTGGAGTAGCCGCCGCCAGCAGCGCACTTGGCGCATCCGGCAGGGTCGCGGTCGGTCCCGAGTCGACGGCCTGCGCTCCCGCCGCGCACACCAGCCCCAACAGCGCTGCCGCAACCATAAGAGCCCTGACACGCGCAGTGGCTGGGCCGCATCTCCGCTCCGCTCCTGCCCGGCCCCTTCCGCTGCCTCTCCATGCGCGTTCCAGCATCCGTCCCCGCTCCCGGCCCATGTGACTAGAGACCCGCAGCCGGGGAAAACCGCGCGGAGCCCACAGCGATCTCTTGCCATTCTCCGGAAACCAGCGTCTGCATCGCGAAGCGCTGTCTTTCGCACCTACGGTTTCTTCTTCAGGTGCACCGCCTCCAGGGCCTGGTCATAGAACTCGTCGATGGCAAATCCCAGCGCCGCCCCACCGATCGAGCCGCCATAGTCGGATATGTTGTCACGGAAGTTTCGGTTGATCTGGGGATAGTAGGCATTGCTCAAGGCCGTCGAAGCCGCATACCCCAGCAGCAAGCCTGCATTGATCGTCCTGTGTCCATCGCTGCTGTTGCGCGTCACCAGCGGCCTCGTGATCGCGTACAGCGTCCGGTGCACGAATCCATACCTCGGTCCCAGCACAAAATAGCGCGGGTCCTCATGCAGCATCACGGAGAAGACGCCGTCCGTGAAGATGCCCTCCGTCGTCTCGCGAATCCCCGCCGCGCCAAGCCGCTCCCCGAACGCGCCCCGGTCCGTGCCATAGTTCGGCGAGCCGTTCGTCAACTGTTCCCACCCGGCGGAGACGATCATCGCCGCAAAGTTCCCCGCCGAGTACAGATCGCGCGCCCCCAGGATGAACTTCTCGCGGCCATGAATCTGCGGCGCCGCCGAGTCCGCCGGAATGTACTTCACATACCGCCCCACCACCGGCTTCGAGGTCGTTACCGGCACGGTCGAGGGCACCGCCGCCACCAGCGGCTTGGTCTGCTGCGGGTTTTGCGGCTGCGGCTCTTCTGGCAGCGCCTCATTCGTCGCGCTGCTGCTGCTCACCGCCGCTACCGTCAGCAGCGGCTGGCTCTTCGCCATCTCGGCAAACGCGATAGGACGTACCGCATCCGCCATCAGGTCTATCCGGTTCATGAAGCCGAGCGTCTGCGCCACACATGGCCGCCCCGGGGTCAAGGCCAGCCAGGTCAACGCCAGCGCAGCCAGCCCCGCGCCCCAGCATCTGTCGACACGGGAAGATGGTCGGTTCCAGGGAAGGGAACCAAAGAACTTCGAGTCAATGTTCATAAAACCTTTCGCAAATCCCGCCGGTGCAGCTCTCTGAGGGCCGAAGCGCATCATCACGGTGAAGCCGTCCCTAGACGGACGCCCACTGAAGCCGTATAGGTTGTACTTGCATTGATTTAGCAGACTTCGGTTCATTCCGCACATCTTTCGTCATAACCGGCGCCGTTTGTCTCGGTTCTGCCTTCGTCCGTCTCAGGGGTTTACCACCTTGACACGACAGTATCCCGTACCGTTGACCCGCATCCCCGCCCGCGCCCACCATCGAAAGAGCACGTCCATCCCCTCGGACGCACAGCCCCTCGGAGACCC
>DASRRO010000078.1:0-12026 GCA_035656855.1 Acidobacteriaceae bacterium | reverse complement strand
GTGGTAAAGCCGGCAGCGGTGACGACGCTGCTGCGGGAGCATCTGGCGCCGGGGGCGAAGGTGCTGGTGTGCGGATCAACGCTAGCGGGCGAGGAAGAATTGCTGCTGGATGCGGTGCCGGCGGAGGCGGTGACGATCCTCGCGCCACGGCATCCGGAGCGGTTTGGGGAAGTCGCGACTTTGCTGGAGCGGCGGGGCGTACGGTGGGTGCGACGGTCGGAGTGGGTTGCGGCGCGTGCGCGGATCGAGGCGGGGAGTGTTTTTCTGCTGGATTCGATCGGAGAACTGGCATCGGTCTATTCATTGGCGACGGCAGCGTTCATCGGAGGGAGCCTGGTGCCGGGGGGTGGGCATAATCCGCTGGAGGCGGCACAGTTTGGCGTGCCTGTGGCGATGGGGACGAGCATCGCGAATTTTCGCGGGATCGTGGAGACACTGCGCTCGCGACAGGCGATTCGGATTGTGAAGCGGGAGGAACTGAGGAGCGCGCTGGTGGCTCTGCTGAGTGGGGCGCCGGAGGTGCGGGCGATGGGGGAGCGGGGGCGAGAGGTTTTCGAGAGCGAAGCTGGGGCGACGGAGCGCTCGGTGCAGACGGTGCTGGAAGTGCTGCGGCCGGTTCTGAATCCGGCGCACACGGAGGCGCGCGGTTGACTGGCGTGCTTGCTGCGCTGACGCCGCTGTATGCAGCAGCGGTGGCCGTGAAGAACCGAACCTACGATCGCGGCTGGATGACGCCGAAGCGCCTGCGCTGGCCGGTGGTTAGCATTGGGAATCTGTCGGTCGGTGGATCGGGCAAGACGCCGCTGACGATTCGGCTGGCAGAGCTGCTGCGGGAGCGTGGCGTGGCGGTGGATGTTCTGTCGCGCGGCTACGGGCGGCGTTCGAGCGCGGTGGAGCGCGTCGATGCGAACGGAGCGGCGGAACAATTTGGAGATGAGCCACTCGAAATCGCGCGCGCGGCGGGTGTGCCTGTGTTTGTGGGTCCCAGTCGCTGTGCGGTGGGGGGGCTGGCGGAAAATTCAGTGGCCGGACCTGGCCTGCATCTGCTCGATGATGGGTTCCAGCATCGCCAGCTGGCGCGGGATGTGGACATCGTGGTACTGCACCGCGGCGATTTTTCTGAGCGGTTGTTGCCGGCAGGACGGTTGCGGGAGAGTTTTGTATCGCTGCGGCGGGCGCAGATTTTGGTGTTGCGCGGGGAGGATGCGGATCTGGAAGCCGCATTACGGGCGCGAGGCTTGCGGCAGCCAGTTTGGTGGATGGAGAGAAGGCTGGAAATTCCAGTGGTGCAGCGAGTGGTGGCGTTCTGTGCGATTGCGCGGCCGGAGGAATTCTTTTCCGGGGTACGGAGCGCCGGCGTGGAGGCCGCAGCGAAGCGCAGCTGGCGCGATCACCATCTCTTTAGCGAGGCCGACATTGCGGAGCTGGTCGAACTGCGGCGGCAGCATGACGCAGAGGGGTTTCTGACGACGGAGAAGGACCGGGTGCGGCTGGGTCCGGAGGCGATGCGGACGCTGGAGAGTGCGGCGCCGGTGCATGTGGGGCGGCTCACGGTTCGGCTGCGCGAGGAAGCGGCTGCCATGGAACAGCTCTGCGCGTTGCTGGCGACAGGTGGAGGCGGGCTGCGAGGCGGCGCAGAGGGCGTGAGAAAATAGGAAATTGCCCGCAAACACAGGAAATCACACAAGGGACCTGCCGAAGAAGGTGCGCCTGCTGATCGTGCGTCTGGGCGCGATGGGCGACATTCTGCACTCGATGCCGGCGGTAACGGCACTGCGCCAGGCGCATCCGGAGTGGATGATCGGGTGGGCCATTGAGCCGCAGTGGCGGGGACTCTTCTGCGGCAATGCGGGGGAGATGCCGCTGGTGGATCAGATCCACCTGGTACCGGCCAAGCAGTGGGCGAAGTCGCCGCTGAACCCAGCAACGCTGCGAGATATTCAGCGGGTGCGCCGCGAACTGAGGGCGATGCGGTACGACATTGCTGTGGATATGCAGGGGGCAGTGCGATCGGCGATGGTCGCGCGGTGGTCGAAGGCCGAACAGGTGATCGGCGAAGCGGAGCCGCGGGAGTTTGCCGCGAAGTGGCTCTTCGATGAGCGGGTGCCGACACGCGGGGTGCATATGATTGAGCAGTCGCTGGAAGTGGCAAGCGCGATTCTGCGCGAGCGCTTGCCGATGACCCTGCCGCTGCTGCCGCGCGATCCCGCGGCCGATGTCATGGCTGCGAAGATTCGGCAGCCCTTTGTGCTGATGAGTCCGGGAGCGGGATGGGGTGCGAAGCGCTGGCCCGCGGATCGCTATGGGACGGTGGCGCGGCGGCTGGCCGAGCATGGTTATGGCGTGGTGATCAATGGAGCGCCGTCGGAGGAACATCTGGGGGACGAGATTGAAAAGACGAGCGGAGGAGCGGCGCAGGCGGTGACGCTGGATCTGGCGGAGTTGATTGCCGTGACACGGCGAGCGGCGCTGGCCATTGCCGGGGACACAGGCCCGCTGCATCTGGCCTGTGCGCTGAACAGGCCGGTGGTGGGCATCTTTGGGCCGACCGACCCGGCGCGCAATGGTCCCTACCACTGCCGCAGCCGCGTATTACGGCATCCGGCGAGCGTTCGTGACCACGCGCGTCGCAGCGAGCCGGAGGCCGGCCTGCTGACAATTACGCCGGACGCTGTGACGGATGCAGCCCTCGAGCTGTTACAGGAGGCGGGTTAGGTGGCGACGGGCTGGAAGCGGATCGCGCGCCGCATTCGTGTGCCGCTGGGCTTCGCCTTTGCCGTGTTCTTCTTCTGGCTGGCGCGCCCTGACTGGCTGATGCTGGGGCTGAGTCAGATCCTCGTAGTGCCTGGGCTGCTGCTACGGGGATATGCCTCCGGCTACGTGAAGAAGAATGCGGAGCTGACGGTGACTGGTCCGTATGCGCATACGCGGAATCCGCTGTATCTGGGCTCGATGCTGATCGCTGCCGGCTTTGCCGTAACGGCGCGAAGCATGTGGATTGCCGGGGTGCTGATTGTTCTGTTTGCGGCAATCTACATTCCGGTGATTCGCGGGGAAGAGGAGTATCTGCGGTCTGCATTTTCCGGATTCAATGCGTATGCGGCCCGGGTTCCGAGGCTCATTCCGCGCATCACACCAGCCAGACAGCCAGGCGAGGCGGCCGGGGTGTTTTCGGCGGCACTCTACCGGAAACATCGGGAATACAACGCGTTGCTGGGAGCGGCGGGCATGTATGCTGCTCTCATCCTGAAGCTGATTTTGGCGATGAGGTAAAAGAATCGATTGAGTGGGTGCTTCTACGTCTTATCCCGTGAGCGCGTGTGCAGCATGGGGCGTGCGGTGAGGTTGCTGATGGCGGGGGTGGTGGTGGCGATCGCCGGAGCCGGCGCCCAGACTGCGCCACCGGCGGTGGTACCTCTCACTCCTCCGCAGCCGGCTTACACCTATCCGGCACATCTGACGCTGAACTACGCTGTGGACTGGCGAGTGTTTCCCGCGGGGACGAGTTCATTCCACCTGGAACAGCAGGGCGATGAAGAGCGTGTGACGGCGAGCGGCGACACGCTGGGGGCGATCAATCTGATCTACCGGGTGAGCGACCGCTTTCAGTCATCGTTCAACCGGCGCACCGGGTGCTCGGCAGGTTTCGCCAAGCAGCTGCAGGAAGGCCACCGACAAGTCAGTACTGATCTGAAGTTCGACTATGCGCAGAGCAAGGCCAGCCTGAACGAGAAGAACCTGGTGAAGGGAACCAGCAAGCATCAGGAAATGCCGCTGGGCCCCTGCGTGACGGATTTGCTGTCGGCCATCTTTTACCCCGCCTCCCAAAATCTGGCGCCGGGGCAGAGCTTCCGGGTGCCGGTGGCCGATGCGATGCATACGGTGATTGTGACGATGAAGGTGGAGGCGCACGAGACGGTGAAGACGCCGCTGGGGACTTACCCGACGATCCGAGTCCAGCCGACTGCGGAGGCGGGCACGGTGAAATCGCGGGGCAACATCTGGATCTGGTATACGGATGACGAGCGGCATATCCCGGTGCAGATGCGGGCTCGATTGTTCTGGGGAACGATTACGTTCCGTCTGACGTCGATGGAGCCGAAGTAGGTTTACTGGATGCGATAGCGCTCGCGCATGAGGCGCTGCAGGCGCGGCTTGTAGAGCAGGTCGAAGGCCAGGTCCTTGCCAGGAAACATGGCGAGGGCGGCGCGGCGAGTGTCGGCCACCATTTCCGAGGCCTCGTCGATGGACAGCGACAGGTCCTGACCGATGACGGACATGACCATGTTGACCATCATCTGCAGGCGCCGAAGTTTCCGTTGTTCATCCTGAAGTTCCTGTGGGGATTGCCGGACAGGTTCCGGCAGGGATTCGAACCGGGGAAATTCGGATTGTGACCCCATGCGATGAGCACCTCCGTTGCTGGATCGTACAACGAGTAAGACACGGGACGGAACGGAAAAGATGCGCAGGCGGCGGCTGGCTAGAGCTCCGTTCCGGCGCGCGTAATGCGTATCGCGGCAAATTGCGGGCGGGTGGCGGCGACGAATGCGGCGGACTCCGCGGGCGTCATACGGAGGCATTGGTGCGTGACGAAGGCTCGACCCAGGTGCCGGGGAGCGCTCTCCAGCCAGTGGCGGCGGAAGAGGGTATCGGAGCGGTTCGCCTCGAGGCTTTGCGCGGCGAGGCGGGAAATCTGCGGCATGAAACGAGCGAGATCCGTGGAGAGGGTCCATTCGAGAAGACTGGTTTCGGCATCGGGAGCGTCGTGATCGGGTAAGGCCAGTGCGCCGCGATCGGTGAAGGTCCGGCAAAGTGCGCCGGGAGGCAGGGAGATGAGGTCCGGCTGCAGGCCGCGGTCGATCATCTCGGCCAGGGTTGCATCCAGCGGCGCGGTAAGGCCAACGGAGACCGGCCGACCCCGGCGCAGTTCGTTTTTAAGGATGCGCAGCGCTTCGTCGAGCGGGCCTACAACGAAGTCGCAGAGTCCGGCGCGGAGGGCTTCGCGGAGACTCTCCGCCCGAGGGTCGACACAGAGGGAGCAGGCACCCGCGATGCCTGCGGCGGCCACGTCCGCGAGGCCGTCCGTATCGAGTGAATCATGCAGAAGCAGCTTACCCGCCAGCGAGCCGAAGAAGCGATCCTGCGCGAGGCGAGCGAAGGCCTCGCAGCGATCGTAGACAGAGGAAAGGGCGGGCAGGTTCATAAACGCAACAGACATTCTGCCACGCGACGGGTACCGGCTTCGCTACCAGCTTGAATACGGCTGGCCGTTGGAGCCGACTTCTTCGGAACCGCTGTGCACGTCGGTGACGCCGGGCTCAGTCTGGTCCAGATCGGAGTAGGTTTCGTCGCTGGTGGTCTGCCAGGTATCGGTGGTGTGAGTCATAGGATCGATCGGAATTGATTTGAGGTAGCCGTTCTGCACCAGGTCGTCGAGGGACTGCGGCGCTTTGTTCTTGTCCATGGTGTAGGAGTCGATGGCATCGCGCATCACGTGCAGATCTTCCTTGAGGGCCGCTTCCTTGGCGTTGCGAATGGCGGCGATAAAGCTGGGGATGGCGACCGCGGCGAGCACGCCGATGATGAGCATCACGATCATCAACTCCACCAGAGTGAAGCCGCGGTCATCGGAACGAATGGGTCGTTTCAGGGGCAAAAGTTTACCAGTCCGAATATTTGGTTCCGTCCAGGGCGGTTCCCGTGGACCTGGAATGGACGTCGAAGACGTTCTGACCGCCCCAGGAATCGGTGTCGGGGTCGTCCTGCATGGAACGCAGGCCCCAGTCGGTGTCGCCGGTCATGGGATCGACGGGAATACGGCGGAGGAAGCGCAGCTTTTTGCCCTGCACATCCACGCCGTCGACCAGGGTTTGCAGGTCGGGTGGATAGCCCTGGCTGTCGACCTTGGTGCGAAAGGCGTTCTTATCCGCACCATCCTTATAGGCGTCGATGGCGCGGCGCATCTGCCAGAGGTCGTAGCGAAGCATGCGCTCTTTTTCGCGCTTCACCTGGAAACGAGCGATCGGCACAGCCGCCGAAGCCAGGATGGAGAGAATGGCGACGGTGACAATGAGCTCGACGAGAGTCAGACCAGCTTCGCTTCGCCGATATCCGAGTTTTCTGTTTAACATCAACCGCATAGGTTCAACAAAGTGGCGGCCCGTCACTGAATGTGGACGACCGTCTGCGATCCCGTAGCAGGCTCCGCCTGCTGCTGGGAATTTCGAATCATCGGCCGGGAGATGGCGACCGAAGCATCTCCCGGAGTTTTGGCCTGGAAGGTGAGGACGCAGACCGTCCCCGAGCCGCTAATTCCTTTGGTGCCGGGCGGACGAGACACAGCGATCGCCGCCTCGCCTTTGCCGTCATCGCGATGAGCCAGCGCTACGGCCTGTCCATCCTTGCCCAGAAGGTTTGAATGTTGTGCGTCGTCTGAGTCCACGTTGATCAGGCTCAGTTTCGACGCGTCATATTGTACGGACATGGGGGCAGCGAAAACGTCGTTGCCGCCAGTGAGGTTCACCACAATTTTGAACGTGGATCCGGCTTTAGCGCTGACCTGGGCAGGATCCAGCGTCAGGGTGGCGGGAGCCTGGGGACTGTTTTCTTTTTCGCGACCGGCCAGAGCCTGCTGGGTGGCCTGAACCGCGTTGCCGGGAGGCGGCGGAGGAACGGCGCCGGCGTTCTGCTGCGTGAAGGGGCCCGGACTGGTCGGCTCGTGGGCCGCTGACGCGGCTGCGGACTGGGAGAGAGCCGCCACATCCGATGGCTGGAGCGGCCGGACGATCGGGCGGACCTCGACACTGTTGCCCGTGCCGGTATCGATTTCCTGCAGGTCCTGGGGTGTGAGCTGTTCGGCGCGGACGACGTGGGGGATCATCAGGAAGACGATCTCGTCGTCGGTCACTTCCTTCTGCTGGGTACTGAAAAGGTATTTGATCAGGGGCAACTGTCCGAGGCCCGGCCACCCGCTGATGGTGTAGGTGGTCTGGTGCTGGATGATTCCGCCCAGCAGGTTTGCCTCGCCATCCTTAAGACGAATGGTATGGTCTACCGACTTCTCGGTGATGATTGGCTCCGTGATGCCGCCGATGTTGGTGTTGCCGGCGGTGGCGGTGACGTCAATTTTGCTCTTCAGCGTGACATCGTTGTCCATGTGGATGGTGGGCTTGACGGTCATATCCACACCGACGTCGATGTACTGGAATTGGGTGTTGACGAGAGAGCTGACAATGGCAGTGGCAGCACCGGTTTGATATGAGCCGGTGGCGATGGGAATGCGCTCGCCGATTTTCAGTGTGGCTTCCTGACCGTCAGAGGCGCGAATCTGCGGATTCTGAATGATGCGGGAGCGCGTGTCGCTCATCAGCAGATCGACCGCGGCCTGTCCGATGGTGACGGCAAAATTGGTTGAATTCAGATGGGCCAGGTTATTGAGCGTAATGCTGCTGGCGGTGGTGTTGGAGCCGTTCGTGCCGGTTTCGTTGTTGGTATTGTTGGTGGTGCTGGTGTTGTTGAGGTTCGCATTCGAGGGCTGGAAGTTGATGCTCGCCGTCTGAGGCAGTTGAACGCCGATGTTGCGCAGCAGATCGCGACTCACCTCCAGCACGGCTACGTCGAGAACCACTTCCGGGCGCGCCTTGTCGAGATCATCGATGAGCCGACGGGCGAGGAGCAGCTCATCCGGCGTGCCCCGCATGACGATGGCATTCTCGCTGGCCACCCCGTTGATGCGCGCGTTCTGGAAGAGATTGCGCAGAACTGTCTGCACCTCAGTGAAGTCGTTCTGCTGAGCAACGTTGTGCAGGTAGAAAGTCTCTACTGCCTGCTGATCGAGCTCGGTGTGTTTAGTGCGGCTGTTTTCCGCCACAAAGATGGTATTGCCGGTAATGGGGCGCCAGAACGTGTTGGAGGTAACGGCCACGATGCGCAGCGCGTCGCGCAGGGTAACGTTATTCAGATCGACCTGGATGCGCTTCGAGACATACGAGGGATCGAACAGGACATTGATGCCGGCGGCTTTGCCCACAGCCTGATAGACGATGCGGCTGTCTTCCACGGCATGGAGCGTCAAGGGCTCGCTGGAGATGGGTTTGAGCTCGACGGGAGCGGCGAGATCGAGGGCCTGATCGGAGGTGCGCGGGGCCGAAGCGGGGGCGGGAGTCTGCGCGTTCAGCTTCTCGCGCGTGGCCTGAATGTCCTGGCCGGCCAGCTCGTTGCTGGGATCGATTTCGAGGGCGCGGAGAAATTCGGTGAGAGCGCCGGTGTCGTCCCCCTGGTCGCGCAGGCGCTCGCCGTGTTCCACGTGCAGAGCGGCGGCGGAGAACCGGGTACGTTCAAAGGAGATCCGGTAGCGTTCGTCGGTCGGCTTCTTTTGGTAGGCCTGGTAGTAGTCGTCGTAGGCGGTCTGCGTATCGCCTTTGGTTTCGGCAGTCTGCCCCTGCTTGTACCAATGGGAGGCGGACTGGGCGTGAGCCGCGGGGCGCGCCACAAAGACCACGGCGAGGAATGCCCAAATAACCAGACTTCTCTTCATGCAACTCCATGATGGGCGAACAGGAATTTGGAGGCCCGGGAGCCGAACGGACTGTCCGAGCTAAGCACCAGGAGGATCGTACGCCGCGTATAGTATCGCATTGCAACCACAGGCCGCGGACAGCTGGGAGGGGACTGGCGCAATCGTCGGATCTGATTTTCGGGTCCCCCGGCGACGATATAGCATGAGAGACTGCGACGATTCTTATGACACGACCCACACATCAGACCGTGAAGCCCGCTCCGGCGAAGCCGAAGCTGCTCGATCCTGTGGCCTCCGGCACCCGCGATGCGGCGGTGAACCGGTCGGCGGGGCACACTTACTTTCTGCTGGAAAAGTACGAGGCGGGCGTGGCGCTGCGCGGGACCGAAGTGAAGTCGATCCGCGAGGGCAAGGCGAACCTGAAGGATGCCTACGGCCTCATCAAAGATGGGGAAGCTTTTCTGCTGAACGCGCATATCGGAGCTTATTCTCACGGCAGTTCCAACAATCACGAGGCTCTGCGCACCCGAAAACTGCTGCTGCATGAGGAAGAAATTCGCAAACTCACGGGAAAGACGCAGCAAAAGGGGCTGACGCTCATTCCGACCCGGCTTTATTTTCGGAACGGCCGGGTGAAATGCGAACTGGCCGTGGCCCGAGGCAAGCAGGACTGGGATAAGCGGGAGACGGAGCGGCGTCGGGAGGCGGACCGGGAAGCGCGGGCGGCTGTCGCGCGCGGGAGGAAGGCGTAGAGACGGGCGATTGTCTTGTACATAATATGTTGTACAATATGTCTATGACGAAAATGGTCAGCGTTGCCGAGGCGCGAGCTAACCTTCCCCGGCTCCTGAAAGATGTCGAAAAGGGAAAGAGCATCGTGATCTCGCGCTATAGGAAGCCGATCGCGATCCTCGGCCCGGCACCGGCCGCTGAGAGGCCGGTACGGAGGCTGGGGACGGGAAAAGGGCGTGTGCGCATCCTCGATCCGCATGCATTCGATCCCATGTCCGATGAGGAAGTCGAGGCCACGCTGGAGGACCGCTATTAGAATTCTCCTGGATACGCAGGCCTTCATCCTTGGCTACCTGGGCCTTCTGTCGAGGAAGCTGCTGGATCAGATCGAAGGGCCGGAGCACGAGTGGATCCTCAGCGCAGCGTCGGTGGCGGAAATTGCCGTTAAGCATGCGATTGGTAAGCTCGATATGCCGGAGGCGGAAACCGTTCGTGCGATTCGAGAACTGAATGCGACTGTGCTGGCGGTGGAGGAAGCCCACGCCCTGCGAATGTTCTCGCTGCCGCTCCATCATCGCGATCCCTTCGACCGCATGATTTTGGCGACGGCGCTGGCCGAGAAGCTGCCCATTGTCACCGGCGACCGGGTCTTTCGCCGCCACCCTCAGATTCAAGTGATCTGGTAAGGAATCGACATAAAGCCAATGAATACAAAGCTGATGACTCAAGCTGTTCCCGATGTCGCCACCGAGCTCCTGGCGGTCTTTGCCGTTGATGCCTCCACCAGCGGAAACCAAGAGAGAAAACCGGAAATTCGTCTGCTGGCTCAGGATTCCTCCCTTTCCCGGGCCGTCGAAACGGTATTGTCCGGCGGCGAATTCAAAGCCGAGCCGAACGAGACGCTGCTCCTGCATGCGCCGAGCGGCCTCAAGGCGAAGCGACTGTTGCTCGTTGGGCTGGGCAAGTCGGCGAAACTGACACCGCACGAGGTCCGCAAAGGGGCTGGGGTCGCGGTGCGCTTTGCCAAGCCACGCGGGCTGCGCGAACTGGCCATAGCGGTACCTGTTGCCGAGGGACTGGATCCAGAACTGACGACGCGAGCCGTTGCGGAAGGGGCGATTCTGGCGGACTACGACTCGGACACCTATCGCTCGGACCGGAAGGACCGCAGTGTGGAGTCGGTTTCAGTCGTGGTTCCGGGGGGTGCGGACCAGGCCGCGGCCGAGGCAGGCCTGCGGGAGGGCGTGATCCTGGCCGAGTCGCAAAATTTCACCCGCTCGCTGGTGAACGAGCCGGGGAATCGCCTGACGCCGACGATCTTCGGCGAACGGGCGGCGGCGATGTGCCGAGAGGTCGGATTGCAGTGTTCGGTTTACGGGGCGGACAAGCTGCGGGAGCTGCAAATGGGAGCGTTTTTGTCCGTCGCGCAGGGGTCTGACGAGCCGCCGGCCCTCATCGTGATGACCTATGAGCCGAAGAACGCACCTTCTGGTCCGGTCCTGGGCCTCGTCGGCAAGGGGATCACCTTCGACAGCGGCGGCATCTCCATCAAGCCTTCAGACAGCATGGAGAAGATGAAGTACGACATGGCCGGAGGCGCGGCGATGATTGGGGCGATGCGGGCCATCGCGCAGCTGAAGCCGGCGGTGAAGGTGATCGGGATCGTCTGTGCGAGCGAGAACATGCCGTCGGGGAAGGCGCAGAAGCCTGGCGATATACAGATTGCGATGCCGGCTCCAGGCAAGCCGGGGAAGGCGATTGAGATCATCAACACGGATGCCGAGGGGCGTCTGGTGCTGGCAGACGGCGTCACCTACGCGAAGCAACTCGGCGCGACGCACCTGATCGACGCGGCCACACTGACCGGGGCGGTGGGCGTTGCACTGGGCATGATTAACGGAGGCGTCTTCTCGAACGATGAGGATACCTATCAGCGCTTTGCGGAGGGGCTGAAGACCTCCGGGGAGCGATTCTGGCGGCTGCCGGTCGAGGACGACTATCGGGAGCTGATCAAGTCGAGCATTGGGGATATCAAGAACACCGGTGGCCGCTATGGCGGGGCAATCACGGCGGCGATGTTCATCAAGGAATTCGTCGAGGACACGCCGTGGATCCACCTCGACATCGCCGGAGTCGCGTGGAACGACGACGCCAGGCCCTGGCAGGCCTCGGGGCCGACGGGGGTGCCGGTTCGAAGCATAGTGGAATGGGTGCGGAGCTACGGGAGCTGAGGGCGGCCTGGCTCAGGTAGTCGGAGCGGTTGTCGCCGGCGAATGAGGGGGCGAGGACGCCTTGTTCTTCACTCCTGCCCGTGCCCGCGCGATGAAAATCAGTGCCACGCCAAAGGCGATCGCGCCCAGGCTGGCCACCTGAGCATTGCTCATGCCCCACAGGACGCGGGGGTTAATCCTGATGAATTCCACCAGGAAGCGGGCAAAGCCGCTGAGGATCAGATATTCGCCGGTGATTTCACCGAGTGGCTTCGGGCGTTCCGGGGCTCCGCGCCGCCAGAGAATCCAGCAGATGAAGATCGCGCCCAGCAACTCGTAAATCGGCGTGGGATGAACGCGAACGCCGGGCGGCGTGGGGACGAGGCCATTGGGAAAAGCCATACCCCAGGGCAAATGAGTGGGTTTGCCGTAATCGCCGTCGCCGGAGATGAGGCAGCCGAGGCGGCCAACGCCGTAGCCGAGGGCGGCGGCGGGCGAGGCCAGGTCGAGCATCTGTAATGAGCCGAGCTTATAGACGCGGGCCTGCCAGAGCAGGGTGAGAA
>DASRRO010000077.1:0-7029 GCA_035656855.1 Acidobacteriaceae bacterium | reverse complement strand
CCTCGCGACCTGTCATCCTGAGGCCCCCCGAGCCCAGCGAAGGGGAGGAAGGATCTGCGGTTGTTGTTCGTCGGCACAACGGCAGGAAAAATGCATTTGGGCGATCGGCATCGCGCCCCTCCCAGACCCTGGCGCCGTTGCTTCCGGCCACTCCCAGGGCGATACAATCAGAGCATCCGTGGCCCCGTAGCTCAGGTGGATAGAGCAGCAGTTTCCTAAACTGCGGGTCGCCTGTTCGAATCAGGCCGGGGTCACCAGCTTCCCAACCCAACAGCCCACCGAACCACGATCACTCTGTCTCGCTCTGCCTTTCCTGCCCGCTATCCGCTATCCGCTGTCCGCTGTTCGCTGTCCCATGACCTTCGTACCGTGCGCCGCGCCGATTTCGCTTGCTCCCACTCGTGTACCCATCTAGGGTCAAACATAGTGGGGATTCTCCGCCCAGGCGGATGAATCCCCATCGGCGTTCCGGGGCTGCCAGTCCCTGGACCACCCGTTCAGCGCTCTTTGAGATATCGGCTTCCCGACCCAGCCAGCCCGACACTGAGTTCCCGCGGCAGCCGCGGGTTGCATCGCTCAGTGGATTGGCAGCCCTCAGGGTTAGGTTTGGGTTTTGCTCGACCGGCTCGATCCGCGCCCGCAAGGTAATACCTAAAAGGTATTACCTTCCAGGTCCCGCGGAATCAACAGAGGGGTATCAGGGGATACCAGGGGGGGTGGGGGTAGGGGTACTGAATCGGTCTCTTCAGTGCGCGCTGCCGGTGTGGATTTCATAGACGAGAAAGGCCATCACGCCTGCGACTACCAGGAGAAAGGCCAGCAGAAATCCGCCCAGAATCAGCTGCGCCATTCGCTGCTGTTCCGGACGTGGTCGAGTAATCCCGAAGGTCTGGATGAACGTCTCGGTAAGCCAGGCAAGCAGCTTCATCGGCATTACCTCCGTGCGATTGCGTCCAGCACCGCGTTGAGGAAGTCGATGGATTCCGGAGCCGAGTAGCGGCGTGCAATCTCCAGCGCCTCGTCGATGACGATCGGCGCGGGCGTTCCGGGAAAGCCGAGCAGCTCGGCAACCGCCATCCGCAGCAGATTGCGGTCGACGGCAGGCATCCGGCTGACGCGCCAGTTCTTCGAATGCTGCTCCAGCAGCGCGTCGATCTCGGTTTCGCGCGCTGTCGCCACGCGGAAAAGGTCTTCGGCAAAGCCGCGCGTTCCCGCATCGAGCTCCTCGCGAGCCTGCCAGAAGGTTTTGCGCACCTCGTCCGGATTCTGCTTTCCGACATCGGCCTGGAAAAGCATCTGCATGGCGAGTTCGCGGGACTTGCGCCGTTTGCCGACCAGCGTCATGCGTTCCGTCCTGCAAGCTTGCCCTGCAGCGACGCCATTTCGATGGCAGCAGCAGCCGCTTCGAAGCCCTTGTTGCCGCTCTTCAGTCCGGCGCGATCGAGCGCCTGTTCCAGCGTCTCGCAGGTCAGCACGCCGAAAGAATGCGGAATGCCTGAATCCTGCTGCGACTGGCCAATACCGCGAGCGACCTCGTTGTAGATGGCTTCGTAATGCGCCGTCTCGCCGCGAATGAGGCAGCCAAGCGCAATGATGGCGTCGAAGTCGCCGCTCTGGGCAAGCGTTCGCGCCGCCGCGGGAATCTCCCACGAGCCAGGAACGCGAACGATGCGGATCTGCTCGCGAGCTGCGCCGCTGCGGAGCAGGGCATCGAGAGCGCCCTGCAGCAGCCGATCTGTAATAACGGCGTTCCATCGCGCGACGACGATGGCGAAGCGCAAACCAGCGGCACTCAGATCGCCTTCCAGCGCGATCGGCTTGCCGCGCAGCGGATCCTGCCATTCCCAGAAGGCGACGGAGAAGCCTGGAATCGGCTCGACGGTAAATATCCGCGCCTTCCAGTGCGTCTCCTCAACGCTGCCGATCCGACTGGCTGAGGTGCTCTTCGCGATCCACTGTTCGGCGACACGATGGAGATCGTCGAGCGCGGTGACCTCAACGAGCAGATCGGAGCCGACCGCGGGAAGTTTTCCGGTAACGAACTCGAGATTGCCAAGCGGCGCGAGAAATGGACGTCCGCTGGAATTGGCGGAAGCGCCGTCGCGCAGAGGAGGATCGTCCCAGCCGCGACCCGCCTCAAAGCCCAGCGCGGAAAAGAAGCTCACCAGGGCGTCGAAATGCGCCGGTGGGTCCACGGGGCGAAGAAAGGTGATGCCCTTGATCATGCTTTGAGGTTATCAGGGGACCTGGCGTCCGGGCAGCAGGCCTCGATGGCTGGAGTCAGAGAGAAGGCGAAGGCAGGGAAGCCGCGTGCTGCGGTCTCCCTGCCTTCCAGGTGTTCCGGTTTCCTGTTCGCAGTCGGCGCCGGTCAGCGCCACAGCGAAGCAGGCACTATAGCGCTTTGCTCCCGATGCGCATCCCGTAGAACGAACGATGGACGAAGAAGAAGGATATGGCAAAGAAGATCGCCGCCAGCACATGCGTCAGCATCGGGCTTGTGGCCGACAGCTGAACGGCCAGCTCGACAGCGAGCAAGCCGAAGAGCGTGGTGAATTTGATGACCGGGTTAAGAGCCACGGAGGCGGTGTCCTTGAAGGGATCGCCGACCAGGTCACCCACCACGGTCGCTTCATGCAGGGGCGTCCCTTTTTCATGCAGGTCGACTTCCACGATCTTCTTGGCGTTGTCCCAGGCTCCGCCGGCATTGGCCATAAAGATGGCCTGGTAGAGGCCGAACATGGCAATCGAGATGAGATAGCCGATGAAGAAGAAGGGATCCAGGAAGGCGAAAGCCAGCGCGGCAAAAAACAGCGAGATGAAGATGGTCAGCATTCCGCTTTGTGCGTAGCGAGTGCAGATGGCCACCACCTTCTTGCTGTCTTCCGTAGAGGCTTTCTCGGCCCCCTCAATTTTCATGTTGGCTTTGATGAATTCCACGGCACGGTAGGCGCCGGTGGTCACGGCCTGGGTGGCAGCTCCGCTGAACCAGTAAATGACCGCGCCCCCGGTGATCAGTCCGAGCAAAAAGGGAGCGTGGAGAAGGGAGAGCTTGTCGACGTTGGTGGTGAGGGAGTTGGTGAGCGCCATGATGGTGGCGAAGATCAGAGTAGTAGCGCCGACGACGGCAGTGCCAATCAGCACCGGCTTAGCGCTGGCTTTGAACGTGTTGCCGGCACCGTCGGCCGCCTCCAGCATCCGCTTGGCGCGCTCGAAATCCACGTCCACGCCGAACTGCTTTTTCACGTCTTCGCGAACTCCCGGCTCGTTTTCAATGAGCGACAGCTCGTAGATGGACTGCGCGTTGTCCGTCACCGGGCCAAACGAATCCACCGCGATGGTCACCGGACCCATGCCCAGGAAGCCGAAAGCCACCAGGCCGAAGGCAAACATGGGCGCCGCCAGAATGATGTTCGCGAAGCCGAGGGTGCTGATCCCGTATCCCAGCGCCATTAAAATGATGACGGCCAGTCCCAGGTAGTAGGCGGAAAAATTTCCGGAGACAAACCCGGAGAGCAGACCGAGAGCGGCTCCGCCTTCTTTCGCCGACGCCACGACTTCTTTCACGTGGCTGGCTTCGGTGGAAGTAAACACCTTGACCAGCTCAGGAATAAGAGCGCCCGCTACCGTTCCACAGGAAGTGATGGTTGCCAGCTTCCACCAGAGTGATGGATCTCCGCCCAGGTTTGAAAGCAGGAGCCAGGTGACCGGATAGGTGGCAGCAATGGTGACGATGGAAGTGATCCAAACCAGCGAGGTAAGGGGCGCTTCGAAGTTAAATTGCTCTGCTTTGCCGAACCTCGCTTTGGAGATCAGCCCGTTAATGTAATAGCCCGCAACGGCGGCTACCAGCATGGCAATGCGAACCGCAAACAGCCAGACGAGCAGCTGCACACCGGTGACAGCACCTTTGGCGCCCAGAATGATGAACGCAATCAGGGCCACCTGCACCACACCATAAGTCTCGAAGCCGTCCGCGGTGGGACCCACCGAATCGCCGGCATTGTCTCCGGTGCAGTCGGCGATCACGCCTGGGTTGCGGGCGTCGTCCTCTTTGACCTTAAAGACAATTTTCATCAGGTCGGCGCCGATGTCGGCGATCTTGGTGAAGATGCCGCCGGCGAGGCGAAGCACGGCCGCCCCCAGCGATTCGCCGATGGCAAAGCCGATGAAACACGGCCCGGCATAGTCGCCCGGGACGAAGAGAATGATGATGAACATCATCAGCAGTTCGACGGAGATCAGCATCATGCCGATGCTCATGCCCGACTTCAGCGGAACGCTGAAGGCGCGATACGGATTCCCGCCCAGCGAAGCCCAGGCAGAGCGCGAGTTCGCCAGCGTATTGACCCGGATGCCGAACCAGGCCACGCCATAGCTGCCCGCCATTCCCAGCACGCTGAAGGCAAGGATGATGATCACGCGAACCGCGCTGAAGTGCAGCAGCACGGCGAAATAAGCCAGAATCACAACCGCAATGAACGACCACAGCAGCAGCAGGAACTTTCCCTGGTGGAGCAGATACGTCTTACAGGTCTCCCAGATCAGCTGCGACACCTCTTTCATGGCTCGGTGCGCCGGAAGTCCTTTTAGATGAACGTACATAAAGAGGCCGAAGACCATGCCAAGAATGCAAAAGAGGGGGCCGAACATCAGAAGGCTGTGACCGTTCATGCCGAGAAAGTTCACGGTAGACAAATCCGGCAGCTGCAGATTCGCTTCGCCTCCGGCAGCGTGTTCCTGTCCAAAGGCAAACGTGGGAAGCAGAAGGCCCGTCAGGACCGCGATCGTCTTGTATCGCCGCCTGAGAAATGCGGCTGCGATTCTAACGGCGACGGCCATCGGCGGTGTCGCGGGAGTGCGGGTGCCGGCGTCGAGTGCTCCTCGGGTAAACAACCTAGCGACAACAAGCGAAAGAACGCTCACAACAAAACAAAACGATATCCAGCCGGTAACCGACACAGATCCTCCCTTGTATGCGTGGATTGACTCTCCGCGTTCGGCTTCCCGAGCGCGAAAGGAACTGTAACACGGGAACCCCAGAGCATAACAGGGGAATCAGCGGCGGGATGTGACCAATGGCACAGGCGCAAAGCCTTGACGCAGACGGAGTTCAGGGGCCTGTGGGGGTTCCGGACAAGCGGGTATGAGGTGGCCTGCGCAGCGAGGCAACCAGACCGGGACGACGGCGGGAGGGAGCCTGCGCAGCCCTGGTTTTACCGAACCAGCACGACGTCGAGTGACCGCGGTCCGTGGACGCCGCGGATGCGGGTCATCTCGATATCGGCGGTGGCCGATGGGCCGGAAATCAGGGTCAGTAAGGAAGTGGACGCAACGGCGAGTCGCTCGATGGCTTCCGGGACCGTTTCCACCACCTGGTCGGCGTGAACGATACAGAGATGGCGATCCGGCAGCAAGGTCAGGCGGCGGGCCCCTTCACCTGGACCATGGGTGAGGCCGATGGTTCCGGTCCAGGCAATGGCGACCGTGCAGAGTGCCACGATGCCGTCGCATTCGTTCAAATCCTGAACCGTCGCCCGGGATTCGGGAAGAAAGCTGAATTCCGCGGGCAGAAGCCGGGCAGGCATGCCGTCGGCGGAGATGACCTTCTTTTGGCCATTGCCGCGCAGGATGTGGAGGATCGTTTCCGGTACTGAGGCCGTGTCGGCTTCAAGGACATTTGTCTCGTAATCGCGGAGGCGCTCCAAAAAGAGCTGGAGACGCGCTTCTGTGTTCAGCCGGCCGGCGCGGATGTAGTTGCGCGGTATAGCGCCGTAGTCTGGCGCGGGGTCGCGGCCAGATCCGAGACCGGCGCGGATTCGCTGCAGGATGGCGTCACGAGAATCAATCATCGTGTCCTCGGTTGTCTTTGCCGCGTTCCTTCCACCACTCGCGGAAGGTTTGGGGCGGCAGGGCGCGAAGATCGCGAACCCGAGTCCAGTTGCCGAGCATGCCGGGGAGGTTGCGGAACCAGCCTTTGGAGACGAAGGGTCGCTGGCCGAGACGCCCCAGACGTTGCGCGGCCTCAAAACGGCGACGGCTGGCGAAGATGGCGGCAGCAGTCTTCATGGCCAGAGCTTCGGGATCGAGAGCGCTTTTTTGCTCACGCACCACGCGGCCGCGCAGGTGGATGAGTACCTCCGGGATATTGATCTTGACCGGGCAGACTTCGTAGCACGCTCCGCAGAGCGATGAGGCGTAGGGCAGCGACTGCGCGTGTTGCAGGCCCACCAGTTGCGGAGTGACGATCGCGCCGATGGGGCCGGAGTAGCCGGATCCGTAGGCCAGGCCGCTGGTCTGCCGATACACAGGACAGGTGTTGAGGCACGCGCCGCAGCGGATGCACTGCAGCGTCTGGCGAGCTTCCGGGTCAGCGAGAATGCCGGTGCGCCCGTTGTCGAGCAGGACGACATGGAAATGCTGCGGTCCGTCGCCCGGCCGTACCCCGGTCCAGACGGAGTTGTAGGGGTTCATGCGCTCGCCGGTGGCGGAGCGCGGCAGCAATTGCAGGAAGACTCCGAGGTCGCGGAAGGTGGGAATGATCTTCTCGATGCCGGCGAGCGAGATGAGCACGTCCGGCATGGTGAGGCACATACGCCCGTTGCCTTCTGATTCGACGATGCAGACGCTGCCCGTATCGGCGACCAGAAAATTCGCGCCGGAAACGCCGACTTTGACGCTGAGGAATTTCTTACGCAGGTAGTGCCGCGCCTCCGCCGTCAGCTTCTCCGGCTCGTCGCTCAGGTCCGGCAGGTGCATCTGTTCGCGAAAGATCTCGCGCACCTGGCTGCGGTTGATGTGCAGAGAGGGACCGACGATGTGGGAGGGCTTTTCGTGCCCGAGCTGGAGGATCAGCTCGCCCAGATCGGTTTCGACGGGGTGAATGCCGGCGTGCTCGAGCGCCTCATTCAGACCGGTTTCGTCGGTGGTCATCGTCTTGATCTTGATGACCTCGTTGCTGCCGTATTGCCGGACCAGGCCAGCGATGATCTGATTAGCCTCATCTGCGTCGGACGCCCAGTGGACCTGGCC